>JBHENL010000207.1:0-18212 GCA_046262075.1 Gemmatimonadota bacterium
AGCACACGGCCTCCAGCAACGGCTTCAACATCGTGGTCGGCACGACGGGCGCGAACGACGGCAAGATCGTCAAGTTCCCGTAAAGCTCCATCCTCCCAAACACGGATGAGGCGCAACGCGGCTGGCCCGTGTTGCGCCTTCGTCCATCCGGCGTAGATCCTCCGCGCCGGGCACGACCGCGAGAAGCAGCGCTCCCGTCTCCGGTCCAGAGGTCCTCGTGAGCCGTGGCACTCACAGATCCTCGCGCTCGAGGCACGGCCCAGGCGCCCGACGAGCCGAGTGGCTCGTGGCCGTCTCGGCCGCGCTCGTGCCCTGCCTGCCATTCCTGCCCCTGCTGCCGGCCCGCGAGACGTTCTGGTTTCGGGACTTCAGCCTGTACTTCGTCCCCATGAAGGCCCTGCTCGTCGAGCTCTGGCGAGCCGGCGAGCTGCCGCTCTGGGATCCGTACCTGCGCAATGGCCTGCCCTTCCTGGCCAATCCGCAGACCGGCGTCTTCTATCCGCCGAGCCTGCTGCTCGTGGCCTTCGGGCTCGACCCCGGTCTCCAGCTGTTCATTCTGCTGCATCTCGCCGCGGCAGGCCTCGGCTGCCACCTGTTCCTCCGCGCCGCGGGCTTTCGGCCGATCTCCAGCCTGTTCGGAGCGATCGGCTTCGGGCTGGGGGGCTTCCTCGCGAGCCTGATCAACGTGCTGAACAATCTCCAGGCGGCCGCCTGGCTGCCGTGGATCCTGCTCTTCGCCCTGCGCCTGCGGAGGAGCCCCACTCGCGGGAGCGTGCTCGGCCTGGTCGCCGCGGTCCTCCTCGCGTTGCTGGGCGGCGAGCTCCAGCTCGCTGCGCTCGCGCTGGGGATCGCCTAGCTGCTCGTGGTCCTCGCGCCGGAGCGGGCGCCGGCTTCCCATGAGGCCGGTTGGGAAGTTCCTTCCACCGGCCGCACGGGCCGGCGCGTGCGGCTCCGCGCGGGCGCGCTCCTGCTGCTCTGCGTCGCCATCGCCGGGTGCCTCGGCGCGGTTCAACTGCTGCCGACGGCGGAGCTCCTGCGTGAATCCGTTCGGCAGGACGGGCTGCCCTTCGCGCTCGCGGCGGACGATTCCTTCGATCCCTCGGCGCTCTCCGGCTTCGCCTTCCCGCGGCCAGCGCTTCCGGGAAACGCGGAGACCGGGGCGCGAATGAGCGGCGAGGTTCCCTGGCTGCTCTCGGCGTACATGGGAGTCGCGATCGCTTGGCTGGCCGCTCTCGGGCTCTTGGGGCCCCGGCGGCGCTGGGCCGTGTTCTGGTGCGCCGTCGCGGCGGCAGGAGCGCTGCTCGCACTGGGGCGTCACTCGCCCGTCTTCGGGGTCGTCTACGAGCTGGTCCCGCCGTTCCGGTCGCTGCGCTACCCCGAGAAGTTCCTGCTCCTGGCGGCCTTTGCGTTTCCCGCTCTGGCGGCGGCGGGGATGGAGCGCGTGCTCGGCGTCGGTTTCCGCCGCCGCGACGTCGCGCTGGGACTGGCGATCGTCGCCGGCTCCGCGCTCGCGTCCGTGCGCCTCGTGCACGACGCCGCGCGGCCCGAGGCGGCGCACGCGCTGGCCATGGCGGCCGCGGTGGGAACGGGCGTGGCGGGCGTCCTCCTGCTCGCGCACCGCCGGAAGCTCGCCCCCGCGAGGGCGGGCGTGCTCCTCTGCGCGCTCGCCGCGGCCGATCTGGCCCTCGCCGCGCGCGCGGTCAACCCCAGCGTTCCCTGGAGCTTCTACCGCGACCCCTGGGCCGCGGAGGTCCTCCGGCGACAGGCGGGCGATCCGCGCGCGTTCCGCGTGCGCTCGACGCCGCTCGCCGCCGACATGAACCAGTACGCGGGAGTGCCGCAGGCGCGGATCTTCTCCAACCATTACCTCTTCCATCACAGCCTGGCGCCGAACCTGGGGCAGCTGTACGGGTTCCTGCAGCAGGACGGCATGGCGGGGATCGAGACGCTCGGCACGGCGGACCTGATCGACGCGCTCCTGGCCCAGTCCGATCTCCGCGTGCAGCTCCGGCTGCTGCGCCTGCTCGGGGTCGGCTACCTGGTGACCTCCTTTCCGCTCCCGGCCGAGGACGTGGCGCACGTGGCCACGCACGACGAGCTCCCCATCGGCGTGGTGCGGATGCGGCAGCCTCTCCCGCGGGCGTATCTCGCCCGCGAGTGGTCGATCGCCCCCGACGCGCGGCGGGCACTGGAGCAGGCGCTGGAGCCGGGCTTCGCGCTCGGCGAGGCTGTCGTGCTGGATCGGGTCCCCGGCTTCGATTCCGGCTCCACCGAACGGCCCCCGGCGTCGGCCGCGAGCTCGCGCTCGGCCGGCGCCGGCCGCGTGCGGAAGGCCGTGTGGGGGGATGCCTCGGCGGAGCTCGAGGTCGACCTGCCGGGTCCGGCGCTGCTCGTCCTGACGGACAGCTACTATCCGGGATGGACCGCGGAGGTCGACGGGGCGTCTGCGCCGGTGCTCCGGGCCAACGGCTACCAGCGCGCCGTCGCGGTCGATGCCGGCCGCCACGCCGTCGGCCTCCGGTACCGCCCCGCCAGCCTCGAGCTGGGAGCCTGGATCTCGGCCGGCACGCTGCTCCTCCTCGCGGTGGGGCTCCTGACCGGGCGTCGCAGGGGCGACCCGACTTCCCGCACGGCGCGGCCGCAGGAGCCGTCCTCGGTGACCGGCCGGGCCGGCGCCCCTTCCGCCGGCGAGCGGGCGCGCGACCCGCTCGAGCCCGAGTTTCCGTCCCGGCTTCCCTCGCCGGTCGGATCGTGAGCGCCCCCGCCCTCGATCGGATCGACGGGCCGGTCCAGGCGGTTGGCGGCAACAGCCGCGCGGCGCGGCGTCCGGTTCGCCGCTGCGCTGCGTGATCCGCTCTCTGCACGAGATCGCTCGAAGTCCGGCCGGCGTCGGATGCGCCATCGCACTGGTGGCCTCCATGGCGTACGTCGCCACGCTTCCCGACTACGGCCTGGTGAGCGACGAAGGCAACTACTTCTCCGCCTCGCGCAGGCTCGTGCGGTGGTTCGAGTACCTGCTCTCCAGGTTGCGCGCCGGCGTGCCGCAGGACGCCTTCACGCCGGGGCTCATGGACGAGACCTGGCGCTGGCTCGAGACGTCCCGGATTCCCCACCCGCCGTTCTCGCGGGAGGTCGCGGGGCTCTCGCACGTTCTCTTCGGCGGCTGGATCGAGACGCTCACCGCTTATCGCCTGCTCGGAGCGCTCCTCGCGGGCGGCCTGGTCGGTGGCGTGGCCGCATGGGGCGCCCTGCGCGGCGGCGCCGTCGCGGGGATCACGGCGGGGCTCGCACTGCTGCTCATGCCCCGCGTGTTCGCGCACGCCCACTTCGCCGACACGGACAGCGTGCTCAGCGCGCTCTTCTTCGCAGCGCTGTTCTGCGCGGCGGAGGGTCGCCGTGCGCCGATGGTGGGGGCGGGGGCGTTGTGGGGTCTCGCACTGGCGACGAAGTTCAGCGCCATCCTGCTGCCCGCCGTCCTGATCCCGTGGCTGGCGGTCTTCCGCAGGCCTCTCCTCCGGCGCCTGCCGTGGTTCGGCCTCGCGGCGCTCGTGACGTTCGTGGCGGTGAACCCCGCCTTCTGGGTGGACCCGATCCATGGGCTCCGCGAGTATCTCGCCCACGGCTTCGCCCGCAGCGAGATGCTCATGACCCAGCTGCCCACGTTCTACTTCGGCCGCGTGTACCTCTTCCGCCCACCCTGGCACTACACGTGGGTCATGCTCCTGCTGACGTTGCCGATCGGCTTCGTGCTGCTCGCCCCGACTGGCGTCGTGTCCGGCCTCCTCCGGCCGGCGCTGCGTCCGGCCGCGGCGCTCGCCGCGCTGGTGCCGGCGGCGTTCCTCGGAGCGCTGGCGCTGCCCTCCGCCCCGATGCACGACGACGTGCGGCTCTTCCTTTCGGTGTTTCCGTTCCTGGCGCTGCTGATCGGCTTCGGGGCGGCCACGCTGCTCCGGCCGCGCATGATGCGAGTCGTGGGCCCCGCCCTTCTGGTCGTCGTGCTGGCCGATTCGCTCCTGTCCGTCGTCCGGCTGCACCCCTATCAGGCGTCGTACTACAACGCGCTGGTGGGGGGGATCGCGGGCGCCGAGGCCCGCGGCCTCGAGGTGACGACGATGAAGGAGGTCCTGAACCACGAGGTCTACGACGACTTGAACGGCGTGCTTCCGAGAGGGGCCACCCTGGACGGCGGCCCGTTCCTCTACGAGGACCTCCTCTACGCGCAGGAGCTGGGATGGCTCCGGCGCGACGTGAAGGTGCAGATGGAGCAGCCGGCGGCGTACGTGCTGATCGTGCATCGGCGGGGATGGTTCAGGCAGTCGGACCTGGCACTGTTCCACTTCGCCACTCCGGCCTACGCCGTCACGATCGACGGCGTCGTGCTGGCGGCGCTCTACCGGCTCGGCTGATGCAGACCGACGAGTACCGCCGGATGTTCGAGCTCGAGGAGCGCCACTGGTGGTTTCGCGCCAAGCGGCGGATGGTCTACGATCTGCTGCGGACCTGGATGCCGGCTTCTGGCCGCCGGGTAGTCGACGTCGGCTGCGGGACTGGCGTGACATTGCGAGACCTGCCCCCGGGAACACTCGGGATCGGACTCGATCCCTCGGTGGAGGCACTCCAGCTGAGTCGTTCCCGCGGCTTGCTGCGGCTGTTGCGCGGGGCCGCTGAGGAGCTTCCCATCGGCTCGGCCACGGCGGATGCCGTGCTCGCACTCGACATCATCGAGCACGTCGATGACGACGTGCAGGCACTGCGGGAGGTCGCCCGTGTCCTGAAGCCGGGAGGCATCGCGATCCTGACGGTGCCCGCCTTCCCCGCGCTCTGGTCCGCGCACGACGAGGCTCTGCACCACAAGCGGCGCTACACCCGGAAGCTGCTGGAGGCCCGCGTCGCCGAGGCCGGCCTAACGACGCGGCTCGGCGGCTACGGCTACGCGTCGATCTTCCCGCCCGCCGCGCTCCTTCGGCTGCTGCGTCGCGCCGGCTCCGGCATCCGCCGGCCGGCCGGTGGCGGGGCGTCGCAGCCGCGCTCGGACGTATCGGCCGGCAGCGACGTGCGCGACCTCCCGGGCTGGTTGAACACCTTGGCGTATGCCCTGCTCGCCTGGGAGGTGCCCTTCATCCGCAAGGGGCGGCTCCCGGTGGGGCTCTCGCTGGTCTGCGTCGTGAGCCCGGCGGGTGGCGAGGCCCGCCCGCCGGTCGCGGACGGTCCGTGACCTCGGCCGTGGGCGAGGTCGCGGCCCGCGCCACGAGCGCGACCGCCGAGCCCGGGGAAGCGCACGGTTTCGCCGCACGAATCCGGAGCTCGCGTGCCGTCGCCGCCGTCCTGGGGGCCGCCGCGTTCCTCGCCGTGGCGCTCACCGCCGGCGATCCCGGGGTCACCTGGGACGAGCCCGCCTACCTCTCCAGCGCGCGACTCGAGCTTGCATGGCTCGGCGGCGTCCCCGCGCACGCGGTGGACGGATCGCTGCCCAGCTGGACCAGCGCCGAGACGCTGGCCGCCCACTGGAACGTCAACCCCTACAACAACCCCCACCCTCCCTTCTACAAGGTTCTGGCGGGGCTCGGGTGGGCGCTGTTCCACCCCCTGCTGGGAGACTACCCGGCGTTCAGGCTCTCCTCGGCCGCGCTCTTCGCGCTCGTGGTCGCGGTGCTCGCGCTCTGGGGCGTGCACGCTGCGGGGTCGCGCGCGGCCGGCGTGGGCGCGGCGCTGGCGTGGGCGCTCATGCCGCGCGCCGTCGGCGACGCGCACGTCGCCGCGACCGACATGCCGCTGACCGCCTTCTGGACGCTCGCGGCGTGGTTCTTCTGGCGCGCCGCCCGGAGCCCGGCGCGCCACCACGTGCTGCTCTTCGGCGCCTGCTGGGGGATGGCCCTCGCGACCAAGTTCAACGGCTTCCTGCTGCCGGCGCCGCTCGTGCTGTGGGGCCTCCTGCACGCGCGCCGTGAGGTGCCGCGCCTGCTGATCGTGGGCGGGGTGGTGGCCCTCGGGCTGATGGTGCTGCTCAACCCGCACCTCTGGCCGGACCCCCTGGGCAGGACCCTGGCGTTCATCCAGAAGAGCACCTCGCGGGAGGAGTGGGCGCCCATCTGGACCTACTACATGGGGCGCGTGCACCCCTTCGTGCTGCCGTGGCACCACGCCTCCGTCCTCACGCTGATCACCCTGCCGCTCCCGCTGCTCGTCCTGGCCGGCGCGGGCGCGCTCCGGATCCGCGAGCGGCGCCTGCGCCCGCTGGTATTGCTCTGCCTCGTGCAGGTGGTGTTCCATCAGGCGCTGATGGCGCTGCCGGCGTCTCCCGGTCACGACGGCGTGCGGCTCTTCCTGCCCCAGTTCCCGTTCCTGGCGCTGCTGGCGGGGCTGGGCTTCGGGAGGCTCTGGGAGCTGGTGAGGGCGCGTGCCGGCGAGGGCCGCGCCGCCCTCGCGCGGGCGGCTCTGGTGGCCGTGTTCTTCGCCCCGCCGCTGGCGGCCGTGGCCCACTCGCACCCCGTGCAGCTCGCGTACTACAACGAGGTCGTGGGTGGGGCGGCGGGCGCGCACGCGCGCGGCTTCGAGAGCACGTACTGGTTCGACGCGGCGACCCCGGAGTTCCTGCGCCGCATCGAGCGCGAGCTGCCCCGCGGCGCTCGCGTGTGGGCGCATCCAGCGCCGTCCCAATGGACGGAGCTTCAACGCGCGGGTCTCCTGCGCGCCGACCTCGTCTTCACGGACGTGCTCCCGGCGCCGTACCTCCTGCTCCTCACGCGGCAGGGAATCTTCAGCCCCTTCGAGTGGCGGCTGCACCGCGCGGTGCGGCCTCTCGTGAGCCGCGATCTCGACGGAGTGACTCTCATCGCGCTCTACGCGTGGGAGTAGGCGGCGCGGCCGACGCGGCGCGGCGCGCCGTCGGGCCCGCCCGTGCCACGCGGCGTAGAGACCTGGCCGGGGTCGTGGTCCGGGGCGCCGGGTTCCTGCTGCTCGCCCTGCCGTTCCTGCCGCTGCCGCTGCTCTTCGGTGAGATCCCCGGCGCGAGCGCGCTGGTGCCTCCCGGGGAGTGGCTGCTGGGCCTGGGGATCTTCGGGACGGCGGCCTGGCTCCTGGGGACGCTGCTGCCGGCGCCCGTAGACGGCGCGGGCAGCCGGCTGGCCGCGGCGCTGCTGCGTCCTTCCGCGGCACGCTTCGGCGCCGCGCTGCTCGCCGCACTCGGCGGACTGCTGCTGCTCACGTCGCTGGTGGCCTTCCGTCGCCACCCGCTCCTCGTCGACAGCGTCGTGCAGCTGTTCCAGGCCAGGATCTTCGCCGAGGGACGGCTGACGGCGACGCTGCCGCCCCTGCAGGCGTTCTTCGTCACCCAGCAGGTGCTGATGGACGCCGGAGGCTGGTACGCGCAGTACCCGCCCGGCCACTCCGCCCTCCTGGCGCTGGGCCTCCTCGGCGGGGCCGCGTGGGCGGTGCCCGTCGCGCTCACGACGGGCACCGCACTCCTGCTGTTCCGCTTCGCCGGGCGGGCCTACGGCCCCACCGTCGCGCGAGTCACGCTCGCGCTGGCGGTCCTCTGCCCCTTCTTCTGGTTCATGGGTGCCAGCTTCATGAACCACGTCTCGGCGCTCTTCTTCGTCGCGCTCTTCCTCTACGCGTTCCTGCTGTGGGAGCAGACGGGCCGTGGGCGATGGGCGTTCGTCGCCGGCGCCGCGCTCGGCGCGGCCGCCCTGAGCCGTCCGCTCGACGCGGTCGCGGTGGGGCTGCCGTTCGGCCTCGCGGCCCTGCTCCAGGTCATGCGGTCGGGTCGCCATTCCGCGCTCGCAGCGGGTCTCGCGGGCTTCCTGCCTCCCGCCGCGCTCTACTTCGCCTTCAACGCCGCCACGACCGGAGACCCGCTGCTCCCGGGCTACGTCAAGCTGTGGGGGGAGAGCCACGGCCTGGGTTTCCACGAAACACCGTGGGGAGACCTGCACACGCCCTGGACGGGGCTGCCCAACGAGCTCACGGACCTCGCACTCCTGAACGTCTTCCTCTTCGAATGGCCGGTTCCGGCCCTGCTGCCACTCGGGCTGGCACTCGCGGCGGGGTGGCTGGCGACCAGCTGGGACCGCCGCCTGGTGGCGGGATTCCTGGCTCTGCCGGCGGTCTATCTGTTCTACTGGCACCGAGACGCCTTCCTGGGGCCGCGCTTCCTCTACAGCGGGCTGGCCTTCCTGCTCCCGCTCAGTGCGCGGGCGATCTGCGTTGCGTTCGAGCGCGCTCGCTCGCGCGTGACACGCCCCGGACCCGCGCTCGGTTCCGTAGGGGCCGCGCGCGTGCTCCTGCTGCTGCTGATCCTCTGCTTCGCGTACTCCGTGGCGGTGGGGATCCCGCAGCGCTTCCGCATCTACGAGACCGGCAGGCGCAGCATGAAGGTCGACCTGGTAGCGCGCGCGCGCGCCGCGGGCCTCGAGGGGGGCCTGCTCCTGGTGGCGGAGAGCTGGGGCAGCCGGTTGCTGGCGCGGCTGCGCGGCCTGCAGGTGCCCGCTTCCCTGGCGGAGAAGGCCTATCGGCGTACCGATCACTGCGAGCTCGAGCTCCTCGTCAGGCGTGCCGAGGCGGGCGGCATGGCGGGCGCCGACGTGGCGAGCGGTCTGCGCCAGCTGATGGCGCGAACGCGCGCACTCGAATGGCGCAGCCTGAACGGCGACCCCACGCTCCGGCTGCGGCCCGGCCTGCCTCCGGCGGCGGAGTGCGTGGAGGAGCTCCTGTACGACCGGGCGGGATACAGCCTGTTCACGCCTCACCTGCCGGAGAACGAGCCGGACCTGAACGGCCGGTTCGTGATCGCGCGCGACTTGCGCGGCCTGAACGCGCAGCTGCGCGCCCTCTTCCCGCACAGGCCCGCCTACCTCTGGCGCGGCGGCGCCTTCATCCCGCTCGACTGAGTGCCACTCCCAGCGACGGGAATCCGTGACGCCGGGTGCGCGCGCAGCCAATCGGCCGGGCGGGAGGGGTGCTCGCGAGCGGGCGGCCCTTCGCAAAACGCGAGCCCACGCGAGCGCATCCCGCGACGGACCGGGTCTGCCCGAAGAGCTAAGATCAAGCTGCGCAGAGACTTGCCGAGGAGGTCGCGCTACGAGGCCGCGGGTTCGGTTCTTGCTCCCGGATCCTCCGGAGCGGACCGCCCCCGACACTGCCCTGCCCGCCATCCCGGATCTCAGGTGCCCATGACAGCCAGCTCTCGTAGCGGCTTCTCCCTGACGGAGCTTCTGATCGCCGTCACGTTCGTCGGGATCCTGGCCGCGATCGCCCTCCCCTCGTTCGCCAACTACGGCACGCCTTTCCGCGTACAGGCGGCGGGGCGGGAGGTGTACTCCGCTCTGCAGGACGTCCGACAGCAGTCCATCACCCGCGGCGTCCGGACCCGCTTCGAGCCCAACGGCGGCAACCTCTACACCCTGCAGTGGGACAGCGCCGGCACGTGGCGCACGATCCGCGGCCCCGTGCAGCTCGACCCCGCGGTGGTCCTCACCTCGACGGGCGGCACGCTGGTGTTCCAGCCGCGGGGGACGGTGTCGCCGCTCAGCACGCTCACGATCTCCGACGTGCAGGACCCACAGCACCGAATGGTCATCACGGTGCCGATCACCGGTCTGGTGCGCATCCGCGAGGGCGGCGGCTGATGGCCGACCTCGGCACTGGAGCCGAGCGCGCTCCGCGGCGCGGCTCGCTCGTCCCGCGCCGCCCGGGACGGCTGCGCCGCTACGGAGCGTTCCGCCGCCGCCGTCCCCAGCGGCTCCGCCCTTCACGGGGCTTCACGCTGGTCGAGATCATGGTCGCGATCCTCCTCGTGGGCGTCGGGCTGATGGGGCTGGCCGCCATCAGCACCACGGTCTCGCGCGCAAACGCCCAGAGCGGCACGCTCACGGCCGCCACGGGGCTGGCCCAGGAGCGCGTCGAGCGTTTCCGCACCGACGCCTTCGCGTCGATCGCGAACGGCAGCGACACCCGCGACCTCGACGGGGTCCGGTACACGCGCACGTGGACGGTGACGAACGACGTGCCGGCCGTCGGTCTCAAGACGATCGTGGTCACGGTGTCCTGGACCTCGCGAGGCCAGACGCGCAGCACGTCGCTGCGCACGATCCGGGGCGCTCGATGAGCCGCATCGCCGGGCGCGCACCCGGCTTCACGCTCGTCGAGCTGCTGATCGTCGTCGTGCTCGCGGGGCTGGTCGGTGCGACGGTCGTGAACCTCTTCCGCTACCAGACCCGCATCTTCCGCAGCGAGAACCAGTCGGTCCAGCTCGATCAGAACCTGCGCGCCGGGATGGACCTCATGGTGCGAGAGCTGCGCAATGCCGGGATGAAGGACCGGCTCTACGCCTACGGCACGCTTCCGGGGATCCTGAGCGCCGACTCGAGCTCGGTACGCTTCACGGCCGACTTCCACAGCACCGACGACCCCGAGGGCGGCTCCGACGGCGACGCGCTCGACGGCAACGAGGACGTCGAGTACACCTTCACGCCCGTCGACAGCACGCTGCGCCGGCGGACCCGCGGGACGGCCGGGGACTCGGGGGCGCAGCCCATGGCGGAGTACGTCACCCGGGTGCGCTTCACGTATCTCGACGCGGCCGGTGACACCCTCGGCTTCCCGATCTCCGGCGCCGCGCTGGGCACGATCCGGCGAATCGGCATCGCCCTCCAGGGAGCGGCCCCGGATGGGCAGTCCGCCACGCGGCTCGAGTCCGACGTGGTGCCGCGCAACCTCGGCCTCTAGACGAGTGCCCGCACGTCTCCCACGACCCGTGGCGCATCCCGTGGCAGCCCCGCACCACAAGGAGGAACGACGCATGCTTCGCGCGCCCCGGCTCTCGCAGCGCGGCATGGCGCTGCCCCTGGCCCTCATGCTGCTCATCGGTCTCGGCCTGGTCGCCACGGCCGCGGCCGTCCTGTCGACGACCGACACCCGTATCAGCTCCAGCTATGGCACGAGCAACAATGCCGTGGCCGCCGCCGAGGCGGCGATCGAGCATGGGATCGTCGAGCTCACCGCGCGCGCGCGGGCGGGGCAGGACCCCGACGGCGTGCAGATCGTCTCGTCCAGCCTGGGTGCCTTCACCTACACCGTGACGGCCTTCAGCAAGCGCGAGCATGCGGGCGTGGGTGGAAAGGACTTCAACGGCGACGGCGACCAGGTGGACGTCGTGCGCTACGACCGGAGCTTCGGCTACGAGGAGGCGTCCGCCGCGACGGGCGGGCATCCGGTCAAGCTGCTCGTCGCGGTGGCGACGAACGGTCGCAGCAGCGCCGAGGTGCGCAGCGAGGTGGGACGGGACCGCGCGACGGGCGAGCTCGACGGGCCCCTGGGCCTGAACTCGCCTACGAATGCGGTGATGAACGGCTCCTTCGACGTGGACGGTCGCCTGTACACCCGCGACGGCACGCTCGTCGCCGCCAACAGCCTGAATCCACCCTACGGGAACACGACCCAATCCAAGGCCGCGGCAAAGAGCGACTGCAACTACTGGAAGGCGGGGGTGAAGATCCCCGCAGAGGCCTCGCTCGTGTTCAGCGGGAGCATGAAGTCCGTAGGGCATACGGCCTTCGACCATGGAGGTCTCGGGATCGAGAACTGGGACGGAGAGGACTCGTTGGAGACCTTCAAGTTCACCCCCGAGGACATCCTCGGCGTCAAGCCGGGGGCGCTGGATCAGTACAAGAAGGATGCCTCCGCGGTGCCGGATTTCGAGAACCTCTCCGGCGTGAACTACGTCACCTCCGGGAGCGTGCCCAGCAAGATCTCCGGCTCGGGCATCCTGATCGTGCACAACCCGAACTACGACGCGAAGAAGTACGACTGCGTGAACTTCCCCACGACGTGCGTGCTGGGCTATGCCGCCGACCTGGCGAACCAGCCGTCGACGCTGAAGATCAACGCGAACGGCGAGTTCAAGGGCATCATCATCACCGACCAGTTGATTCGGCTGAACGGCAACTTCACGATGCTGGGCGGCCTCATCTCGCTGGCCACGAAGGACATCGACATCCCGGCCAACGGCAGCGGCTATCTGCGCTGGAGCTGCGAAGTGGTCCAGGACGCCATGGACCAGGTGGGATCCTACTCCGTGATGCTCTCGTGGGAGCACCGGGTCCTCTAGGGGCGACGTGTGCCGCGTAACCCAGCCGCAGAGCGCGAGATCGAACCCGACAGGGGCGTCGCGAAAACGGGACGCTCTCTCTTGACAGCCTTGGAGACGGCCGATATGCTCGCGCCTCAAGTAGATTGTGAGGGCCGAACAATAAACCGGTCCCAGATATGATGTTCAAGCGTCCGAAGACAGCTGTTGCCGTGGACGTCGGGAGCGGCGTCGTCAAGGTCGTCGAGGTCGACCACTCAGGCGGTACGCCCAGAGTGGTGACGATGGGGATCAGCGGATTGCTCCCGGGCGCGATCGTGGACGGCGAGGTAATGGACCACCACCTGGTGGTGAACACGATCCGTTCTCTCTACCAGGGACTGGGGATCAAGCAGAAGCGGGTGAGCACGTCGGTCTCGGGCCGCGACGTGATCGTCAAGAAGATCTCGATGGACCGCATGAAGGAGCAGGAAGCCCGCGAGGTGATCCGCTGGGAGGCCGAGCAGCACGTTCCCTTCGACATGGAGAACGTGAACCTCGACTTCCAGATCCTCGACCCCGACGCCGACGGGCTGGAGATGAGCGTGCTGCTCGTGGCGGCCAAGCGGGATCTCGTGGAGGCGCGCACGATCCTCCTGCAGGATGCCGGGCTCGAGCCGGTGCGGATCGACGTCGACGCCTTCGCCGTTCAGACGGCTTTCCAGGCGAACTACACGCCGGAGGCCGAGGGCGTCTACGGCCTCGTCAACGTGGGGCACGAGATCACGAACGTGAACCTCGTCCAGGGCTCGGAGCCGATCCTGACGCGCGACCTGCCGGTGGGATCCAACCGCTTCCTCGAGACGCTTCAGCGCAGCCTGGGCCTGTCCTACGACGAGGCGAACGCGGCTCTGCAGGGGCGGCCGCCCGCGCACGTCAGCATCGAGTTGGTCAAGGGGCAGCTGGCCGACGTCGCACAGGAGATCACGGCGGGTGTGGACCGGGCGCGCGCGTTCCTGACCACCGGCTCGGCGCGCGCCGGGACGGCCGCCGAGCTGCGGCTGGTCTATCTGAGCGGCGGCTGTGCCACGATTCCCGGCCTGGCCGAGCAGCTGGGGCAGGCGCTCTCGATTCCCGTGGACACTCTGGACCCCTTCCGGCGAGTGGGCTACGAACCGGCTCTGTTCACCGACGAGAGCAAGCGCGAGCTGGGGCCGCTCCTCACGCTTGCCGTGGGGCTCGCCCTCCAGAACTGACGCCGCGGCCCGGCTCCGACCGGGTCCACGCACCCCGCTTCCTCATACTGACCGGAAATCGCGCACGGTCCTTGCACGGATGGAGAATGGCCGCCGTTTAGGGGAACGGAGCGGTGCTGAAATGCCGGGGAATGCGGAAGGGGGGGAGAAAACGCAACCCGAATGAGGAGGATGAGCCGACCTCGTGAGTTCCGTCACGGGATCCGCTCCCAGCCCCGCCTAGCATGGTCCGCGTCAACCTGCTTTCCCCCGCCGACAAGAAGACCGCCGCCGCCCGGGCCACGCCTTCGATGCCCCGGATCAGCGCCCCGTCGGGACTTCCGATCCCGCTCCTGGGCGGCCTGCTCCTCCTGATGCTCCTGGCCGGCGCGGTCTTCCTGTACTTCGACCAGAACCGGCAGCTGAGCGCTCTCGAGGAGCGGATCGACCTGGCCAAGCAGGACTCCACGCGCTACTCCCGGGCGATCGCCAAGATCCGCCAGATCGAGACCAGCCAGTCGGCGATCGTGGCCCGGATCGAAGCCATCCAGATGGTCGACCAGGGACGGTTCCGCTGGGCGCACATCCTCGAGGAGATCTCGCGCTCGCTTCCGGACTACACCTGGCTGACGTCGGTCTCCCGACGCGAGGAGCTGGCCGAGGGCCAGATCGAGATCACCGGCGTGACCTATTCGAACCTGACGCTGACGCAGTTCATGACCGGGCTCGAGAGCTCTCCCTACCTCGAGAACGTGAGCCTCATCGGCTCGAGTCGCTCGAACGTGGACGGTGTGGACGTGACGTCGTTCGCGCTCGTGACCGCCTACGTGCAACCCCCATCCAGCTAGGCCGGAGGTCCCCTCATGCCGCTCGTCCGCCGCTCCCCCTCGCTCCCGGCGCTCCTCGCGTCGGCCCTCCTCGCCGCGGGGGGCTGCGACTTCCTCGAGGATCCCGACGAGGTGCAGAACTCCTCGAACAACGCCTTCATCGAGGCCCAGGTCTTCGAGTCGCGGTCGAACCGCGCGCCGGTGCAGGGCGTGATCATAATCGTCGAGTCCGATCCCGACGCGCCGGAGCCGTTCCTGGGACCCGACCAGAGCTTCGTCAGCGACGAGACGGGGTTCATCCGCGCCGAGGTGTTCCCCGGCATCGACGTGGAGCAGGAGCCGCCGGGCGGCCCGACGAGCCCGCTCGACGCGGCCCCGCCGCTCTTCTTCGGCGACGCCTGCGTGAGCTTCATCTTCGACGGGAACTTCTTCTCGTTCAGCTGCGGGGTGACCATCGGGGCCGGCACCGTG
Organism: Gemmatimonadota bacterium; assembly: GCA_046262075.1. Classification (GTDB taxonomy): domain Bacteria; phylum Gemmatimonadota; class Gemmatimonadetes; order JACCXV01; family JACCXV01; genus JBHENL01. The sequence goes on from JBHENL010000207.1 coordinate 14,598, forward strand.
CTGAACATCGGCCAGTTCTTCGTCTCGGACTTCGTAGGGGTCCCCGCGGAGGGCGAGGAGTAGGCCCGTGAGCCTCCGCGACCCGCAGACGCAGAAGGCGCTGCTCGGCGTGATCCTCGTCCTGGGGCTGGCTTATGCCTTCTACCAGTACCTCTACACGCCCAAGGTCACGGCCGTGGCCGAGCTCGAGGCCCAGGCCGACCGTCTGGAAAGCTACAACCAGAGCGCGAAGGTCGTGGCTCAGGGGAACCGGATCGCGGCCCTCGAGGAGGAGGGCGTGAGCTATGCGCGGCGCCTGGAGGCGTTCGAGGAGCTGATCCCCACGACGGAGCAGGTCCCGCTGCTGCTGGAGCGCATCGCGACGTCGGCGCTGGAGGCCGACGTGGACCTGCTCGCGTTCACGCCGCTGCCGGCCGAGCCGGGGACGTTCTACACCGAGCAGTTCTACGAGGTCGAGGTGCGCGGCGGCTACCACGAGATCGGCAACTTCCTCACGCGCATCGCCAACCTGCCGCGGATCATCAAGCCCACGATCACCGAGCTCCTGGGCGAGCGCGTGTCGCCTCCCGCGGGCGGGCGCGCCGGCGCGAGCGACGCGCCACCGCCCACGCTGGTGCACGCCAAGCTCCAGCTCTCGACCTACGTCCTCCCCGGTGGAGAGGCGCCGGTGCCCGGCGGCGCCGACGGGTCCGTCGCGAGCGGACTGCCGGCCGGCTCTCCGGGCGTGGCCCTGCCCGACGCCCCGCCGGCCTCCGACGCGGGCCGCGCCCCCGGGCTGGCCCCCGGCCTCGCGCCCGCGTTCCAGAGCGCTCCACCCGCGCCCCCGGCGCAGGCCGAAGAGACGGGCGCCGCGGCGCCCCCGAGCCCCGAGGCCCCGGCGTCGACACCACCCGCGGCCGTGGGTGCGCGGCCCGACACCGGGAGCGTCACCGTCACGACCCCGGCCGTGACCGGCCCCGCAGCGGCCGATCCGCCGCCCACGCAGGTCGGCCGCTCGACTCCCACCGAAGATCCTTCCAGTCCGGGCGCGCTGCCGCCGCTCGGCGGAGGCAACTAGGAGGATGGAGGACCGATGAAGAGCCGTGGCTTCCGATTCGCCGCTCCGCTGGCGGTGGCGGGACTCGCCGCCGTCCTGGGCCTGCGCGCCGCCCCGGCGACGCGCGCGCAGGGGACGTCCGCGCCCCCGCAGGAAGGCGATGCCTCGGCCAGGCTCGATCCCTCGGCCGGCCAGGCGCTAGCCCGTCTCTCGTACCAGCGGGAGTTCTTCTATTACGAGGGCACGGGGCGCAGGGATCCCTTCCAGCCGCTGCTCGACGTCGACTTGCGGGCCGAGGGCCCGCGCTTCGACGAGCTGGTCCTGACGGGCCTTTTCGCCGGCGCCGGCGGGCAAGGCATGGTCGTCGTCGAGGACGCGGACCGGAAGGGCTACTTCCTGGAGCTCGGCGACGTGCTCGGCAAGGCGACGCTCGTCCAGATCCTGCGGGACGAGGCCGTCTTCGACGTACGCGATTTCGGGATCTCCCGGCGCGAAACCCTCAAGCTCCAGCGACCGGAGGAGGTCTCATGAGCCTGGCCCATCCCCGCAGGGCGGCCGCGGGCCTGCTCTCGGCGCTCTCGCTGATCGTCTTGCCCGGTGCGGTCCGCGAGCCGGCGCAGCCCTACGACGTGTTCAACGTCCGCGTGCGGCAGGTCGAGGACGCGACGCAGGTGGTGCTGGAGACGACGGGTGAGGTGCAGTACCGCGACGTCTTCGCGCGCGACCCGGACCGTCTCACGGTGGACCTCCTGGACGCGCGCCTCGCCACGCCGGCGGCCGCGGCCCTCGTGAGCCGCGGCGGCGTGCGCGAGGTCGAGCTCCGACAGACCGCGGACGCGGTCGTGCGGCTGGTGGTGCACTTCGAGGACGTGGACGACTACTCCATCTTCGTCGAGGGCAACGATCTCGTGATCGCGGTCGACAACGAGGCCGGCGAGTTCGCCGAGTACGACATGGCCCTGCAGGCCGGGGGCGCGAGGATGGCCGACGCGGCTCCCGCCGACGCCGTCGTGGATGCGGCGCCTCCCGTCCGCGTGCCGCGTCCGGCGGCGTCGCGGCAGGTGCGGCCGCGTCCGCCGGCCGTCATCGCCGCGCGCCAGGACCTGGACTTGGACGAGGACGGGCTGCCCGAGATCGACGGGGCGCCGATCACGGTCGACTTCCAGGACGCCGACATCGAGACGGTCATCCGCTCGTTCGCGGAGTTCGGCGGGGTCTCGATCGTGGCGGGCTCGCAGGTGACCGGCACGATCACGGCGACGATCCGCGACATGCCGTGGGACCAGGCGCTGGTCTCGATCATGCGCGCGAACGGCTACGCGGTGGCGTACGAGAACGGCATCATCCGCGTGGACTCGATCGCCAACCTGCGCGCGGTGGAGCAGCTCGAGGACCTGCAGACGCGGGTGATCCAGCTGAGCTTCGTGTCGTCGAAGGACGTGGTCGCCACGGTGGAGCGGTTCCGCTCTGCGCGCGGGGCCGTGACCGCCGACGCCAAGACGAACACGGTCATCATCACCGACGTGCCCACGCGCGTGCAGCAGATCGTCTCGGTGATCGACCAGCTCGACGTACAGACGCGCCAGGTCACGATCAAGGCCAAGATCGTCTTCGTGAACAAGACCGACCTCGAGCAGTTCGGCATCACCTGGCGCGCCGAGAACCTGCGCAATCCGCTCACCGACACGAAGATCCTCGCGAACACCGACGGCGCGGCGTTCGCCGACCCGTTCCTCGCCCTGTCGATCGCGACGACCGCATCCGGGGTGACGATCGGCGGGCTGCTCCAGGCCCTGGAGCAGGAGCAGATCGCCGACGTGCAGGCGGAGCCCCAGACGACCGTGCTGAACAACCTGCCCGCCGAGATCTTCGTCGGCGAGCGCACGCCCATCCGGGTGCTCGACATCGGGGCGGACGAGGCCGCGGCGCAGGCCACGGTGGAGCTCATCGAGACCGGCATCATCCTCGACGTCACGCCGCACATCACGCCGACCGGCAAGGTGCTGATGGAGCTCCACGCCGAGCGCAGTGGCGTGGCGGTGAACGACCCGGCGGTGGGCGTCACGTTCAACACGCAGCGGGCGCGCACCCAGATCCTCGTGAACGACGGGGAGACGGCGGTGATCGGCGGGCTGACCGTCCAGGACATCTCGCGCACGCGCGCCGGCATCCCGCTGCTGATGGACATCCCGCTCGTCGGGAGCCTCTTCTCGCGCACGGAGTCGCGCACGGAGAAGCGCGACCTGCTGATCTTCGTGACGCCCTACATCGTGCCGCTCGAGGAGCAGCCGGTGGTCGAGGTCGAGGCCTGCGTCGAGACGCAGGACTGGTACCGCCGCGACCAGCCCGTGCTCCACAACGGCGTGCGCTGGCTGAAGTTCGGCGAGCCGCGCCGGATCCCGCTGGAGGAGCTCTACGTGGTGGGCAACTACCGCGGGATCACGCTCTACGCCGATCCCGACACCGCCGCGGAGGAGATCTACATGCCGGTGTGCTTCGGCGAGGAGCTGTACCAGGTGTACCGCCGCGAGGCGGAGGTGCGGGGCACGACCGGCTGAGGTCGCCGGGGGCGTGGCGGG
>JBHENL010000208.1:0-2981 GCA_046262075.1 Gemmatimonadota bacterium
GAGATCACGCCGCGTTACGAGCTGCTGATCGTGGACGACGGCAGCCGCGACGGGACGGGCCCCCTGCTCAAGCGGCTCTGCGCCTCTCACCCGCGCCTGCGCGCGATCCACCTGCGGCGGAACTTCGGGCAGGCCGCGGCGCTGTCGGCGGGCTTCGACGCCGCTCGCGGAACGATCGTCGTGACGCTCGACGGCGATCTGCAGAACGACCCGCGCGACATCCCGCGGCTCCTGGAGAAGATGGCCGAGGGATACGACGTCGTGAGCGGGTGGCGCGCCGAGCGCAAGGATCGCTTCCTCTCGCGGCGCCTGCCCTCCACGGTGGCGAACTGGCTGATCGGGCAGGTCACGGGCGTGCGGCTGCACGACACGGGCTGCTCGCTGAAGGCCTACCGCACCGAGCTGCTGCGCGACGTGCACCTCTACGGCGAGATGCACCGCTTCATCCCCGCCCTCGCGAGCGCGCAGGGCGGCAGCGTGGCGGAGATCAAGGTGAACCACCACCCGCGCACGCGCGGCAGGTCCAAGTACGGGATCCTGCGCACCTTCCGGGTGGTCCTCGACCTGATCCTGGTGAAGTTCCTGCTCAGCTACTCGCACCGGCCGATCCATCTGTTCGGGCTGTTGGGCATAGGAGCCTTCACCGGCGGCGCCGTGATCTGCACGTGGCTGACGTACCAGAAGTTGGCGCTGCACCTGGCGATCGGGGGCCGCCCGATCCTCCTGCTCGGGATCCTGCTCATCATTATGGGCGTGCAGTTCGTGACGATGGGGCTGATCGCCGAGATGCAGGTGCGGCTCTATCACGAGTCGCAGTCCAAGCCCATCTACCGCATCCGCGAGATCTCCGCGTGGCCGAACGGGCTCTGATCACCGGCGGAGCCGGCTTCATCGGCTCGCACCTCGCCGACGCCCTGCTCGCGCGGGGCTGGGAGGTGCGCGTCCTCGACAACCTCGATGCGCAGGTCCACGTGCGCGGCGCCGCGGGCGCCCGCGAGGCCGACGGCTGGCCGGGCTACCTGTCGCGCGAGGCGGAGCGCGTCGCCGGCGACGTTCGCGACCGGTCCTGCGTGCGCTCGGCGCTGGAGGGCGTGGACGTCGTCTTCCACGAGGCCGCCGCGGTCGGCGTCGGCCAGTCCATGTACGAGATCGAGCGCTACGTGGACGTGAACGGCCGCGGGGCGGCCGTCCTCCTCGAGGCGGTCCTCGAGCGGCGCGACCGGATCCGCAAGCTGGTGGTCGCCTCGTCCATGTCGGTCTACGGCGAGGGCGCCTACGGCTGCCCCGCCTGCGGGCCCGTCGAGGCCGAGGAGCGCCCACGAGCCCGGATGCACGCGCGGCTCTGGGAGATGCCCTGCCCGGCCTGCGGAGCCGACTGCCTGCCGCGGCCGACGTCCGAGACCAAGCCGCTGCGGCCGGCGTCGGTCTACGCGGTGACGAAGCGCGACCAGGAGGAGCTGTTCCTCAGCGTCGGAAGGGCCTACGGCATCCCGACCGTCGCGCTGCGATACTTCAACGTCTACGGGCCGCGACAGGCGCTGGGGAACCCCTACACCGGTGTGGCCACGATCTTCGCCACGCGGCTCCTGAACGGGGGCGCGCCGCTGGTGTTCGAGGACGGCCGGCAGACGCGCGACTTCGTCCACGTCTCGGACGTCGTCCAGGCGAACCTGCTGGCACTCGAGAGCGCGGCGGCCGACGGCCGTGTCGTGAACGTGGGCACGGGGCGCGCCGTGAGCGTGCTCGAGGTGGCCTCGACGCTCTCCGAGCGCCTCGACTCCGATCGGCCGGCGGAGATCGCGCAGCGCTTCCGCGAGGGCGACATCCGCCACTGCGTGGCCGACGTCTCCCGCGCGCGCGAGCTCCTCGACTACGTGCCGCGGGTGAGCCTCGCCGACGGGCTCGCGGACCTGTGTCCGTGGCTGGTGCAGGGCTTCGAGGAGGCGCGCGCGGCCGACCGCCTGGCGCACGCCACCTCCGAGCTCGAGACGCGGGGGCTGGCGTGGTGAACGCCCATCGCGTGCTGATGATCGCCCCCACGCCCTTCTTCGCCGATCGGGGGTGTCACGTCCGCATCCTTGAGGAGATCCGCGCGCTGCGCGCGCTCGGGCACGAGGTCTCGCTCTGCACCTACCACCACGGCCGCACGCCCCCCGGTCTGAGGGTGCGGCGGTCCGTGCGCGTGCCCTGGTACCGGCGGCTGTCCGCGGGGCCCTCGCTCCACAAGACCTACGTCGACGTGCTGCTCCTCGCCTCGGTCCTGCGCGAAGGGCGCCGCTTCCGCCCCGACGTGATCCACGCGCACCTGCACGAGGGTGCGGCGGTCGGCGCCGTCGCGCGCCGGGCGCTCGACGCCCCCTTGCTCGTGGACCTGCAGGGCAGCCTCACGAGCGAGCTCCTGGACCACGGCTTCATCCGTTCCCGCTGGGCGCAGGCCGGCTTCCGCCGCATCGAGCGCTGGCTCGACGGCGTCGGCGACGCCGTGGTGGTGAGCACCGAGCTGGGCGGCGACCAGGCGCGGGCCTTCGGCGTCCCCGCCGAGCGGCTGCACCTCGTCCCCGACGGCATCGACGTCGAGGGCTTCGCGCCCCTCACATCGGAGGTGCGGAGGGAGGCGCGCCGGCTCTGGGGACTGGACCCGGACCGCCCGCTCGTCGTGTTCACGGGCGTCCTCACGCAGCACCAGGGGATCCAGTTCCTGCTGCAGGCCGCCGAGTCGCTGCGCACCGCATCGGGGGAGCCGCAGTTCGTGATCGCCGGCTATCCGGAGGAGGACTACCGCGAGGAGGCCCGCCGCCGAGGGCTCGCCAACGTCGTCTTCCTGGGCCGCGTGCCGTACGAGAGCATGACCTCGCTCCTGGCCCTCGCCGACGTGGCGGTCTCGCCCAAGCTCTCCGCGAGCGAGGGGAACCTGAAGCTCTACTCCTACATGGCCGCGGGGCTGCCGGTGGTCGTCTTCGACAACCCCACCAACCGCTCGA
>JBHENL010000209.1:0-2625 GCA_046262075.1 Gemmatimonadota bacterium
TCCGCTCCCGCCTGGTACAGGACGAGGTCGGGCTGGAAGCTCTCGAGGATGGCCGGGACGGCACGCCGCAAGTGGTCGAGGTACGCCCCGTCCGGCGTGCCGTCGGGCAGGTGCACGTCGAGGTCGCTGCGCTCCTTCACCGGGTACAGGTCCCGTTGATGGATCGAGAACGTGAACACCGTGTCGTCGCCCTGGAAGATCCGCGCGGTGCCGTTGCCCTGGTGCAGATCGCAGTCCACCACCGCCGCCGTCGCGATCTCGCCCTGGCGCTGCAGCACGCGCACGGCCACCGCCAGATCGTTCACGTAGCAGAAGCCCTCCGCCCGGTCGGCGAAGGCGTGGTGGAACCCGCCGCCGACGTGCATCGCCCAGCCGCCGTCGAGCGCGGTCCGCGCGGCCAGCGTGGTGCCCCCGGCCGAGAGCACGAAGAGCCGCACGATCTCCGGCGTGAGCGGCAACTCGGACCAGCGCGTACGCTCGGTCCAGCGGCAGGCATCCAGGTCGTCCAGGTAGGCCGGCGTGTGGACGAGCTCGAGCTCGGCCCGGGAGGCGGGCTCGGGCTCCAGGAACGAGTCCGGTGGCGCGCCGGCCTCGGCCAGCGCACGCTGCACGAGCTGGTACTTCTCCACCGGGAACACGTGCGGGCCGAAGTCGGCGAAGTACGCCGGCGAGTAGACGTACACCTCAGGAGGCGAACTCCATCCGGGTCGTGAGCATGCGGATCACGTGCTCGCGCGACACGATCCCCTCCAGGCGCCCGTCGCAGAGGACGGGCAGCTGGTTCAGGTCCTCCCGCCCCAGGATCTCCAGCACGCGGTCGCCGCCCGTGTCCGGCGCCACGGCGTGCAGCGACTCGAGGGGCCGCATCACTCCGACGACTGTCAACTCCGGCCAGCGCTCCCGCGGCACGGCCCGGAGGTCGCCGGCCGTGAGCAGACCGACCGCCCGAGTGCGGTCGGCCACGACGAAGCAGCGCCGCCCGGTGCGGAGCAGGTGTTCGTGCACGAAGCTCTCGAGCGGCAGGTCCGGGGGGATGCGCGGCGCGTCGGCGGTCATCAGGTCGGCCGCACGCACCCCGCGCAGCGCATGGCGCATCTCGACTTGCGCCTCGCCCGAGCGCGCCGCCTCGAGCAGGAACCACCCGATGAAGGCGAGCCACAGCCCGCCCAGGTTCCCTCCCGGAGTGCCGGGGGTGAAGAACGTCCAGATGCCCCCGACGATCAGCAGCAGGGCCAGCAGCTTCCCGCCCGCCGCGGCGACGCGGGTCGCGCGGCGGGGATCGCCGGTCTTCCACCACACCACCGCGCGCAGCACGCGACCGCCGTCGAGCGGGAATCCCGGCAGCAGGTTGAAGAATGCGAGCGCCACGTTGATCCCGCCGAGCCAGGCCGCGACGGCGCCCGGGACGCCGGCGGGCGCGAGCGCCGCCAGGCCCCCGAAGAGGGCGCCGAGGGCGAGGCTCGAGAGCGGGCCCGCACCGGCGATCCAGAGCTCGTGCGCCGGCCGCTTCGGCTCGCTCTCGATCTGCGCCAGGCCGCCGAAGAGGAACAGCGTGATCGAGCGCACCGGCACGCCGAAGCGCCGCGCCACGAGCGAGTGCGCCAACTCGTGGGCCACCACGGACCCGAAGAAGAGGATGGACGTGACGAGGCCCGCAGCCCAGCGCGTGACCCGCGACCACTCCGGCTGCGTCAGCCCGAAATGGGCCACCACGGACATCGTGACGAGCACCAGGATCACGAGCCAGCTGACGTGCGCGCCGATCTCGATGCCGAACAGGCGGCCGAAGCGGATGGAGGACTTCATGAGCAGCCGAACTCGCCGGGGTTGAAATCGGGCTCGTGCGTGCGCGAAAGTGTAGAAGTACCGGTCGAGGAGCCCCCGCAGCAAGGTCCGGTCGAGACCTACCCGAACCAGGGACAGCCGATCATGAGCTGCAGCTCGCTCGTCGCGCTCTGCCTCGCGATCGCCGCCGTGGCCGGTGCTGCGGGGGGAACGGGTCTCCGCGCCGGCCGAAAGGGCTCCGCCGGAGGCGCCGCGACCGCCGCCGACTCCTGCGCCGTCAGCCAGATCGAAGCCAGCTCTCCGCGCGGCAAGGTCCTGGACTCCGAGAAGCTCGTGCTGCGGTGGCGGGCCGTGGTCAGCGGCCCGTACGAGGTGACCGTCCGGGACGAGGACGGGCGCGACGTGTTCACGACGAGCACGTTCGCGCACGAGCTGCGCGTGCTGGTCGGGCCGATGGCGGGCGAGCTGGCCGCCGGGGCGGCGTACTCGTGGACGGTCCGGCCGGCGAGCTTCGGCGACGCCACATGCCCGGCCGCGGAGTTCCGGCTGCTCTCGCCGCAGGAGTCGGCCGCGGCGCGCGCGCGCTTCGAAGCCGCGGCGCGCGAGGTTCGGGAAGGCCGGGACGACGCCGAGCCCGCCGCGGGCCTGGCCCTGGCCCGGCGCTACGTCGAGGAGGGCTTCTACATCCGTGCCGAGGCCGAGCTGCAGCGGCTGATCGAGCAGGGCTGGGCGGACCCGGCGATCGACCGGCTGCTGGCGGATCTGTACCGCCGGACGAAGCGCGCGATCTCCCTGCGGGAGATGCCGCCGGCACCGGAGGAGCCGGGCCCCTGACGGCGC
>JBHENL010000210.1:0-2698 GCA_046262075.1 Gemmatimonadota bacterium
GCCCGACGGGTCGCTCTTCGTGCCCGTGCGGCTGCTCGATCGGGAAACCCCGTACGAGCACCTGACGGCCTCGCGTCCCGGCAGCTACTGGAACCTTGTCATGCCCTACGCGCTCGCCTCGGGCCTCTTTCGGCCCGGCAGCGCGGAGGCGAGCGGCGTGCTCCGCTACATGCTCCGCCACGGCTCGCGGCTGCTCGGAATCGTCCGCGCCGGCGCCTACGCCCTCTACCGCGACCCGGTCTTCCCGACCTCGGGCACCGATCACGTCTACGGCATCAACGTCGCCCGCTTCCTGGCCGACAACGACCAGGCCGATCAGCTCGTCCTCAGCCTGTACGGCGGGCTCGCGGCCGCCATGACGCCCGACACGTTCGTCTCGGGCGAGGCCGCGACGGTCGCCCCGCTCGCGGGCCGCCACCACCGCGCCATGTACCTGCCGCCGAACGGGGCGAGCAACGCCGCCTTCCTCGAGACGCTGCGCGTCATGCTCGTCCACGAGACGGCCGACGGGCTCGAGCTCGCCTTCGCGACCCCGCGGGCGTGGCTGCGGCCCGGTCGGCGCATCGCCGCGCGAGGAGTCCCGACCGGCTTCGGGCCCCTCTCCTTCTCGCTGGAGCGGGCGGCCGGCTCCGTCCGCGCCACCGTCGAGGTGCCCGCGCGGACGCCCCCGCGCACGCTGAAGCTCCGTCTGCGCCTGCCGCGGGGCGAGCGCATCCGGGCGGTCAGCCTCGGCGGCCGTCCCTTCCGCCGCTTCGACGCGCGGACGGGAACGATCGACCTCTCCCGCCTGCGGGGGATAGTCGAGCTCGCGATCTCGTTATAGGCTCTGCGTCTGTCGCGAGCGGCGTTCCTTCTGACCCTTGCCGTCGTCGCGACGCTCGTCGCGCCTGCCTCGGTTCCCGCCACGAAGAGCGGCGTCCGCGTCGTCACGATTCACTACCGCGCGCACAGCGGCGTCCGCCGCGCGGCGCACGTGCTGCTCCCCGCCTGGTACAGCGCGAAGCAGAATCCGCCCATCCCGCTGATCATCTCGCCGCACGGGCGCGGCCGCACCGGGCGCGAGAACATCGCCATCTGGGGCAACCTCCCCACCCACGGCGGCTTCGCGGTGGTGAATCCCGACGGGCAGGGCCGCCGCCTCTCGCGCCACTCGTGGGGCTTCGCCGGGCAGATCGACGACCTGGCGCGGATGCCGCAGATCGTGGAGCGGGCGCTCCCGTGGGTACGGGTCGACCGGACCCAGATCTACGCCTTCGGCGGCAGCATGGGCGGGCAGGAGACGCTGCTCCTGCTCGCGCGCTACCCGCGGCTCCTGGCCGGGGCGGCCGTGTTCAGCTCCGTCGTCGACCTGGCGCGCCAGTACCGCGGCTTCCCGCGCATCGTCTGCGGCCCGAGCTGTCAGCGGATCCGGGGCCGGGCGGAGCCGCTCGGGCGGGTGCTCCAGAAGCTCGCGCGGCAGGAGATCGGCGGCTCGCCGCAGACGAGGCCGGCGGCCTACGTCCAGCGGAGCCCGCTCACGTACGTGCAGAAGATCGCCTTCTCCTGCGTGCCGCTGCAGATCTGGTGGAGCGTCTCCGACCGCATCGTGATCGACCAGCAGAAGCACTCGGGCCGGCTGTTCTGGGAGATCCGGCGGCTGAATCCGGCCGCGCCGGTACAGGGGTTCGTCGGGTTCTGGATCCACTCGTCCGAGATGCGCGCGCGCTCGCGGCTGCCCGACGCGCTCGCCAACTTCGGGCTGGCGGAGGCGCCCTCGCAGGAGCGGGGGCCGGAGGTGCGCATCGTTCCGCAGCCGCTCGCCTCGGCCGAGTGCGTTCCGGAGCGGTAGGCGAGACGGACTACGCTCCGCTCCGTGAGGGGCGCGATCGCAGCCGGTCACCCGCTGACGGCCGAGGCCGGGGCGCGCGTGCTGGCCGAGGGCGGCAACGCCGTCGATGCCTGCCTGGCGGCGGGATTCGCCTCGTGGGTCGCTGAGAGCCCGCTCACGGGGCCGGGCGGCGGCGGCTTCATGCTCGTCCACCGGGCGCGCGACCGCACGACGCGGGTCTTCGACTTCTTCGTGGCCGCGCCGGGGATCGGCCTTGAGCCGGGCACGGCGAGCGCGATGGAGGCGATTAGCGTCGACTTCTCCGGCGACTCCACGCAGGTGTTCAAGATCGGCGCCGCCTCCTGCGCGGTGCCGGGCGCCGCCGCCGGCCTCGAGGCCGTGCACCGTGCGTACGCGACGCTGCCCTGGCGCGAGCTGATCGCACCCGCGGTCGAGCTGGCCCGGAACGGCGTCGAGCTGACGCGGCCGCAGGCCTACCTGCACGCGATCCTCGACCTGATCCTGCGCGCCACGCCCGAGGGCCGGGCGGTCTACGGGGAAGGGACGCGCCTCGTCGCCGGCGACCGGATCGTGATGAACGACCTGGCGGGGACGCTGGAGCTGCTGGCGGAGCGGGGCGCAGCGGAGCTCTACCGCGGCGAGCTAAGCGCGGCGCTCGTCCAGCACGTGCGCGCGGGCGGGGGAGCGATCACCGAGCGCGACCTCGCCGAGTACCGCGTCATCCGCCGCCGGCCGGTCACCGCGACCTACCGCGGCCACGAGTACTGCTCGAACCCGCCGCCCTCGTCGGGCGGCATCCTGATCGCCTACGCGCTGCGGCTGCTCGACCAGCTCGAACCCAACGGCCCGCCCGGCAGCGCCGAGCAGATC
>JBHENL010000211.1:0-3894 GCA_046262075.1 Gemmatimonadota bacterium
ATCCTGTACCAGAACGACGACTATGGCAAGGACGTCGTGAGGGGCCTGAAGCGGGGGCTCGGGTCGCGCGGCAAGGTCATTGCCGAGCAGGGCTACGAGGTCACGAATCCCGACGTCAGCTCGCAGGTCTCGAAGCTGCGCTCCTCGGGAGCGAAGATCCTGCTCATCGCGGCGACGCCGGCGCATTCGATTCGCGCGTACATCGCGGTGAATAAGCTCGGCTGGAAGCCGCAGATCATCGTGAATCAGGTGGCGGCGGCCACGAACATCATGAAGATCGCGACGCTCTCGAGCGGCAAGGTGGCCGAAGGCTCGATCACGATCAACTTCCTGAAGGACCCAACCGATCCGCGCTGGCGCAACGACAAAGGCGGCAAGCTGTACCGCGACGTCTTCAAGCGCTACGGCAGCGGCGACGTGAACGACGTCTACAACGTCTACGCGATGGCGGCGGCGCACTCGTTCGTGACTGCGCTGCGGAAGGCCGGTCGCACTCCCACCCGGCAGGGGCTGATGCGTGCCGTCAGCTCACTGAACGAGACGGACAACCCATTCTTGCTTCCCGGGGTCAAGGTGAAGACGAGCCCGAGCGACCGCTTCCCGATCCAGCAGGCGCGCCTCCAGCGCTGGTCGAAGGGTCGGTGGCGCGATTTCGGGCCGCTTCTGAGCGCTCTGGCCTAACCGCGCGCCGCAGCGCTCTAAGCTCTCCGGCGTGGACCTGCGCGAGCTCCTGGAGACGCCGCTGCGTGAGCTGTGTACGGAGGCGCGCGCCCTGCGCAGGGGCTCGCTCGTCACCTACTCCCCGAAGGTCTTCCTCCCGCTGACGACGCTCTGCCGCGATGTCTGCGGCTACTGCACGTTCGCCCGGCCGCCACGGCGGGGAGAGCGCGCGTTCCTGGCGCTCGACGACGTCTTGGCCATCGCGCGGGCTGGAGCCGCGGCGGGCTGCCACGAAGCGCTCTTCACGCTCGGCGACAAGCCCGAGCTGCGCTACCGGGTCGCGCGGGACGAGCTTCGCGAGCTCGGCTGCGAGACGACCGTCGAGTACCTCGCCCGCGCTGCGCGCGCCGTGCTCGACGAGACCGGCCTGCTCCCGCACCTGAACCCGGGCGTGCTGACGCACGAGGATCTCGTCGAGCTGCGCACGGTCAGCGCCTCCATGGGGATCATGCTCGAGACCCTGTCGCCACGGCTCTCCGAGCGCGGGGGGCCGCACCACGGCTCGCCCGACAAGCTGCCCGAGCGGCGGCTCGCGACGATCGCCGCGGCGGGCGAGGCGCGCGTCCCGTTCACGACCGGGATCTTGATCGGAATCGTCGAGACCCGGCGCGAGCGGTTGGAGGCGCTGCTCGCCATCCGCGAGCTGGGCGACCGCTACGGGCACGTGCAGGAGGTGATCGTTCAGAACTTCCGCGCCAAGCCGGGGACGCGCATGGCCGCGCACGCCGAGCCCTCGCTCGAGGAGCACCTGTGGACGATCGCGGCGGCGCGGGTTGTCCTCGGGCCCGACTGGAGCCTCCAGGCGCCACCGAACCTGGCCTACGACGAGTTTCCCCGCCTGCTCGATGCCGGGATCAACGACTGGGGCGGCATCTCGCCCGTGACGATCGACCACGTCAACCCGGAGGCGCCCTGGCCCGAGCTCGACCGGCTCGAGCAGGCGACGTGCAGCCGGGGCTTCGAGCTCGCACCGCGGCTTCCGCTCTACCCGGCTTACGTCGCCGAACCCGAGCGCTGGTGCGACCCGGGGGTCGCGCCCGCAGTCCTCCGGCGTTCGGACTCCCTCGGCCTGGCGCGCGAAGATCCCTGGGCGCCCGGTGAGCCGGATCCGATTCCCGCGCGGCACGGTCAGCTCGTTCGCCGAACGAACTCGGGGGCGGGCGACCCAGCGCTGCGCGCCGCGCTCGCAAAGCAGGAGCTCGACGAGGACGACATCGTCGCCCTCTTCCGCGCCCGCGGGGACGGCCGCCGCGCCGTGCTGGCGGCAGCCGACGCGCTGCGGCGCGAGGTGTGCGGCGACACCGTGACCTACGTGGTCACGCGGAACATTCAGTACACGAACGTCTGCTACTTCCGCTGCGGCTTCTGTGCGTTCTCGAAGGGCAAGCTGGCGGCCAACCTGCGCGGGCCGGCCTACCTCGTGCCGCGGGACGAGATCGTGCGTCGGTGCGAGGAGGCATGGGAGCGCGGCGCGGTCGAGGTCTGCCTGCAGGGGGGCATCCATCCCGCGTTCACGGGCGAGTACTACCTCGATGTCGTGCGGTCGATCAAGGCCGCCGTGCCCGGCCTCCACGTTCATGCCTTCTCCGCGCTCGAGATCTGGCAGGGCGCCGCCACTCTGGGCTTGCCGCTCGACGACTACCTCGACCTCCTTCGCGAGGCCGGGCTGGGCAGCCTGCCCGGGACGGCGGCGGAAGTGCTCGACGACGAGGTGCGGAAAGTCATCTGTCCCGACAAGGTGACGACCGCCCAGTGGCTCAAGGTGCACGATGCGGCGCACCGGGTCGGGCTGCGCTCGAACGTGACCATCATGTTCGGGCACGTCGAGGGCCCGCTGAGCTGGGCCCGTCACCTTCTACGCGCTCGCGAGCAGCAGGAGCGGACAGCCGGCTTCACCGAGTTCGTCCCGCTGCCGTTCGTCCACATGGAGGCGCCGATCGCATTGAAGGGACGCGCCCGGGCTGGGCCGACGTTCGGCGAGGTGCTGCTCATGCACGCCGTGGCGCGGCTCGCGCTGCATCCCTGGATCACGAACATCCAGGCCTCCTGGGTCAAGGCCGGCCGGGAGGGGGTGGCGGCGCTCCTGCGAGCGGGCGTCAACGACCTCGGCGGGACGCTCATGAACGAGTCGATCTCGCGGGCCGCGGGAGCCGAGCACGGGCAGGAGCTGGCGCCCGAGGCGATGGAGGCGCTGATCCGCGCGAACGGCAGGACGCCCCGCCAGCGCACCACGCTCTACGGCGACGTGCCGGAGGAGCGCCGCCGGGCTTCGTTCGGCGCGCGGCCGCTGGCGGAGCCGCTGAATCCGCCGATCAGCGAGGCGGGGCTGAAGGCGCCGCCGCGGCTCGTGCGTCCGGGACTGCTCGCCGGCGCGTCCGCGGTGTCCTGACGTACTCTCGCGGCGTGGACGCCGACGCCGTGGAGCTCCGGGTGCTCGGCTGCCTGATCGAGAAGCAGCGGATGACGCCGGAGTCGTACCCGCTCTCGCTGAACGGGC
This sequence comes from Gemmatimonadota bacterium, assembly GCA_046262075.1. Taxonomy (GTDB): domain Bacteria; phylum Gemmatimonadota; class Gemmatimonadetes; order JACCXV01; family JACCXV01; genus JBHENL01. The sequence continues at coordinate 3,218 of JBHENL010000211.1, forward strand.
TCCGCCTGGCGTGCAACCAGACGACCAACCGCGATCCCATCGTGGAGTACGACGAGCCGACCATCCGCGCGGCGCTCGACCGGCTCTCGCGGCGTGGCTGGGCGCGGCTCGCGAGCGGCGCGGGCAGTCGCGCCGTGAAGTACCGTCACCTGCTCGACGGTGCGCTCCGGCTGTCGGACGCGCAGCTCTCGCTGCTTGCCGTGCTCATGCTTCGTGGCCCGCAGACTCCGGGCGAGCTGAAGGGCCGCACTGAACGGCTGCATGCATTCGGCTCACTCGCCACGCTCGAGGAGGAGCTGGACGCGCTACGAGAGCGGGAGCTGGTCGCCCGCCTCTCGCGCCGGCCGGGCCAGAAGGAGGATCGCTACGCGCAGCTGCTCGGCGGCGGCGAGCCCGATCAGCCGCCGCCCTCGGCGCCCGAGGACGACCGCGTAACCGCGCTGGAGCGACGGGTTGCTGTGCTCGAGGGCGAGTTGGCGGTGCTGCAGCGGACTCTCACTGAGAAGTAGCCAGCTGGGCGAAGGCTTGCTCGAAGACCTCGCGGGGCTGCGCTCCGAGCACCAGCAGCCGGCGGTCGAGCAGGAACGCCGGGATACCGGTGATGCCGAGCGCCTGTGCCTGCGCCGTCGAGGCGGCGACGCGGTCGAGGTAGGCCTCGCCCGTGATCACGTCCTGCA
>JBHENL010000212.1:0-9801 GCA_046262075.1 Gemmatimonadota bacterium
TGGACTTCTGCACCTGTAGTGAAGGATTGGCCGGAGACGTGGCGGCGCTGCTCCTCAGGATGGCGATCGTGGCTCGCACGAGCGTGGTTGCCCAAGGAGCGTACAAGCCGCTTCACGTGACCCGAGTTTCAGGTGGAGAGCATCAAGAGCGGTTTGTGAACGGAGTCGGCAGCGTGGGGCCGCGACGGTATCCCGCGGAGAGGCTCGCATCGCATCTCCACGGCCTCGGTTCGAATACGAACGTAGACACTTTGCCCATCCAAGCTATGACTCGGGTTCGCGCCGCCATGGCGGAGCGGGGGATCTCTGGCGGGGAGATCGACCGCCGACGCGGCAAGGTGCATGGCGGAAACATTGCGTTCATTCACACACCGTCACGGTCTCTGTTGCTGGAATACTCCGGGATCTTGCGGGATGACCTCTTGCGGCAGGAGGCAACTAGCGATTTGTTTTGGGATCGAGTCACCGGCGTCATTCCACGCGACCACGAATGTGTTTACGACCTTACTGTTCCAGGGCCTGCGTCCTGGCTGGCTGACGGCATAGTTGCCCACAACTCTGGTTCGCTCGAACAGGATAGCGACCTCGTCCTCTTCCTCTACCGGGACGACGTGTACAACCCCAACAGCGACAAGAAGGGCCTCGCCGACGTCATCATCGGCAAGCACCGGAACGGCCCCGTGGATACGATCACGCTGCGCTTCTCGCGCGAGTTCACGCGCTTCGACAACTACACCCCGCGCGCGGACTTCTGATCCGATGCCCAGCGGCGCGTCCGCTCGAGGCGGGTCGTGAAGTTCGTCCGTGTCCTCTACGCCATGCTCGTCCTCGGCGCGGGCGCTGCGCTGCTCTCGACGGGGCCCAACAGCTTCGGCTTCGTCGTGCTCGGGGCCGGGCTCCTCGTGCTGCTCGCCAGCTTCGTCCTCGAAGCCCGGCTGCGCCGGAGCGCCGTGGCGGCCCGGCAGCTGCTGATCGGCATGGGCGGGCTCTTCCTGGGCCTCCTGATCGCGCTCCTCACGCTCTTCGCGCTGGAGTCCCTGCTCGCGATGGAGGTGGTTGGGGCGCCCCGCGCCTATCTGCACGCGATCTATCTCATCTACATCGGCATGCTGGGGTACCTGGGACTCGTGGCCGGGCAGGCGCTGGCGCGCGAGCCTACGCCCGCCGAGGCCGCCGAAGCCGCCAGCCCCGCGACGAGCCGCTTCCTGCTCGGGGAGCGGGGGCTGATCGATGGCCGTGCCGTGCGCCTGGCGCAGTCGCCTCTCCTGGCCGGGGAAGTGATCGTGCCGCGCTACGTGGTGGACGGGCTGCAGACGATGGCCGCCTCCCGGAACCCCGTCGAGCACTTCCGTGGCGAGCGCGGGCTCGAGAACCTCCGCGCCCTGCAGCAGATCCCCAACCGCGCCGTGCGCATCCGCGAGATCGACGTTCTGGCCGGAGAGATCGAGGGCCTGCTCGACTTCGCCGGGGAAGGCGACGTGCGCATCGTGACGCACAACCCGGAACTGCTCTCGGAGGCCGCTCGCCGGGGTGTGCCCGCGGTGGACCTGAACCAGCTGGCCGACATCCTCAAGCCGGACGTGATCCAGGGGGACGAGCTGGTCGTGAAGCTCGTGAAGCCCGGCAAGGAGCGGGAGCAAGCAGTCGGCTATCTGGAGGATGGGAACATGGTGGTGGTGGAGAACGCGCGCGAGGAGGTGGGGCGGACGGTGCGCGTGGTCGTGACGGGGATCCATCAGACGCGGGCCGGTACGCTCATCTTCGGCAACCGCAAGGACGCGCCTCCCGCCCCGCCGATGTCCGCCGGCGCGCCCGCGGGCACCGCCCTGAACCCGCCGGAGCGGGAGACGCCGCCGGCCGCCTCCGCCTCCTGACGTTGCACTCGCGGGAGGGGAGCTGCGAGCCGGCCGCGCTCGTCCTCCTCGCCGGGGGGACCGGCAGCCGCATGGGCGGGCCCGACAAGAAGCAGTTCGCCCTGCTGGCGGGTGTGCCGCTCGTGCTCCGCGCGCTCCAGCCCTTCGTCGGAACGCCGCGGCTCGCGGCCGCCGTGGTCGTGGTTCCGGAGGAGGACCGCGGACGCGCCCGGGCGCTCCTGGCCGGTGCCGCTCCGGGTATCGAGTTGGCCGTGGTCGCGGGCGGCGAGACGCGTCAGGACTCCGTCCGCCAGGGTCTCGGCGCGGTGACGGGCGCGGGAACGGTCCTGATCCACGACGCGGCTCGCCCGCTGGCCTCGCGCGAGCTCGTCGCGCGCGTCCTGGACGCGGTGACGGGGGAGTCCTGCGTCGTGCCGGTGGTGCCCGTGAGCGATACGCTCAAGCGCCGGGCGAAGGGCGGCGTGGAGACGGTGAGCCGGACCGGGCTGCACGCCGCGCAGACGCCCCAGGGTTTTCCGCTGGAGGCGATCGCGTCCGGGCATCGGCGCGCTGCGGCGGAAGGCGTGCGCGTCACCGACGACGCGGCGCTCTGGGAGCGCGAGGGCCGCCCGGTACTCCTCGTCGAGGGTGAGGCCTCGAACTTGAAGCTGACCGCGCCGGGGGACTGGCGGCTGGCGGAGGCGCTGCTCGCTGCGCGCGAGCGCGTGCCGGTCACCCGCATCGGGGAGGCGAACGTGCGGCAGGAGCGAGCGAGCCGAACGGGAATCGGCTACGACGTGCATCGGCTGGAGCCGGGTCGCCGCTGCGTCCTGGGTGGAGTGGCATTCGACTCGCCGGTCGGCCCCGCCGGACACTCCGACGCCGACGTGCTCGTGCACGCGATCATGGACGCGTTGCTGGGGGCTGCCGGTGAGGCCGACATCGGCCAGCGCTTTCCGGCCGACGACCCGCGCTTCGCCGGCGCCGACAGCCTCGAGCTCCTGCGGGACCTCGCCGGCGAGCTGCGGGAGCGGTTCGAGATCGTCTTCGTCGACACGGTGCTGATCGCGGAGACGCCGCGGGTCGCCGCGCACGTCCCCATGATGCGCCAGCGGATCGCGGGCGCGCTCGGGGTCGGGCTCGGTCGCGTGAACGTCAAGGCGACGACGGCCGAGGGGCTGGGTGCGATCGGGCGGGCGGAAGGAGTGGCCGCGCACGCGGTGGCGACCCTCCTGGCGCGCGCATGATCACGCACCTCGAGTGCGCGCGCTGCCAGAGCCGCCTTCCGCACGAGGAGGTGCAGCAGCTCTGCCGTTGCGGGGCGCCGCTGTTCGCGCGCTACGACCTCGCCGCGGCGGCGGTCACCCTCACGCGCGAGGCGCTGCGGCGCCGGCCGCCGAACCTCTGGCGCTACCGCGAGCTGCTACCGCTGCGTTCCGATCAACCTGGCCTGACGCTCGGCGAGGGCGCCACGCCGCTGCTGCGTGCGCGCCGCCTCGGCGCCGCCCTGCGCCTCCCGCGCCTGCTCATCAAGGACGAATCCTGCAACCCGACCGGCTCGTTCAAGGCCCGCGGGATGGCCGTCGCGCTCGCGAAGGCACGGGCACTCGGCGTCCGGACCGTCGCCCTGCCGACGGCGGGGAACGCCGGCGGCGCGGCGGCCGCGTACGCCGCCGTCGCCGGGCTGGAGGCCCACGTGTTCATGCCCGAGGGCACGCCTCTCGCCTTCGAGGCAGAGGCCCGCTCCGTGGGCGCCGCCGTGACGCGCGCGGGGCGCTCGATCGCCGAGGCCGCGCGGCGGCTCGCCCCCTCGGCGATGGCCGGACGCTGGTACGACCTCTCGACGTTCAAGGAGCCGTACCGCGTCGAGGGCAAGAAGACGATGGGCTTCGAGCTGTTCGAGGCCCTGGGCCGCCTGCCCGAGGCCGTCGTCTATCCTGCCGGCGGCGGCACCGGTCTGGTGGGGCTCTGGAAGGCGTTCGACGAGCTGGAGGGGCTCGGCTGGATCGGCGGCGGGCGGCCCCGGATGTATGCGGTGCAGGCCGCCGGCTGCGCGCCGCTCGTCGAGGCCTTCGAGGCGGGGCGGGAGTCCGCCCGCCCGGTGACCGACCCCGTCACGCGCGCGCTCGGGCTGCGCGTTCCCCACTCCCGCGCCGATTTCCTGATCCTGAACATCCTGCGCGCCTCGGGGGGAGCCGCCGTGGCCGTGAGCGAGGAGGCGATCGGCCACGGCGAGCGCCTGCTGGGCCGGGAGGGACTCTTCGCTTCGCCCGAAAGCGGGGCGGCGGCCGCCGGCCTCGCGCTCCTCGTCGCACGCGAGGCGATCCTTCCCGACGACACCGTCGTGCTCTTCCACACCGCCGGCGGGGCGAAATACGTGGGCGCCGACGCAGCCGGTCGAGGCAGCGCGGCGATGGGCCCGACCGGAGGCGCCGCCGCGTGATCGCCTACTTCGACATGTTCTCCGGCGTCTCGGGAGACATGATCCTGGGAGCCTTGATCGACGCGGGCCTCGACCCGCGCATGCTGCGCGAGAGCCTGCGGGAATTGCCTCTGCCGCCCTTCGAGCTCGAGGTCTCCCGCGTCCGCCGCGGCACGCTCGCGGCGACGCTGGCGGCGTGGCGCTTCCAGGAGAGCCGCGCCCATCGACACCTGTCGGAGATCGAGCGGATCCTGCGCGAGGCGAGCCTTCCGCCGCCCGTCGAGGAGCTGAGCATCGCCGTGTTCCGCCGCCTGGCCGAGGCGGAGGCGCGGGTCCACGGCGTGTCCGCCTCCGAGGTCCATTTCCACGAGGTCGGTGCCGTGGACGCGATCCTCGACGTGTGCGGAGCGGCGAGCGCGCTGCATCTCCTCGGCATCCAGAGCGTGCGGGTCTCGGCGTTCCGGACCGGCAGCGGCTACGTGGATACCGCCCACGGGCGGCTGCCCGTCCCCGCGCCGGCGGTGGCCTTCCTGCTGGAGGGCTGGCGCGTGGAGCCGGGGGAAGCCCGGGCGGAGCTCACCACCCCGACCGGCGCGGCGATCCTGACGGCGCTGGCCGACCCTGCCGTCGACGAGCCCGAGTTGCGAGTGCGCAAGGTCGGCTACGGCGCGGGAAGCCGCGAGGGCGGTGACCCTCCGAATTGTCTGCGGGTCATCCTCGGCGATGCCACGGGAAGCGCGGCGAGCGGCCCCGCGGCCGCGGACGGGACGCCGGCCTGGAGCGCCCGGCGATTGACGGTCCTCGAGACGACGATCGACGACATGAACCCCCAGCTCTACGGATGGATCGAGGAGCGGCTCGCGGCGGAGGGCGCGCTGGAGGTGGCTCTCGTCCCGGCGAGTCTGAAGCGCGGCCGTCCCGGCACGCTCGTACGCTGCCTCTGCGAGGAAGAGGCCGTCCAGCGGCTGGCCGGGGTCCTCTTCCGGGAGACGACGACGATCGGGGTCCGCACCTGGCCGGTGCGGCGCCTGGCGCTGCCGCGCCGCGAGGAGACGCTCGCGACCTCCTTCGGCCCCGTGCGGGTCAAGCGGGTGCGCTCTCCCGGCGGCGGCGAGGACGTGCGGCCGGAGTACGAGGAGTGCCGCCGCCTGGCGCAGGAGCATGGGCTGCCCCTGCGGGTCGTCCAGGCGCGGCTGCGTGCCGAGCTCGGTCCGCGCGGGGAAGGTGATGGCATCCCGGCTGGCGGGGGACGAGCCGACTCCGTAACCTGAGAAACCTTTCGGCGCCGCGCCGGTATCAGGAGAGCCGTTCCGGCCGGACCTTTGCCGGTGCCGGGCGGCTCGGCATCTCGCCATTCAGAGGTCTCTTCGAGGAGGTTCCATGAGACGTTTCGTCGCCGCGCTGGCCCCTGTCGGGACGGCGGTCCTGGCCGCGCTCCTGCTGACCTCGCTCTCTGCCGAGGAAGCCCCCGCGCAGGAGTCCGCCGCGCCCATGATCCACGGCGCCGAGGTGCGGGTCTCCGGGAAGAAGTGGGAGGATGCCCAGCAGTTCCTGGAGGAGGAGGCCATCCCCCAGTACCCCGAGGAGGCCGCGCTGCACTACTGGCTCGGCGTGGTCTATGCCCAGGGCACCAACCGCGACACCGAGAAGGCGGCGATGGCCTTCGCGAAGGCGCACGAGCTCGCCGATCCGGAGGACGCGGAGCTCAAGGAGAGGATCGATGCGGCCGTGAAGGCGATCTGGGCGCCCATGGTGAACGCCGCCGCCAAGGCCGCCGAAGCGGGCGAGCTCGAGAAGGCGCAGATGCTCCTCGAGCAGGCCACCGAGATCAACCCCGAGGGCCCCGAGGCCTGGATCAACCTGGGCACGGTGTACAACCGGCAGAAGAAGACGACCGAGGCCATCGACGCGTACAAGAAGGCCCTCGAGCTCCAGCCCGACAACCAGACGCTCTCGTACAACCTGGGCATCCTGTATCACCAGATGGGACGCGACGCGGTCGCCGCGGGCGACTCCGCGAAGGCGGACGAGTACCTCGACCTGGCGGAGTCCACGTACAAGGCGTACCTCGCGAAGAATCCCGGCGAGGTGGACATCGTGAACAACCTGGCGAGCCTGTATCAGGAGCGCGGCCAGACGGACGAGATGCGCGAGACGCTCGGGGAGGTGGCCGTGGCGGACTCGGCGTCGCAGGCGGACCTGTACAACGCCGGACGCGCCTTCCTGCAGGGGAAGCAGTGGACCGACGCCGAAGGAGCGTTCCGCAAGGTGATCGCAGAGGAAGACGCGACCGATCCCGCCTCCCTCGAGATGACGAGCTACTCGATGGAGTACCTCGGGCTCACGCTGCTCCAGCAGAAGAAGTACGAGGAGGCGATCGAGATCCTGCAGAAGCTCGCGCAACGCCAGCCCGACAACGCCGCCGCGCAGGAGTACCTGGGCTTCGCCTACCGCGACTCCGGGCGCCGGGACGAGGCCCTCGCCGCGTTCGCGAAGGCCGAGGAGCTCAAGAAGAAGACCGGCGGGGCAGCGGCCGCGGAGGCCGGCACGTCGCAGTAGCGCGTGCCCTCGGGCGCGCATTGACCCGGCTCGGGCGCTCGCCGTAGCTTGGTCCCCGCACGGGCCCGCCGCCCGAGAGTCCGCATCGCGCGGGCGTAATTCAGTGGTAGAATGCCAGCTTCCCAAGCTGGACGTCGCCGGTTCGAGTCCGGTCGCCCGCTCAGAGCACGAGGCGCCTCCTCTCCGCGGAGGCGCCTTCGTCTTGGCGGCAGGCGAGAGGGCGTAGCTTGACCTGCCTCAACGACTTGGATAAGATCGCCGCACCCGCGTCCTCTGCCCCGCGGGAGCCGGACCGCCTCACTTCTCCCTCCCAGAGCGCCCCTTGAACGAGACGCAGCTGAGTGAACGCAAGTTCTACGTGCTGCTGCTCTCGTGGGGGCTGCTCCTGGTCCTGTTTCTCTGGTCGCTGACGCCGGTCCTCCAGCCGCTGGTCCTCTTCCTCGCCCTCGTCTATCTGCTCTCCCCGTTCTATGGAACGTCCGTCTACGGCCGCGTCGTGACCGTGCTGTCGCTGCTCACCGGCCTGTGGCTCATCTGGTCGGTGGGGTACATCCTCACGCCCTTCGTGCTGGCGATCGTGCTCGCCTACGTGCTGAACCCGCTCGTCCGGCGCGCGCAACGGAAGGGGCTCGAGCGCACGGCCGCGACCGTGCTCGTCCTGGGCCTGGTCCTGGCGATCCTGGCGCTGACGATCATCGTCCTGGGGCCGGTCCTGTGGGAGCAGGTCTCGAATTTTTTGAGCCGCTTCCCGGTCTTCCTCCAGCGCGCGCTCACGTGGCTGCAGGCCACGCTCGAGCGCGTCTCGCACGCGCGGCTGCCCGGCATGGACCGGGTCGAGGTGGGGGAGCTCCTCGCGATCGACGCCGATCGCATCGACGAGTTCGTGACGTCGCGGGGCGAGGAGATCCGCGGCTTCCTGCTCTCCGGCGTGATCGGGGTGGGGAAGGGGCTGGGCCTGGCACTGACGCTGATCTCCTACCTGGTGATCACGCCGCTCCTCACGTTCTTCCTGCTGCGGGACTTCGACAAGGTGGTCGAGAGGTCCGGCGCCCTGGTTCCGCCGACTCGCAGGGCGCGCACGTTCGCCTTCGTTCGCGAGTTCGACGTGCTGCTGGGCAAGTACCTGCGCAGTCAGCTCCTCGTCTCGCTGCTGGTCGGGCTGATCATCGGGGGCGGCTTCGCGATCGCCGGCTTTCCGTACGCCGTGCTGCTCGGGGTCGTGGCGGGGGTGTTCAACGTGATCCCCTACCTGGGGCTGGTGCTCAGCCTCGTACCCGCGCTGCTCATCGCGCTCGTCTCCGGCAACGTGGGCACGGACCTGCTGAAGATCGCGGCTGTGTTCGGCGTGGAGCAGGTGCTGGAGAACTACTTCTCGCCGCGCATCGTGGGCGAGAGCGTGGGGCTGCACCCGTTCTGGGTGATGCTCGCGATCGTGCTGTTCGCGTTCTTCTTCGGCTTCATCGGGCTTCTGATCGCAGTACCCGCGGCCGTGGCGATCAAGCTCCTGCTCGGGAACCTCCTCGAGTCCTACCGCGCCTCGAGCTACTTCCGTGAGGCGGAGCCGGGGATCGAGGCGGGAGGCACGGTCCTGCCCGCCGGCGCGAAGGGCACGGCGTGATCGCCATCCGCGAGGTCGTGGACGGCGGGCTGGCCCACGCGCTGGGCCTGCGCGCCGGCGACCACCTGCTCGCCATCGATGGCGAGCCGCTCGAGGATTTCCTCGACTTCGAGTTCCTCTCCGCCGAGCCGGCCTTCCGCCTGGAGGTGAGCCGCGGCGCGCCGATTCCGCGGCGCGAGGTGCTCGAGGTCGAGCGCGAGCTGGACGAGGACCTGGGCGTGCTCCTCGAGCCGCCCGCGATCAAGCGCTGCACGAACAAGTGCGACTTCTGCTTCATCGACCAGATGCCGAAGGGGATGCGGCGCTCGCTGTACGTGAAGGACGAGGACTACCGCTACTCCTTCCTGTACGGGAACTTCGTCACGCTCACGAACCTGAAGGAGCGCGACTACGTCCGAATCCTGCGCTACCGGTTGACCCCGCTCTACGTCTCGGTGCACGCCACCGATCCCGACGTGCGGGAGCGGATCCTGAAGAACCCCAGGGCCCGCGAGTTGCAAGCGGGTCTCGAGCGTCTCGCCGGCGGCGGGATCGCGTTCCACGCGCAGGTCGTGCTCTGCCCGGGCCTGAACGACGGTGCCGTGCTCCTGCGCACGTTCGACGATCTCCTGCAGTTCGGCGACGCCCTGCTCTCGATCTCCGTCGTCCCCGTGGGGCTCACCGGGCATCGCCATGATCTGCCGCACCTGCGCTCGCTGACGGCGGAGTACGCCGCGGCGCTCGTCGCGGACGTGGAGGGCTACCGCGCGCGGCTGGCGTCCTCCGCCGATCGGGCGAAGGTCCTGCTCGCCGACGAGATCTGGCTGCAGGCGGGCGCGGCCCTGCCCGGGGCCGCCGCCTACGGCGACTTCGGGCTGGTGGAGAACGGCGTCGGCATGACGCGGCTCTTCCTGGAGGAGGTCGACGACGGGTTGCGCGAGCTGCAGCCTGGCGCGGGTGCCCGCGTGACGCTGCTCACCGGGCGCATGATGGCGCCGCTCCTCTCCGCGGGCGTGGCGCCGCGTCTCGCAGCACGCGGGTGGCGCCCGTCCGTGGTGGCGGTCGAGAACCGGCTCTTCGGCGCGAGCGTCACCTGCGCGGGTCTGCTGGGGGGACGCGACCTGATCGAGGCGGCGCGAGCCACCCCCGCCGATCTCGTGCTCTTTCCGCGCGAGGCGCTGAACATCGAGGGACGGTTCCTGGATGACGTCGCCGCCGAGGAGCTCGAGACCGCCTGCGACGTGCAGGTCCTGGCGTCGCGCACGATCGTCCAGGAACTGAACGAGTTCCGCGCGCTCGTCTCCGCCGGCTGAGGTACCGCGTGGCGCTGCCGCTCGTCGCGATCGTGGGCCGGCCCAACGTGGGCAAGT
>JBHENL010000213.1:0-6472 GCA_046262075.1 Gemmatimonadota bacterium
CTCCCAGCTCCTCCGCGAGCGCCGCCACCCGGCGGGCGGTTTCCATCGAGCGATAGTAGGGCTCCAGCACGGCGACGAACCGGGAGACGTGCTTCCCCGTCCCGCGCGAGAGGTGCTCGAGCCCGGCCTCCATGTCCACGACGACGTCCCCGCCGTTGCCGGTCTTCGTCACGAGCTCACCGAGCAGGCCACGGACCGTGGCGTGGGCGCCGCACATTCAACCGGCTCCGCCGTGACCCACCTTCCCCATCACCACCAGCCGGACGCCGTCGGGCGCCACCGCCGCATACGTGCGGAGCACCTCCTCGGGGTCGGACGTGAACACGATCCGCGTGCTCCCGTCGGCCTCGGTCCGGCGCTCCGTCAGGCCGCGCGGCAGCCCGAGCATCTCCCCGGCGCTCTCCGGGGCGAGGCCCAGCACGGCGGCCAGGTTCGGGTTCGTGCCCGCGTCGATCGCGAGGACCGAGCGACCCTCTTGCGCCAGCACCCGGGCCAGCGTGCCGGCGATCGTTGTCTTGCCCGTCCCCCCCTTTCCCGCAATGGCGAGTCTCATCCGTGGGCGTGCCCTCCTCCCCGCGCGGCGTGGCACTCGGCCGCACCCGCGGGATTGGCGTGACAGTCACAGTCAGGATCGTTGCACTCCCCATGTCCCTGGCTCAGCAGGGGCGCGAACTCCTCGGCGAAGCGGCGCGCGGCCTCCCGCCGCCCCACCTCGGACAAGCGGTAGCGGCCCGCGCCCTCCTCCTCCGGCAGGACGTCCCCACGCCGCACCAGCGCGTCGAGCGTACGCCGGACGTCGGCCTCCTCGTGAACGAGGAAGCGCGCGAGTCCCGCGAGCGTGGCACTGTCCTCCAGGCCCTCGCCCTCGAGCCAGTACAGGAGCTCCAGCACCTCGTCGCGGTGCGCGACCTCGCGGCCCGGCGGATCAGCCATCGGTGTCGGCCGCCTGGGAGACCCCGGGACCCGCCAGCCGCCGGACGTGTCCGATCACCGCCTCCAGCGCGCCGCGCACGGCGGGTGACAGCTCGGTCGTGAGCTCGTCCACCTGCTCGGGCTCGCACCCGACCAGGAAGGTGCGGGCCGGGAGCGCGCCGAGCGCCTGCGCGAGCGACAGCGCGCGCGCGGGCACGGCCAGGTGCAGGTCCACCTCACCCACGGCCGCCACCGATTCGACCTCGAGGACGTAGACGGTGCCGGGAGCGCCGCCGCGCGAGATGCAGTCCACCACGATCAGGCGATCGCAGGGTGTGAGCAGCTCCTGCGCGAGACGGATCCCTCCCGTGCCGACCTCGAGCAGCTCCACGCCGCCGCCGAGCCCGCCCGCCGCTTCGAGCCGGTGGATCACCTCGACGCCGAGCGCGTCGTCCCCCCGCAGCTCGTTGCCGAAGCCGGCGATCAGCGTGCGCACCATCTCACGCCGGGACAGGCTCGACGCCGACGGCCACCTTGACGTCGCCGTCCTCGAGGGCGACGGGGAACACCCGCAGGCGCTCCTCGGCCTCGCGGCCGTCCGTGCTCCGCGGCGCGTCCAGCCTGCGGCCGGAGCGCACGTCGTAGCGGCAGCCGTGCCAGCTGCACCTGATCTCGGTGCCCGCGAGGACGCCGAACTCCAGCGGCAGCGGGCTCTCTCCGCAGCGGTTCTGGACCGCATGGAACTCCCCATCCACGTTGGCGATCAGCACCGGATGCCCCTCCACCTCGACGGCCCTCATCCGCCCCGGCGGCAACTCGTCCGCCGCGAGCGCCACCCGGTAGACGGGACGGTTGGCGCGCCGCAGGCCCGACAGCGGGATGAAGCCGCCGGCCGCAGCGGGCGTCTCGCGGCCATGGACAGCGAGCTCCTGGAACCCGACGAGCCCCACCTTCAGCGCGCGCTCGAGATCCCGCCGGACCGCTGCGGGCCCGATCTCCGCACGGTCGAGCCCGTGCAGCCTGACGGACACCACGCCGCCCAAGATCTCCACGAGCTCCACGTCCACCCCGTGAGCGTGGAGATGCCCGCGGACGGTGTCGAGCGCCTCCTCCGCCAGGAGCCGGCGGTCGACCGCGAGCAGGTCGTAGGACATGAGCAGCAGGCGCACGGCCGGATCCGCGGTGAGGCGGTTCACGAACGCCTCTCCCGCCATCCCGTGGATCCCGTCCAGCAGGTGCGTCAGCGCTGTGCGGTGGACGGCGTCGATCCCGGCCAGGAGCCGCTGCACCTGATCGCGGACGGCCGGATCGGGGTGCTCCTCGAGCCCGGCGATGAGCCGCTCCATCTCGCGCAGGAGGTCCTCCCGCTCGGGCCCGACCTCCAGAGCGTGGCGGCCGTCTCCGCCAGCGTCGAGCGGCTGTTCGGGCGCCGGGGTCGTCACGTGTCCGCCAGCGCCGGCACGCGGCTCCCGCCGAGCGCCGCCCGGGGCAGCCGGGCCGCCCGCGCCGGATCGGTGGCGAGCCTCCCCACGAGCTCGCAGACGGCGTCGAAGGCACCCGCGACCGCCGGGCTGAGGGCGTCGCCGAAGGCTTCCCCGTCGGGGCCGCAGGCTCCGCCGTCGGGCTCGACCTCGATCACGGCCACGTCCTCGGGCAGCGCGCCGAAGTGCCGTACGATCACGAGCGTGTTGTCGAGCGAGATGATCCCCGTGACCGCCTCGGCGACCGCGCGCTGCACGTCCTCGGGTGCGGGCAGAGCGCCGTCCCAGCGGTACGCCGTCACGGACCCGGGGGTGCGCCCTCCGCGCGAGACGCCTCCCACCACGACGGCCCGGCCGAAGCGCCGATCCGGCGCCTCGTCCTCCAGCCGCTGGACCAACGCGATCGGGTTGTAGCTGACGTCCTCGACGGCGATTGCTTCGAGGCACTCGCGCACCGCGAGCCGCTCGACGACGGCGATCCCCACCGAGTGGTCGCGCAGGTTGCGGTAGCCGATCCCCCCCACGAGCACACGCGCATCCGGCGCCCACCCTTCCCCGGTAGAGGGCACGGCGAGCTCAGCCGTCGGCGCCGCAGGCGCAGGTGTTCACCTCGCGCGTGATCACGCCGGCGTCCGAGTGGATGTGCGTCGTGCAGGGCATGCACGGATCGAAGCTGCGGATCGTGCGCAGGACGTCGATCCCGCGGAACTGCTCCGGGTCGTCGGTTTCCTCGAGCAGCGGCGTGTTGAGCACGGCCTCCTCGTAGGGTCCGGGCTGTCCCCAGGGATCCGTGGGCGAGGCGTTCCACGTGGACGGCGTCACGATCTGGTAGTTCGCGACGGCACCCCGGTCGAGCACGATGTGGTGCGTCAGATAGCCTCGGCCCGCGCCCCAGAAGCCCACGCCGCGCTGCTCGCCGCGGCGCGGGATCTCGAAGCGCGTGCTGGTGCGGGTGTCGCCGTTCTTCAGCAGGTCCATGGCGAGCAGCCAGTTGTTCATCGCGATCAGCGACGTGGAGGCGCAGCAGTACGCCCGCGCGCGGTTGCGCTCGAATGCGTTCCAGACCCGCGGCACCGGCCACTCCAGCTCCATCTCCGGCAATGCCCCGGCGGGTAGGCGCAGCTTCAGCGAGGTCCCCGTGGCCTCGATGAAGGGTTTCGCCGGCTGCTTCCCCGCGACCGCCGTGTTCCACAACCGCGCGTAGCACCCGGCCTCCATGCCGTTGCGGTCCCAGCGCGGGGCCGTGTCCCAGGTGTACTTCTCCTTCCAGCTCTGCCCCTGCGGCCTGGGCTTGGTGACCTTGTTCCAGGGATGATGGGGTGACAGCGGTTTCCCCGCGGGATCGGTCGCGAAGTGCTGCGCCCGCCCGTCGGCGGCCCACTCTTCGTAGTAGGAGTGCTCGACGAACTCCTCCAGACCGATGTTGATCGCGTGCAGGTCGGTGGTCACCAGCTCGCCGTCCACGATCGCTCCCGGCGTGGCCCAGCGCCGCTCGCCCCAGCCCGAGGCGTTCTCGTAGGTGGCGTCGTAGGCCTCGTGATGGTCGAAGATCCCGGTGTCGATCAGGTTGGCGCGCCGCGCCCCGACCTGCTCGTAGGCGGGGTTCGCCTCGTAGAAGAACTCCGTCAGGTCGTCCCAGAGGAGCGCGATCCGCTTCGAGTAGTCGAAGAACTGCGAGAGCCGGACGAACATCTCGTTCATGACGCTGAGCGTGATCGTCGAGCTCATGCCGCCCGGGACGATGGTCTGCGGGTGCGGGTACTTGCCGCAGATCAGCACGTACGCCTCACGCGCCACGCGGGTCATGTGCAGCGCCTCGAGGTAGAGTTTGCCGCTGAGGGGGTTCAGGTCCTGCATCAGCTCGGCGATCGTGCGGTACCCGTGCACTTCGGCGTTGGGCGCCTGGCTGCGCTTGGCGCGCTCGAAGAGGGCGGGGTTCGTGGGCTCGACGATGGCCGCCGAGTAGTCCGGCCCGGCGAGCAGGTGCAGGTGCAGCGGATGGTCGTAGAGGAACTCGAGGGCCAGGGCCAGGTTGCGGACCAGGATCCCGAGCGGCGGCGGGCAGCAGCCGATCGCCATCTCGATGGCCATCGCCGAGCAGGTCGAGTGCACGCCGCCGCAGACACCGCAGGCGCGGCTCGTGATGAAGATCGCGTCGCGCGGATCGCGCCCCACCATGATCACCTCGTAGCCGCGGAACAGCGTGGCGATCGAGCGGGCCTCGACGACCTTGCGCGCCTGCAGGTCCGCCACCGTGTGGAACGCCAGGGCGCCGGCAACGCGCGTGACGGGGTCGAAGTCCAGGTTCTTGATGTGGCCGTTGCGCCGCAGCAGGTCCTCGATGCGCTCGGCGCTGAGCTGTCGGGGAGCCCCCGCTGGCGTCGCCGTGGTCTGCCCGTAGGGATTCGCCACGCCTTCGCGAAGGAACGGCTTGCCGCTGGCGTCGAACTCGATCGGCAGGTTCTTGAAGCACATGAGAGTCCTACTCCAGCTTGAAGACCGCGGCTGCGCGCGCGAGGTGCCCATCGGCCGCGCGCAGCCCCTGCAGCAGGGCGCCGAGCGCCCCGTTGATCGTGGCGAGGTGCTCGGGCAGCGGTCGCGTATGGCCGCGCACCGCCTCGAGGCCGTCCGCGATCGTCGCCACGCTCTTGCGCGCGCTCAGGAGCGCCCAGGCGATGGCGATGAGATAGCCCGCGAGAGCGAGTACGACGAGGGCCACGGTGATCAGCGTCAGCGTCGTCAACACGGCCGGCGCCTCACTCCGCCCGGCGGGCCAGGACCGTCGCCACCGTGTCGAGCTTGGCCGCGACCTCTCCCGCGTGGCCCAGCATGTCGCCCGCCACGCCGATCGTCGTCTCGAGCGCCGGGATCCGGCTCGTGTTCCCGGCGATGCCGGCCGCCGCCGCGAGGGCGTCGGCGGCGTAGAGCTGGATCGAGCGCGCCGCACTCCACGTGCGGTGCAGCAGGTACACGGCGAGCGGCACCAGCACGACCAGCGTCAGGATGAGGCCGATCCACCAGATCGTGAAGACCGCCGCCGGAAACACGGGCGCCGTGCTCACATCCCCTCCTGCCTCGAGACGGCGGCGATCACGCCGTCCAGGTTCGCGTCGATCCCGGCGAGGCCGTCGCGCACGGCGGTGAGCCCGCCGTTCAGCCGCGTGACCTGCGGGGCCAGGCCGCCGGTCTGCGTCTCGATCGCGCGCACGCCGAGCCGGATCTTGGACAGGTAGCTGGACGGCGCGCCGTATGCGGCCCGCGTGCCGCCGATCCACTCGAGCTCGCCGGCGATCAGCACCAAAAAGGCGGCGAGTGCGACGAACAGGAGGACGGCTCCGAGCACCGAGAGCAGCGTGAGGAGCACGAACGTGTTCATCGGGACCACCTCGGCCCCAGGACGCAGGCCGGACAGCCGGGGCACGACTCCGCGTGAGCGCGGATCGCACCCGTGGCCGCGAGCACACCCTCGGCGGAGCGCAGGATCCCGCCCGCCACGTGGTTCGTCCGGTCCAGCAAGGCGATGTGGATCGTGTTGTTCGCGATCTTCTGACCGACCGTCCAGATCGCCGCCACGCCGGCGTGGATCCGCCGCGCCTCGATCAGGATCGGCGTCAGCAGCGCCGCGACCACGACCAGCACCACGCCGTAAACGACGAGCGTGACGGTCCACATGCGCACCACCGCGTCGGCGCCGGCTTCGCTCATCTCGGGCGCCTTCCGGGTCGCCAAGACGTTCTCCGGCCGGTCATCGCGCGCCGCCGGCGCTGGCGTGGCTCTCGAGCGCCTCGACGAGCTTCGCACCCTTGGCCTCGATGTCCTGCACGGTGCCGAGCAGGTCCTCCGCCACCTCGTTGCTGGTCTGCAGCTCCCAGATGGGAATGGTTTGCACCCGGATCTCCTCGGCGGCGCGGAGCGCGCGGACCGCGTGGGCCAGGATGCTCCGGGCCGTGAGCCAGATCGTGACCAGGAGTGCGGCGACGACGACGACGATCGCACCCGCCACGAGCATCCACAGCCGCCAGGCCGCCCACAACTCAGCCTCGGTCATCGGCGGCCTCCTTGGTCGCGCTGCCGTCCAG
>JBHENL010000214.1:0-23294 GCA_046262075.1 Gemmatimonadota bacterium
ACGCGGTCGCCTCGATGCTCTACCTGGACTACAGCCGCAGGGCGGGCGAATGGGTGCCCAATCCGCAGGGCGGCCGCGAGAACTGGGACGCCGTGACCTTCCTGCAGGCGGTGAACGAGGCGGTGCGCGCCGATCAGCCGGTCTGCTTCACGGTCGCCGAGGAGTCCACGGCCTGGCCCGGCGTGACGCGGCCCGTGGCCGAGGGCGGGCTGGGGTTCGCCTTCAAGTGGAACATGGGGTGGATGCACGACACGCTGCTCTTCTTCTCGAAGGACCCGGTCCATCGGCCGTGGCACTTCGATCAGCTGACGTTCGCGATGCTCTACGAGTACAGCGAGCGCTTCGTGATGCCGCTCTCGCACGACGAGGTCGTGCACGGCAAGGCCTCGCTCCTGGAGAAGATGCCCGGCGACCTCTGGCAGAAGTTCGCAAACCTGCGGCTGCTGCTCGCCTATCAGTGGACGCGCCCCGGGAAGAAGCTGCTGTTCATGGGGACCGAGCTGGCGCCGCACCGCGAGTGGAACCACGACACGAGCCTCGACTGGCACCTGGCCGGCGAGGCGTTCCGCGCCGGGCTCGATCGCTGGCTCGCGGACCTGGGGCGGCTCTACGCCGAGAACGAGAGCCTCTGGCGCGCGGATCACGACCCGGGGGGATTCTCCTGGATCGACTGCTCCGACCGCGCGAGCACCGCCGTGACGTACGTCCGCCGCGCCGGCGACGAGCACCTGGTCGTGGCGCTCAACTTCTCGCCCGTGTCGCGCGAAGACTACCGGATCGGGGTTCCCGCGGCGGGCACCTACGCCGTGCGGCTGAACAGCGACGATCCCCGCTACGGCGGGAGCCGCCCTCCGGCCGCAACCACCATCGAGACCGAGGCGGTGCCCTACCACGGGCTCGAGGGCTCGCTCCGGCTGCGCCTGCCGCCGCTCGGCGCGCTCGTCCTCTCCCCCACCCGCTGAGTGCCCGATCGTCCCTGGCTGCGCGCGCTCGCCGAGCGGCTGGGCGTGCTCTCCGCCTACGTCGACCTGGGAGGGACGCAACGCGTCACCTCCGAGGCCACGCGCGAGGCTCTGGTCCATGCGATGGGAGCCGCCGCCTCCACCGAGGCCGAGGCCGCCCACTCCCTGGAGGCGATCCGGGAGGAGACCCGCAGCGAGCTCTTCGAGCCCGTGCGCGTCGTCCGCGCGCGCAAGCGCGCGGCGCCTCGCGTGCGCGTGCGTCCGGGGGCGCCCCTGCCGCCGGGAGCGGAATGGAGCCTCGAGCTGCGCCTGGAGGACGGCTCGGAGCACCGGGCGGAAGGTCGCGTCCGCGACGGGCCGGGACGCGCCTCCGTCGCGCTCGGGCTGCGGTCGCCGCTACCCACCGGGTACCACCGGCTCCGGCTGAGCGTCGGACACACGGGCGCCGCGCGCGAGGCCGAGCAGCTCCTGATCGTGACGCCCGCCCGATGCACGACGCCGCTCGAGCTGACCGGCGGCCGCGGCGTGTTCGGCGTCGTCGCGAACCTCTACACCCTGCGGAGCCGCCGGAACTGGGGCGCGGGCGACCTCGGCGACCTGCGCGAGCTCGCCGTCTGGAGCGCCTCGGCGGGGGCACAGTTCGTGGGCGTCAACCCGCTGCACGCGCTGCGCAACCGCAGCTGGGAGATCAGCCCCTACGGGCCCGTCAGCCGCCTGTATCGCAACCCGCTCTACCTCGACGTCGAGGCGATCCCGGAACTCGCCGGCTGCGAGGAGGCGCGGGAGCGGATCGCCCGTGCGCACTCCGAGGGGGAGCTGGCGCGCCTGCGCGAGTCGGCGCACGTGGACTACGCATCGGTGCTGGCGCTCAAGCGAGCGGTGCTCGAGCCCCTCCACCGGGCGTTCGCGGCGCGCCACGCCGGGGCGCGGACGGAGCGTGGACGCGCCTATGCCGACTACCTCCAGCGCGAGGGACGGATCCTCGAGGACTTCGCCACCTTCCTGGCGCTCGAAGAGCATCTCGCCAGCCTCGGGACCGAGAGTGGCAGCTGGCGCAGCTGGCCGCACGGCTACCAGGACCGCACGTCCGAGGCGGTCCGCGCCTTCCGCGCGCAGCACGGCGAGGCGGTGGACCTGCACCGCTGGCTGCAGTTCGAGCTGGATCGGCAGCTGGCGGCGGCCGCGGCCGCGGGACGCGGAGCGGGGCTCGCCGTGGGGATCTATCAGGACCTGGCGATCGGGACCGCCGCCAGCGGAAGCGACCCGTGGACGTTCCCGGGACTGTTCGTGGAGGACGCGAGCGTCGGCGCCCCGCCGGACGACTTCTCGGCCGAGGGCCAGGACTGGGGACTGCCGCCGGTGGATCCGCGGCGCCTGCGCGCCGGGTGCTACGCCTACTGGATACGGCTCCTGCGCGGCGCCTTCGCGCACGCCGGCGCGCTGCGAATCGACCACGTGATGGGCCTCTTTCGGCAGTACTGGATCCCGCGCGGACGGTCCGGATCCGAGGGGGCCTACGTGAGCTATCCGGCGGACGACCTGGTGGGGATCCTCGCTCTCGAGAGCCGGCGGAGCGGCGCGGCGGTGGTGGGCGAGGACCTGGGCACCGTTCCGGAGGGACTCCGCCCCGCGCTGGCTCGGCGGGGCGTGCTCTCGTCGCGCGTCCTCTACTTCGAGCGGGGAGCCGACGGGCGGTTCCTGCCGGCCCGGCGCTACCCGCGCCGCGCGCTGGTGACCGCCAACACGCACGACCTGCCGCCACTCGCGGGCTGGTGGTCGGGGCGCGACCTGGAGCTGCGGCGAGAGGCCGGTCACATTCCCGACGATGCCGCGCTCGCGCGCGCGCAGGAGCAGCGGGAGCGCGAGCGCGCGGCGCTGCTCGCGCGCCTCGCGCGCGCCGGCACCCTGCCGCAGGCCGCGCAGCCAGCCGGAGAGCTCGCTCCCGCGGAGCTGTCGAGGGCCGTTCACGCGTTCCTCGGGCGAACCCCAGCGGCGCTGGCGGGCGTGGCGCTCGACGACCTCGCGGGCGAGACCGATCCCGTCAACCTCCCCGGCGTGCCGCTCGAGCGCTACCCGAGCTGGTCGCGGCGCATGCGCCTCGAGCTCGAGGCGCTGGCGCGCGATCCGGGTGTCGCCCGCGCGCTCGAGGGCATCCGTGCCGAGCGCGGCGCCGAGCCGCAGCGGCCGTGAGCGACGAGACGCCTCCGCGAGCCACCTACCGCCTCCAGCTCCACGGCGGCTTCCGGCTCGACGACGCGCGGGCGCAGGTGCCGTATCTGAGCCAGCTGGGGGTGAGCCACGTCTACGCCTCGCCGCTCCTCGCGGCGCGACCCGGCAGCACGCACGGATACGACGTGGTGGACCCGACCAGGCTCAACCCGGAGCTGGGCGACGAGTCGGCCTTCGCCGTGCTGACCGACGCGCTCCAGCGCGAGGGGATGGGGCTCGTGCTCGACATCGTCCCGAACCACATGGCGGCCGCCTCGGCGAACCCCTATTGGGAGGACCTGCTCAGGCACGGCCGAGCCTCCGCCTACGCCGGCTGGTTCGACGTGGACTGGGAGGCGGGCGAGGGACGAACGCGGGGCCGAGTGCTGCTCCCGGTGCTGGGGACCTGGCTCCCGGCAACGCTCGCGGCGGGCGAGCTCGGCCTCGCGCGCGCGGGCGGCGAGATCCGCGTGCGCTACTTCAATCAGGACTTTCCCCTCGATCCCGCGACCCTCCCGCGCATCCTCGATGCCGCTCCTTCGGAGTCGGACGATTCGGGGGTGAGCGGCGCGCGCGGCGACGAGGCGCGCGAGCTGGCCGCCGTTGCCGCCGACCTGCGTGCGCTCCCCGCCCGGGAGCCGGAGTCGGCGGGGCTTCGCGCCGAGCCGGCGGAGCGGGCGCTCCGCCGGCTGGCGGAGCTCGTGGACGGGTCGGCCGCCGCGCGCGCCCGCGTGGACCGGGCGCTGCGGGCGTTCGGCGGACCCGAGGGCGCGCCTCGCCTGCGACGTCTGCTCGACGCGCAGGCGTACGCGCTCGTGCACTGGCGGCGCGCTCGCGAGGAGGTGAACTACCGCCGCTTCTTCGACGTGAACGAGCTGGTCGCGCTGCGTGCCGAGGACCCGGACGTCTTCCGGCAGACGCACGCCCGGGTGCTCGAATGGGTCGCCCAGGGCCGCGTTCAGGGGCTGCGCGTGGACCACGTGGACGGGCTCCTCGACCCGCGCGGCTACCTGGAGCGGCTGCGGGAGGCGCTGCAGGCGGCGTCGGCCGCGATTCCGGAGGTACGAGGGAACGGCCTCCGGTCCGGGGAGATCCCGGTCTTCGTCGAGAAGATCCTGGGCACCGAGGAGCGACTTCCCGACTGGCCGGTGAGCGGCACCACGGGCTACGAGTTCCTGAATCAGCTCGAGGCCGCGCTGCTCGATCCCGACGGCGCGGCCGTCGTGGAGCAGGGGTATCGCGCGGTGACGGGCCGCACCCATGGGTTCGCCGCCGCCGCGCGGCGCGGCAAGCGCGGGGCGCTGCTGAAGCTGCTCGCCACGGACGTGCTCCGGCTCGCACTCCGGCTGCGGCGGCTCGCCCCGCGGGCGGCCGACACGCCGCGACCCGGACGCGCCGATCTGGCCGACGCGATCGTCGAGAGCATCGTGCACCTGGCGGTCTACCGCACGTATCTCGACGGCCGGCCGGGCTCGCCCTCCCCCGCCGACCGTCGGCTCCTCGACGACGCGCTGGCGGCCGCCCGCGCCGGCGGTCGCGCGTCCGGAGCCGCGCTGGACCTCCTCGCGCACGTGCTGCTCGGCGGCGAGGGCGCGCCGGGCGACGGCGCCGGGCGACTCGCCTTCACGCTCCGCTTCCAGCAGACCAGCGGGCCCGCGGCGGCCAAGGGCGTCGAGGACACCGCGCTCTACGTCCACGTCCCGCTGCTCTCGCGCAACGAGGTGGGGGGCGCCCCCGACCTCGGGCTCGCCGGCGCGCTCGAGCGGCTCCACGCGGCGAACCTGGAGCGCGCCCGCAGATGGCCGGCGACCCTGCTCTGCACGACCACGCACGACACCAAGCGCAGCGCCGACGTCCGCGCGCGCCTGGACGTGCTCTCGGAGGTGCCGCGCGAGTGGCTCGCGGGCGTCGCGCGCTGGCGGCGGTGGAACCGGTCCCTGCGCCGGCGGATCGGCTCGCGCCTGGCTCCCGACGCGAACACGGAGTACCTCGTGTACCAGACGCTGCTCGGAGTCTGGCCGCTGATGGCGCCCGCTGGCGCCGCGGCCGGCTCCGTGGCGGCGGCCGGAGGAGCCGAGGACCTCGTGGAGCGGCTCGTCGCTTACACGCGAAAGGCGGCCCGCGAGGCGAGGACGCACACCAGCTGGATCGACCCCGACGCGGCCTTCGAGGAAGCCCTGGAGGAGTTCGTCAGAGCACTCCTGGCGGACGGCGGCTCGCCCTTCCTGATGGACATGCACCGGCTCTGCCGGCGAGTGGCCCGACCCGGGCTGTGGAACGCTCTGGCGCGCACGCTCGCGCACCTGGCGGCCCCGGGGGTCCCGGACCTCTACCAGGGCGACGAGCTCTGGAACTTCGCGCTGGTGGACCCGGACAACCGCCGGCCGGTGGACTTCGCGCGGCGCCAGCGATGCCTCGGCGAGGTCGAGGCCGGCTTCGCCGCGGGCGGGCAGGAGCGCCGGGCGTTCCTCCGCCGCCTCGTGGAAGCCCCCGAGGACGGGCGCGTCAAGCTGCACGTCGTGCGGCGCGCCCTCGCCGCCCGCACGGCCGACCCGGAGCTGTTCACGGGCGGCGACTACCTGCCGCTGGCGGCTCGCGGAGAGCGCGCGCGCCACGTGCTGGCGTTCGCGCGGCGCCGCGGTCGGCGCATCGCGCTGGCGGTGGTGCCGCGCCTTCCGGCCACGCTGCTGGCCGATCCGGCGCGGGCGCCGCTGGGCCGCGACGTGTGGGGGGACACGGAGTTGATGCTGCCGCGGGCGCTGGCCGGCGGAGACTGGCTCGACGCATTGAGCGGAGCGGCAGCGACGACCACCGGCGCAGGCGGGGCGCTCGCCCTGGGAGACCTGCTCGAGCACCTCCCCGCGGCGCTGGTGATCGGCACGGACGCCCGGTACGGCGGCTGACGGACCTGCTGCCGGGGCGATCCCGGATCAGGGCTCGATGATCGCTCCCTTGGGCACGACGACCAGCCCCGAGTCCGTCACGGTGAACCGACGCCGGTCCTCCTCGGCGTCGTAGCCGATCCGGAAGCCCGGCGGGATTCGCACGCCCTTGTCCACGATGGCGCGGCGGACCATCGCCCGCCGGCCGACGTCGACGCCCGTCATGAGCACCGACTCCTCCACGTACGAGAAGCTGTGGATCGTCACCCGCGGGTGGAGCACCGTGCGGTGGATGTGCCCGCCGCTCAGGATGCATCCCTCGGCCACGATCGAGTCGGTGGCGATCCCCAGCCGCTCCCCGGCGCGGTCGGCGAAGACGAACTTCGCCGCGGGCAGGTGCGGATAGAGGCTGCGTACCGGCCACTGCTCGTTGTAGAGGTTGAACACGGGGTCGACCTCCACCAGGTCCATGCTGGCCTGCCAGTACGCCTCGGGCGATCCCACGTCGCGCCAGTAGCCGCGCTCGCGCTCCGACGTGCCGGGCACCACGTTCTCGTGGAAGTCGTAGGCGTGCAGCACCCCCTCCTGGGTGAGCCGGGGCAGGATGTGCTTGCCGAAGTCGGTGACGCCGGGATCCAGCAGGTTCTGCTGCAGGATCTCGATCAGCGCGCGGCGGTCGAAGACGTAGTTGCCCATCGAGGCGAGCGCGAGCTCGGGGTGGCCGGGCATGGGCCGCGGGTTCTCGGGCTTCTCCTGGAACCCCAGGACCTTCCCGTCGGGCCCGACGTCGAGCACCCCGAACTCCGTCGCCTCCGCGAGCGGCACGGGAACGGCCGCGACCGTCACTCGGGCCTCCGCGTCGCGGTGGAACTGGAGCATCTGCGCCACGTCCATGCGATAGATGTGGTCGCCGCCGAACACGCAGACGTGATCGGGCTCCTCGTCGAAGATCAGGCTGATGTTCTGGTAGACGGCGTCCGCCGTGCCGCGGTACCAGAATGTGCCCAGGCGCTGCTGCGCGGGCACGGTCTCGACGAAGCCGCCGAGATTGTAGTTGAAGTGCCAGGCCCGGGAGAGGTGCTCGTTCAGCGAGTTGGACTTGTACTGCGTGAGGACCTTCACCCGCGGGATCGAGGAGTTGACGAGGTTCGAGAGCACGAAGTCGACGAGGCGATAGCGGCCGCCGAAGGGCACGGCCGGCTTCGCGCGGTCGCGCGTGAGCGGCATGAGCCGCTCTCCGCGCCCGCCCGCGAGCACCATGGCCATGATCCGGCTCCGGAGAGGCATGCGCGCAAATAGAGCCGTGCCCGGAGCGAAGCGCAAACCCGCGGATGGGCCGCCCCGGCGCGGGCGCTGGCGGGCATTGAGCGCCCGTGCCGCGCCGGGTTAGCTTGCGCCTCGGCGCGCCGCCCGCGAAGGAGCGCAGGCCATGCACGACCCCTCTCTCGTCCCTGTCCTCTGCCTCGACGACGATCCGGCCGTCCGCGACACGCTACAGGCCGCGTGTGACGCGCTCGGTGCCAGCGTGGT
Organism: Gemmatimonadota bacterium; assembly: GCA_046262075.1. Lineage (GTDB taxonomy): Bacteria > Gemmatimonadota > Gemmatimonadetes > JACCXV01 > JACCXV01 > JBHENL01. The sequence continues at coordinate 7,583 of JBHENL010000214.1, forward strand.
CGGGCCGGCGGAGCTCGTGCTTCCCAGCGGGGCACGGCCCGAGGGCGCCGCCGAGCTGGGCCGCGCCGTGCGCGAGCTGCAGCCGGCCGCCGTGCTGCTGCGCCTGGACGGACCCGAGCTCTCGCAGCTCGAGGTGCTGCGCGAGCTGCGCCGCAGCGCGGACGCGGCGCCGGTCGTGGTGACCGCCGAGCGCGGGTCCATGGCGGTCACGATCGCCGCCATCCAGGCCGGGGCGTACGACTTCCTCCCCAAGCCGCTCGATCCCGCCGCCCTGCGGGAGACCCTGGAGCGCGCACTGGCCGCGCCTCGCGGCGGTGCGCGCCGCCTGCCCGCCGAGCCGTCGCCGGACGACGAGCTTTCGATCGTCGGCGAGAGCGAGGGCATCGTCGCCGTCTACAAGGCGATCGGCCGGGTGGCGGCCTCCAGCGCGACGGTGCTGATCGTCGGCGAGAGCGGCACGGGGAAGGAGCTCGTGGCGCGCGTGACGCACCGCGCGAGCGCGCGCAGCGCCGAGCCCTTCCTGGCCGTGAACTGCGCCGCGATCCCCGAGAACCTTCTCGAGTCGGAGCTCTTCGGACACGAGAAGGGCGCCTTCACCGGGGCCGTGGCCCGCAAGGTCGGCAAATTCGAGCGCGCCGGCGGGGGAACGCTGTTCCTCGACGAGATCGGCGACATGAGCCTGGCGCTGCAGTCCAAGATCCTGCGGGCCCTCCAGGAGCGCGAGATCGAGCGCGTGGGCGGCCGCGACAAGGTGCAGGTCGACGTGCGGGTCATGGCCGCCACGAACCGCGACCTGCAGCGCGACGTGCGCGCCGGCCGCTTCCGCGAGGACCTGTTCTTCCGGCTCGCCGTCGTCACGCTCTCGCTGCCCCCGCTGCGGCAGCGGCGCGGGGACATCCCGCTGCTGATGGAGTTCTTCGTGCGCCGCTTCGCGGCCGAGAACCGCAAGTCCATCACCGCCGTCTCGCGCGAGGTGTACGCGCTGCTTGAGCGCCATCCCTGGCCAGGGAACGTCCGGCAGCTGCGCAACGCCCTCGAGCGGGCGACGATCATGTGCCAGGACCGCACGCTGCTGCCCGAGCACCTTCCGCCGGAGCTCTACCAGCCCCAGCCGGCCGCGCAGCTGGCGGCGACCGCGGGCCCGCTGCTCCCGCTGGAGGAGGTCGAGAAGCGCCACATCCGAACCGTGCTGGAGGCCACGGACTGGAACCTGAGCCGCGCCGCGGAGATCCTGGGAATCCACCGCAACACGCTGCGGCGGCGAGCCAGGGAGCTCGGTCTCGAGCGCGTGGCCTGAACGCCGCGAGCGCCACGGTTCGGCCGCCAGACCGTACCTGCGGCGTGGCCGTCTCGCCCGTCGGGCGCGCACTGTTCCGGTGCAGCGCACCCAAATGTTAACGCCCCCTCACCTTCCGGACGGGCGTTGAGCCCCGGGAGAGCGGTTGCCGCGCAAGGGTTTATCCCTGCGGAGCGCCGTGCCGCGGACTGGTCCAGGGCTTGCTATCCCATGCGGCTGCCCCCGCTTGCGCACGTCCGGGCGGGCCGGAGACCCCCCGCCATTCCCGGAACGATCGGGACGCGACGCGTCCCGGACCGACATCAGAGGAGGTCGCGAAGCATGAACCGCAGGCGAGCGGCTCGTCGTACGGCACGGCTCGGATGGACGTGGACCTTCGGCGCGGGCGCCTGGCTGGCGCTGGCCGCCGTGGCGGGATGGAGCTGCGACGCGCGACAGGAGGCGCTCGGCCCCGAACCGGGGCGTGCCGCTTCGCTCGGAGCCCAGGTGTGGGGCTTCTCCACGGACGGCCTGCTCGCGTTCCTGCAGCCCCCCGACCTCTCCGGCCCCCGGTCCGCGGGCAAGCTCGTCCGGGCCGCGAGCGGGGGGTACGTGGAGCTGAACGGCTTCCGCGTGGACATCCCCGCGGGAGCTCTCCGGCGGAATACGTACGTCACGATCGAGTTGCCGGCGTCGCTGCCGGAGGCGGGCTACGTCGTGGCGGATTTCGGGCCGAGCGGCTTGCGCTTCGCCAAGCCGGTCACGGTCACCCTTCCGCTCCGCGGCGTCGACCTCGCCGACACGAGCCTCGACGACGTGCAGGTGTCGTACTGGAACGGCTCCGCGTGGGAGGACTACGGCGGCACGGCGACGCGTTCGTCGGTGCACTCGACGACGACCCACTTCTCCGCGTACGGAGCGCGCGCCCCGCTCAACGGCGGCATCGACACGACCTCCGGCGGCTGAGGCGCGCCCCCCGCCTTTCTCCTCCTCTTGCCGGCCCATCCCCCGCCTCGCGGGGGTCCACCCGGACGAGTCCCGCGCATGACTGTGCCTCCCAGCACGTCTCACCCCCCCGGCGCAGCGCAGCCGGACGATGCCGCGGCGCGCGTGCGGGTGGACGAGATCCTGCGCGCGCTGCCGGAAGGCGAGCCGTTCCAGCTGCTGCGCGAGCAGGTCGTGGCGCACTCCTCGGTGGACCCCCACCAGCAGTGGGCGAGCTCCTCGAGCTATCTCACCTACGACAAGCGCACGCTCACGCCGCGGGCGACGGCGCACGCCGTGGATGCCGCGCTGGCGGCCGGGCAGGAGCTCCAGCGCGCCGTCTCGGAGGGCTGGCGAGCCCTCGTCGAGGCGCTGCTCCGGCGCGATCCGCCGACGGCCGTTCGCTCGCTGATCTCGCTCGGGGAGACGCTGGAGCGCAACCACCGCCGCGCCGACGCGCGGGCGTGCTACGAGAAGGCGCTGGAGCTGGGTGCTTCCCTGACGCAGAGCGCGCCGCACCTGCTCGCGCTGCGCCGCCTGGGGCGGCTGAGCCAGTCGCACGGCGAGCTCGATCGCGCGTACACCCTCTACCAGCTGGCCTACAACCGGGCGCTCGACTCTCGGGACGCGATGGAGGCGGCCGCGGCCGCGACGGGTCTGGGAAACGTCAAGGTGGACCAGGGCAAGTGGGAGCCGGCCGAGGGGCACTACGTCACGGCGCGGGCGCACGCCGAGCAGGCCGGAGACGAGCTGCAGCTCGGGCAGCTGTGGAACAACCTCTCGGTCGTGCGCCGGCGCATGGGCGACCTCGAGGGAGCGGCGGCGTTCGGGGCCAGAGCGATCCGCCAGTTCGAGCGCCTCGGCGACTCCGGCGAGCTCGCGCGCTGTTACAACAACCTCGGGCTGCTGCAGGTGGAGCAGCGCGAGTTCGAACGCGCCCTGGAATCGTACGGCAAGGCCGTGGCGCTGGCGGAGAGCCCCTACGTCGTGGCCGCGATCCACGGCAACCTCTGCGAGCTGCACCTGCGCGACGGGCGCTGGCTCCTGGCCGAGGAGCAGGCACGGGCGGGCGAGGAGCTCGCGTTGCGGCACGGCTTCAATCTCGTGCTGATCCACCTCTACCGGCTGCTCGGCACGCTCTCGCGCCTACGCGAGGACGCCAACGGGGTCACGTTCTTCGAGAAGGCGCTCGAGGTCTCCCGGCGCTACCACTACCTGCACGCACAGGCCGAGGTGCACGTGGAGTACGGGCTCTTCCGGCGGGCCCTGTGCGAGGAGGAGGAAGGCGAGGCGCACCTGCTGAAGGCGCTCGCCATCTACCGCCACCTCGACGCACGCCGCGACGTCCAGCGCGTGGAGGGCGAGCTGCGGCGCCCAGACCGGGAGGTCGGTCTCGGCGCCTGAGCCGCCGCGCGGGGCCGGCCGTGGTACGCTGCGAACCGGGACCTCCGCGAAGTCCCGGGAGGTGAGCTCCACCTCTACGCCGCCTGGAACGAGGTCCTGCCGCTCGCGCGGCGCCACGCCGACGCGGCCGACGTGACGATCGTCACGTCGTTCTGTCCCGATGGGATCGCGGCGGCGGAGCTCGTGCTCGACTCCCACGCCGCGCTACGCGTCTTCTACGACCTGGACACGCCCGTCACGCTCGCGCGCCTCGAGCGCGGGCAACGTGTCGATTACCTCGGCGAGCGCGGGTTGGGCGACTTCGACCTCGTGCTGAGCTACACCGGCGGACGCGCGCTCGAGGAGCTGGGCGCGCTGGAGAGGCTCTTCCTGCAGCCCGCTCGCAGCCGGCCCGCCCTGCGCTTCCTCATCGGCGGCTCGCAGTACCCGCAGTCGTTTCCGGGGGGGGAGAACGTCTGGTACACCCGTCACGTCCCCCCGCAGGACCATTCCGCGTTCTACGGCTCGGCGGGCTCACGCTGAACCTCACGCGGGGGGCGATGGCGCGCATGGGCTACTGCCCGTCGGGACGGCTCTTCGAGGCGGCCGCCTGCGGCTCGCCGCTGGTGAGCGACGCCTGGGAGGGCTGGAGCGCTTCTTCACGCCCGGGGCCGAGATCCTGCTGTGCGAGGAGGCGGAGGACGTGCTGCAGGCCCTGGAGGTCCCGCGCTCCGATCTGGCGCGGATGGCGCGCTCCGCGCGGGAGCGCACCCTGGAGGAGCACACGTCGGAGCGACGGGCTCAGGAGCTGGAGGCGCTCCTGGGGGAGGCGTGGGCCGGGATGAGCGGCGAGGCTTCCCGCGAGCCACGCGTGAGCGCCGCCCGGCGCTCCGCAGCCCTCGACGGCGAAGCCTAGCGATGTGGGGCATCATCCCCGCGGCCGGAGCGGGCAGCGGATCCAGCCGCTCGCCTTCTCGAAGGAGCTGCTGCCCGTGGGGAGCCGCAGCGACGGCGCCGTCGAGCGCCCGCGGGCCGTCAGCGAGTACCTGGTCGAGCGGATGCTGCAGACCGGCGCCACGAAGATCTGCTTCGTGATCGCCCCCGGGAAGTCGGACATCCTGGGCTACTACGCCGGGGGGCTGCGCAGTGCGGACGTGTTCTTCGCCGTGCAGCCGCAGCCGGCCGGGCTCTGCGACGCGATCTTCCGCGCGCTGCCGCTCGTCCATCCCGACGAGCACGCCCTCGCCGGCCTGCCGGACACCATCTGGTTCCCGGTGGACGGGCTGCGCGCGCTCGGAGACGCCCCGCTCTCGTTCCTGCTCTTTCCCGTCGAGCAGCCGGAGCTCTTCGACGCCGTCATCACGCGGCCCGACGAGCGCGTGGCGCGCATCGACGTGAAGCGGCCGGCCCAGGGGCCGGCGTGGATCTGGGGCGCCTTCAAGGCCCGCGGCGCTGCGCTGCGCGAGCTGCACCGCCTGTGGGAGCGGCGCCGCCCCCGCGACGAGTACGTGGGCACTCTCGTGAACGCCTGGCTGGAGGCGGGAGGCGAGGCACGCGGCGTCCGCGCGGGGGAGTCCTACGTGGACGTGGGGACGCTGCACGGCTGGCGCGAGGCGATGGAGCTGCTCGGCCGGAGGGTTGCCGAGCCCGAGGCGAGCGCTCCGCGGCGGGGCGATCAGGCCCGCGCGCCGAGTGCTTCGAGCGCGTAGCCCTCGAGCTGCTCGGCCCGCGCCTCCGCGGTGTGCTCGGCGAGGACGCGCGCGCGCGCGCGGCGCCCCAGCTGCCGGCGCTCCTCCTCCGGGAGCTCCCGCACGTGCCGCAGCGTCTCGGACGCCGAGCGGCTGACCAGGATCTCCGCTCCCGGCCGGAAGAACTCGTCCAGCCCGCTCCAGGCGTCGGACACGACCGGAGTGCCGCAGGCGGCGGCCTCGAAGAGCCGCACGCTCGGCGACCATCCCGCCCGGACCATGTCGCGGCGCGTGACGTTCAGCGTGAAGCGCTGGGCGTTGTAGAACGCGCGGTGCTCCGAGGGCGGCAGGTGCTGCATGCGCGCGACGTTCCCCGGCCACCGCAGCTTCGCGGGGTACTGCGGCCCCGCCACCACGAAGCGCCCGGCGCGCCACCTGCGCGCCGCGCGGAGCAGCAGCTCGTCCAGCGTAGGCTGCCGGTCGGCGCTGTAGGTTCCCATGTATCCCAGATCCCACAGCGGCTCGCGCTCCTCGGGGACGTACAAGTCGGGGTCGACGGAGCAGTAGAGCGCCCGGGCGCGCGGCGAGCCGTGTACGCGCTCGATGCGCCGCAGAGTCGGCCCCCCCGTGAAGGAGAGGTACAGGCCATAGCGCGGCACGAGCTCGGGCGCGAGGTAGTCCGCGCCCCCCCGCGAGAGCGCGGCCAGCGTCACCGGCGTATCGATGTCGTAGAAGGCGCTGAGTCCCCCCGCGCGCTCGACCACCCACTCCCCGACCGCCACGCCTTCGGGCACGTAGGAGCCCACCACCACGAGGTCCGCGGCGGCCACCTCGCGGCCGAAGCGCTCTCTGAGCTCCTCGAGGCTGCGATAGAGCCGTGTCCGTCCATGGGGGGGTACGGGCAGGTCCCGGTTCTCCGCGTACCACGGCACGTCGCGTTCGAGGAAGAGCACGTCGTGCCCCCGGCGCGTGAGCCCCTTCACGAGCCCGCGGTAGGTCGTCGCGTGCCCGTTGCCCCACGAGGAGGTGATCGAGAGACCGAGCACCACGATGCGGAGCCGTCCCGGCGAGGCATGGGTGATCATCACGTCCCCACGCCGTTGCCGTGCGCTATCCGTGTTCCCGAATGCTGCACCAACGACCTCGCACCCCGAAGACACGAGAACGCCGCGTCGGTAGACGCGGCGTTCTCGCTGGCGGAGAGGGGGGGATTCGAACCCCCGAGGGCTTTTGGCCCCACACGATTTCCAGTCGTGCTCCTTCAGCCACTCGGACACCTCTCCAGCGGCTCGACCGCGGGCAAGTTACCCCCGGGGCGGCGCCGAAAAAAGAGCCGGCGGGGAAACCCCGCCGGCTCTCTCGCGTGCGGGCGGCGCGGCGCCGCGCTCAGTCGCCCGTGGAGACGCTGGCGGCGGCGAGCTCCTGACCCAGGTCGCCCGCCGAGGGCCCGAAGAGCTGGCTGTCGGGGGCGTAGGTGCGGACACGGTAGTGCTTCGCGTTGAACTCCTCGACGGACATCTCGCGCGCGTAGTCGACGCGCGCCAGCCGGAGGGTCTCCAGAGCCCGGATCACGGCCCAGCCCACGTCCACCTCGTACCAGCGGGCGCTGAACTTGGCCGAGCGCGGATCGGCGTGGTGGTTGTTGTGCAACTCCTCGCCGCCGGCCAGGAACGTGAGCGGCAGGATGTTCCGGCTCACGTCCTTCACGTTGAAGTTGCGATAGCCGACCGCGTGGCCGACTCCGTTGATCACCCCGCCCCAGAAGGGCATCCACATCACGCCCGCCAGCCAGACGAGCGCGCCCGCCCACCCGAAGAGCACCAGGTAGAGCGGGATCAGCAGGAACGGCCCCAGATGGCTGCGGAACACGTGTCGCTCCAGCCAGTCGTCCGGCGTGCCCTTGCCGTACTTGTCGAGCATCGCCTTGTCCTGTGTGGCCTTGCGGTAGTACCACACGTTCCCGAGCAGGATCGCCATGAGCCCTTCCTCGAGCGGGCTGTGCGGGTCGCCCTCGCGGTCCGAGAAGGCGTGGTGCTTGCGATGCACCGCGACCCACTCCTTCGTCTTCATGCCGGTGAGCAGCATGATGATCGCGCGCATGACGAGCGCCGCCGGGGGATGGAAGGTCACGCCGCCGTGCGTCATCGACCGGTGCAGGAACAGCGACACCGAGAGGCTCGTGAGGAGCCCGACGACGAGCACGTACAGGGCGAGTCCCCACCAGGGGACGGAGAGCAGAGGCAGCTCGGGCATGATCTAGGCTGGTCCTGTGAGGAGGGACGGAGGCTGCGGATTGGGCAGAGTATCCCCTTTGGGGGAGGATGTCAAACGCGGAATGGCCGGGAGAAGCCGAGGGCGCGCTCCCGGCGCGGGGTGGAGCGCGCGGAGCGCGACGGTCGGCGCGGCGTTATGTTGAGGGCTTCCGGCGCGGAGCGCGACGCCGCGCCCGCCCCGCCGGAGGGGTGTCCGAGTGGCTTAAGGAGCCGGTCTCGAAAACCGGTGTAGGGTCACCCCCTACCGTGGGTTCAAATCCCACCCCCTCCGCCGGGCGCGCCGCCCGCCGTCCGCGCCGCTTCCCGGCCCGCACCCGCTCGACCCAGGTCAGCAGCTCCTCGCGCGGGAGGAAGTTCAGGATCCGCTCGCGCGGGATGCCGGCGCGCAGCGCGGCCGCCGCGCCCAGCTCCACGAACCCCAGCTGCCACGGGTGGTGGGCGTCGGTCCCCAGCGAGATCCGGACCTCCGCGCGCCGCGCCTCCTCGAGCAGCTCCAGGTTCAGGTCCTGCCGGTCCGGATACGCGTCGACCTCGACCGCCTTGTCGAGCGCGGCCGCGGCCTCGAAGACGCGCGGCCAGTCCGCGCGCAGGCCGAGGCGGTGGTTGTACACGCGGCCGCGCGGGTGTCCGAGCACCTGCACGTCGGGGTTCGCGAGCGCGGCGAGGTAGCGCGACGTCTGGTCCTCGGTCTTCCGCAGGGCCGAGTGGAACGAGCCCAGGACGAGATCCAGCCGCGCGATCGCCGCCCGCTCCATGTCGCCGGCTCCCTCGGGAGTCAGGTTCATCTCGATCGAGCGCAGGATGCGCAACTCCTCCCCGGCCTCGGCGAGCTCCGCGTTCGCGCGCGTGATCTCCCGCTCCTGCTCCGCCAGCTCGTCCTCGTCGAGCCCGCCGGCGATCTTCAGCCCCTTCGAGTGGTCCGTGATCGCCACGTACGCGTAGCCGCGCTCGATCCCCGCCCGTGCCATGTCCGCCACCTCCGCCGAGCCGTCGCTCCAGCGGGTGTGCATCTGCAGGTCGCCGCGCAGGCCCGCGAGCCAGCCGGGCCCGCCGGCGAGGATCGCGCGGGCCTCCGTCAGCGTGAGGAAGTCGCGGCGCAGCGGCTCCGGCTCCGCCACGTACGGCGGCTCTTCGAGCCAGGCGTGCAGGCGGCGGGCGAGAAAGGGACCGATCCCGGCGAGCTCGGTGAGGCTGCGACCCGCCCGGGCGAGGTCGGCAGCTTCCGCGGGCCACAGGAACGCGTAGCGCGACGCGCGGCGCATCGCCTTCTGCGCGTGCCCCTGGGCTTCCCCGGACTCGAGCGCCAGCAGCTCTGCGAGCTCAGCGTTCGTGAGCGCGTGGCCCCGGCTGAGCACGGTCTCAGGCCGACCGGGGCGCCGCTCGCGCCGCCAGCCGGCCCGCGAGCGCGTCGGCGTGGTGCAGGAGCAGCGAGCCGCTGAGCGCGCTCAGCAGGACGTAGGTCCCGACGAGCGCCCCGAGGCGGCTTCCCTCCCGGTCCAGCGCCGCCACGGCGATCGTGGCCAGCAGCACCGAGAACTCGCCGCGCGGGGTCAGGCTCAGCGCCAGACGCCAGCGGGAGCGTGGAGGGAGCCGCCAGGCCCGTCCCACGATCATGCCGGTCGCCAGCTTCGTGGCCGTGAACGCGACGAGGAGCGCCACGGCGGGAGCGATCGAGCGCCCCCCGTCCTCGAGCTCGATGGTCGTCCCGAAGGCGATGAAGAAGGTCGCGGCGAAGAGCTGCTGGAACGGGAGCAGCGTGGCCTCGACGCGGCCGCGGTGCGGCGTCTCGCCGACGACCACGCCGGCCAGGAAGGCCCCCACCGCCTCCGAGAGGCGCAGGCTCGCCGCGGCCGCGGCGGCGAGCACGATCAGCGCGAACAGGAACAGCACGACGACCTCCGACGACTCGCTGCCCAGGACGCGCCAGAACGGCCGCCGCAGCAGCCGCGCACCGAGGAAGAGGACGCCGACGAGGAGCGCCAGCCGGCCCAGCCCCGCCGCGCCGGCCGGCAGCGCCGCCTCGCCCGCGGCCACGCTGGCCAGCAGCGCCAGCAGCACGGCCACGACCAGGTCCTCGACGACGAGCAACCCCAGCAGCGGCTCGGTCTCGCGGTTCGCGCTGCGGCGGTTCTCGATCACCCCGCGCGAGATGATGCCCGAGCTGGAGATGTAGACCGCTCCGCCCAGGAACCACGCTCCGAGCCACGAGAGCCCCAGCAGCCGTCCGGCGAGGATCCCCAGGGGCAGGTTCAGCAGCAGGTCCGCGGCCCCCCCGGTCAGCAGCCGCCGCGCGCCGCGCACGAGCCCTCCCGGCGAGAACTCGAGCCCGACCAGGAACAGGAGCAGCGACACGCCGAGCGTCGCCAGGAAGCCCACCACCGCCGCGGACTCCTCCGGCGGATCGAGGAAGATGCCGAGCAGGATGAAGAACGGGATCGGGCTCTGGTCGGTCCAGCGCGCGAACAGCGCCGCCAGGAGGAGTGCTGCGAGCAGGCCTCCCACCTCGAGGAGGAGCCCCGGGTGGGGAGTCACGACCGCGCCAGGATCTCTTCGAACTGGCGGACCTGGTCCTCGCGGCCGATGACGATCACGGTGTCGCCGGCCGCGAACGCCTCGTCCGGGGACGGGTTCGGGACGTGCGAGCCCTCACGCGCGATGGCGATCACGGAGGCGCCCGTTCGGCGGCGGATCTCGAGCTGGCGCAGCGTGCGGCCGACGAGCGGCGAAGCGGGCTGGACGCGCACCCAGCGCAGGTGCAGCCCGGCCATGATCCGCAGCATGGGGTCGGCGCGCACGGGCTCGAAGTAGCTGCCCGCGAGGATCGCGCCCACCCGATGCGCCTCCTCGTCGCTCAGCTCCAGCACGGCGTCGGCGTCGTCGCGCCCGGGATCGAAGCGGAACACCTCGCGCTTGCCCGTCGTATGGACGACGACCACGACCTCGGCGCCGCCGCGGATCTCGAGCGAGAACTTGTGCCCGATGCCGGGCAGGACGGCTTCTCGGACCTCCATGCCGACCTCCGCGGGGGTGCGGCGGACGCTCCGCCGAATGGCGATTCGCGAGGGGCCCGGCTAGTGTGGGGCGCCGAAAGCCCTGACGCGGCGGACCTCAGGACGGGAGAGTGTCATGCAACTCGGGATCATAGGCTTGGGCCGTATGGGCGGCAACATGCTGCAGCGGCTGATCGAGAGCGGCCACGCCGTGGTCGGGCACGATACGAGCGCAGAGAAGCGCGCCGAGGCCGAGTCGCGCGGCGGGCGCGCGGCCGAGACCCTGGCCGCACTCGCCGCTGCGCTCGAGCCGCCGCGGGCGATCTGGATCATGGTGCCGCACGGCGATCCCGTGACGCAGACGATCGACGGGCTGCTCCCGCATCTCTCCGCCGGCGACGTGCTCGTGGACGGAGGGAACTCGCGCTGGACGGAGGCGGCGTTTCGCGCCGAGGCGCTGGAGCGCCACGGCATCGCGTTCCTCGACGTCGGCACGAGCGGCGGCATCTGGGGCCTCGCCGAGGGCTACTGCCTGATGGTCGGCGGCGGGCACGCGGCGTTCGGCCGGCTCGAGCCGATCCTCGCCGCGCTCGCTCCGCCGGGCGGCTACGCGCACGTCGGGCCCAGCGGTGCCGGGCACTTCGTGAAGATGGTCCACAACGCGGTGGAGTACGGGATGCTCCAGGCCTTCGGCGAGGGCTTCGAGATGCTGCATGCCTCGCCGCTCGGGATCGACCTGCCAAGCGTGGCGGAGCTCTGGCGCCACGGCAGCGTGGTGCGCTCGTGGCTGCTGGACCTGGCGGCACGCGCCTTCGCCGGCGACCCGCGGCTCGACGCCGTGCGTGGCTACGTCGAGGACTCCGGGGAGGGGCGCTGGAGCCTGGAGTACGCGATCGACCACGCCGTGCCGGCCCCCGTGCTGGCGCAGTCGCTCTTCGCCCGCTTCGCCTCGCGCCAGGAGGACTCCTTTTCCGCGAAGGTGATCGCCGCGCTGCGCAACGAATTCGGCGGCCACGCCGTCCACCGGCGCGAGGGCGCCACGTGACCGAGGGGGGCACACCGGGCGCGCCCGCGCTCGTCGTCTTCGGCGCGACCGGCGACCTCACCTCGCGCAAGCTCGTCCCCGCGCTCTACCACCTGGTCAGCGACGGCCGCCTGCCGGCGGGGCTGGACCTGATCGGCTTCGCGCGGCGGCCGCGCTCGGACGTGGAGTTCGAGGCCGACCTGCGCGCGGCCGTCGAGACGTCCTCGGGTCGCGCGATCGATCCGGCGGTGTGGGCCGCGTTCGCCGGGCGCATCGGCTACGTGCGCGGCGAGTTCGGCGATGCCGCCGCCTACGCCGAGCTCGAGCGCCGGCTCGACGCGATCGCCGAGCGCGGCGGCTCGGGCGACCGCGTGTTCTACCTGGCGGCACCTCCCGAAACCTTTCCCGAGATCGTGCGCCAGCTCGAGGCCGCCGGGCTGCAGCGCGAGCGGCGGGGCTGGTCGCACCTGGTCGTGGAGAAGCCCTTCGGCCGCGACCTGAGCTCGGCGCGGGCGCTCAACGAGCAGCTCTCGCGCGCCTTCGCCGAGCGGCAGATCTACCGGATCGACCATTACCTGGGGAAGGACACGGTCCAGAACGTGCTCGTCCTGCGCTTCGCGAACGCCGTCTTCGAGCCGCTGTGGAGTCGCCAGTACATCGACCACGTGCAGATCACCGTCGCGGAGTCGCTCGGGATCGGCGCCCGCGCCGGCTACTACGACACCTCCGGCGTGGTCCGCGACATGCTCCAGAACCACCTGCTGCAGCTTCTGAGCCTCATCGCCATGGAGGCGCCGACCTCCTTCGACTCCGAGTCGGTGCGCGAGGAGAAGGCCAAGCTGCTGCGCGCGGTCCGGCGGCTGACGCCCGACGAGGTGCCGCGCTTCGCGCTGCGCGGCCAGTACGGGCCCGGCGAGCTGGACGGCGAGGCGGTGCCCGGCTACCGCGAGGAGGCGGGCGTCCCCGCCGGCTCCACGACCCCCACGTACGTGGCCGTCCGCCTGCTGGTGGACAACTGGCGCTGGAAGGGCGTGCCGTTCTACCTGCGGTCCGGCAAGCGCCTGCCGCACAAGGTCTCGGAGATCGCGATCCAGTTCCAGCGACCGCCGCACCTCATGTTCAGCGACACGCGCGTCCTGGAGCTCACGCGCAACGTCCTGGTCCTGCGGATCCAGCCCGACGAGGGCGTGGGGCTCTCGTTCCAGGTGAACGTGCCGGGTCTGGAGGTGGGGGTGGGCCGCGCCACGCTGGACTTCTCCTACGCGGAGGCCTTCCCCGGCGCGGACCCGCACGAGGCCTACGAGACGCTGCTCCTGGACTGCTTTCAGCAGGACCGGACGCTCTTCACCCGCTGGGACGAGGTGGAGGAGTCCTGGCGCGTCGTCACGCCGCTCCTGGAGGCCTGGGACGGCACGCCCGCGCCGCAGTTCCCGAACTATCCGGCCGGCTCCTGGGGGCCGCCTTCCGCCGACGATCTGATCGCCGGCGACCGCACCTGGCGCCGCCCGTGACCGGCGTCCCGCTGCGCTGGGTCGCCGAGGACCACGAGGCCTCCTGCCGGCGCGCCGCGCGGATGATCGCCGATGCGGCGGCGCCCGTCGCCGGGCGTGACGCCTTCACCCTCGTGCTCTCCGGCGGCAGCGCGCCCAGGCGGCTCTTCGAGCTCCTCGCCGAGGGTTTCCCGGCCCCGCTGCCCTGGGAGCTCGTGCACGTCTTCTGGTGCGACGAGCGGTGCGTGCCCCCCGACCATCCGGAGAGCAACTACGGCGCGGCTCGGACGCTGCTCCTCGACCACGTGCCGATCCCTCCCGGCGGGGTCCATCGCATGCGCGGCGAGCTGGGCCCCGAGCGTGGCGCGGAGGCCTATCGCGAGGAGCTGACGGCCCTCTCGCCCGCGGGTCCGCCGGCCTTCGACCTCGCGCTGCTCGGACTCGGGGACGACGGGCACACGTGCTCGCTGTTCCCGGGCTCACCGGCCCTCGGCAGCCCGCGCGCCGTGGAGCCCGCCCGGTCGCCCAGGGGAATCGCGGGCCGGATCACGCTGACGCCGGCGGGACTCGCGGGCGCCCAGCGCGTGATGTTCCTCGTGGCCGGGGAGGGGAAGGCCGAGGCGGTGGCGCAAACGCTCGAGGGGGAGCGTCCCGCCGGCGAGGTGCCGGCCCGCGCGATCCGGCCGCGGGGAGAGGTCGTCTGGCTCCTCGACGCCGCGGCGGCGGCCGACCTCAGCGGCTGAGAGGCTCCGCGGCGCACGCGCGCCGCTCGCGGAAGAATTCCGCCAGGAGAGCGCCTGCATCCGCGGCGAGGACGCCCTCGTCCACTCGGCAGCGGTGGTTCAGCCGCGGGTCGGAGAGCAGGCTGCCGAGGCTGGCCACCATCCCCGCCTTGGGATCACGGGCCCCGAAGACCACGCGCGCCACACGGGCGAGAACGATCGCGCCCGCGCACATGGCGCAGGGCTCCAGCGTCACGTAGAGCGTCCCTCCCAGCCGCCAGTCCCCCACGCCGGCGGCTGCCTGCCGCAGCGCGAGGACCTCGGCGTGCGCGGTCGGATCGCAGCGTACGCGCGTGGCGTTGCGGCCGCGGCCGGCCTCGCGGCCGCCACGCACGAGCACGGCACCGACGGGGACCTCTTCCTCCGCGGCCGCCGCGCGCGCTTCCTCGAGGGCCCTGGCCATCCAGAAGCGGTCTTCGGGCTGCATCGCAGCTCCCATGGGCAGCACCTCCCAGGCCCGTTCTCGCCTTTGCGGCCGCCGCCCCGACGCGGGACGGCATCTCATAAAGATGGCCGGGCTGGCTCCCTTGCGCGACGGCCCTCCCGTCTCGCGGAGGGCCGTCGCGTCTGCCGCGGGTGCTACTTCACGTACGCCGTCACCGTGACCTGGACCGGCGCCGCGCCGGGTGCTTCGAAGATCACGTGCCCGGTATGGGTGCCGCGGCTCAGCCCAGTGTTGCGGAAGTACACCGCCACGACCCGATACATCGAGGACGAGGAGCCCGGGTACACCCTCAGCCAGGCGCGGTCGGTGCGGGCCGTCCACGTCACCGCACCGCCCTGGACGCTGAGCCACGTGCTCTGGTTCGGCCACGGAGCCACGTCGTACTCACCGGCCCGTCCGGTGAAGCTCATCGCGGTCTTCGACAGCGAGAAGGTAGCAGCGCCGCCGCCGCCGTCATCGCCATCGTCGTCGCCATCGTCGTCGTCGCCGTCGTCCCCACCCGTCCCGAGCTGGAGGGTGAAGCTCACGCTCTTGCTCACGGAGACGCTGCTGCCATCCGTGTCCGTCACCGTCACGACCACCTTGAGCGTGTGCGCTCCGCTCGAGTGGCCCCTGGCGGCGAAGTCGTAGGCCTGGGTCACGTTCGCGCTCTCGGCCAAGGAGTACGGCGAGCTCCAGTCGCCGCGCACGAGGTAGCCGTCGAGATAGAAGTTCACGCGCTGCACGGGGCGATTCGACGTGACCTGGGCCGTCACCTTGGTGGGCCCGGTGAGCGTCGCGCCCGCGGTGATGCCGGTGGTCGAGATCGAGACGCTCGGAGAGCTCGCCGTGGCCTGGCGCACGCCGAACCAGACCGACGTGTCCACGTTCGCGGCGACCGTCACTCCCACCTGCTGACGGCTCGTCACCTGCCATCCCGTGGGCGCGCTCACCTGCACCGTGTACGTTCCCGTGGGGATCTGTCCCGACGCGTAGTAGGGGCCGGGGTCGCAGAGCTTGGGCTCGGCGCTCCCCGCCTGCACCCCCGTCCAGCTCACGCGCACGCCGGAGAGCTCCTTGCTGGAAGCGCAGGTGTTGGGGATCGCGATCAGCACCTCGCCGCTGTCCCGCACGCCGTTGCCGTTCACGTCGTGCACGATCCGGCCCGTGATCCGGCCAGTCGACAGCGAGCCGCTACCCGAGGTCCGCTTCAGGTGCAGGACGGCAGGTGAGAAGGGCGGCGCAAGCGAGCGCGCACCCCCGCCGGTCACCGAGGCCTTCGTCACGCTGGTCTGCTGCACCGGGTCGTACCAGCGCACCGCGAAGCTCCCGCTCCAGCCGCTCAGGTCCACGCTCGCGCTGCCGCCCGCCACGTAGGCCACCAGCTCGTCGGTGATG
>JBHENL010000215.1:0-4495 GCA_046262075.1 Gemmatimonadota bacterium
TGCGCGCCGAGCGGCGCGGCCAGGGCGAGGAGGAGACCGGCCGCGAGCAAGTCGCGGAGCCTCATCGCCGCGCCCGCCGGCCGCGCGCCCGCGTCCGAGCCCGCTCCCGCGATTCGAAGAAGCGGCGCATCGGGTCCACCCAGTCGGCCAGCGTGTCGAGCGGCACCGCGTCGATGCCCGCCCGCTGGAACCCCGCGCGGCGCGCGGCCGCAGTCTCCTCGGCCACTCGCGCGTAGGCCTCGCGGACGCGCTCGGAGGACGTGTCCAGCCAGCGCCGCACGCCCGACTCGGGCTCGACGGCCTCGATCAGTCCGACGTCGGGAAGATGGCGGTCGCGCCGATCTTCCAGCACGAGCGCGACCACGTCGTGGCGCACCGCCAGCGCGGCCAGCGGCTTCTCGTAGCCTTCGTCGAGGAAGTCGCTCAGCAGGAAGACCACGCTGCGGCGATGGAGCACGCGGGTGAGGAAGCGGATCGCCCCCGCCAGGTCGGTGCCGCGCGCGGGGGGGTCGAACGACAGGATGTCCCGCACCAGCCGCAGGACGTGGGTCTTTCCCTTCTTGGGCGGGACGTAGCGCTCGATCCCCTCGGCGAATAGCAGCGCCCCGGCGCGGTCGTTGTTGCGGTTGGCGGCGAGCCCCAGCACCGCGGCCACCTCGGCCGCGCGCTCGCGTTTGAGCGCCCCCTGCGTGCCGAAGCGCGTCGAGGCGCTGCCGTCTACCGCCAGGATCACGGTCAGCTCCCGCTCCTCGGCGAACTGCTTGACGTAGGGACTACCGCGGCGGGCGGTGACGTTCCAATCGATCGTGCGGACGTCGTCGCCGGGCTGGTACTCGCGCACCTCAGCGAACTCCACCCCGCGTCCCTTGAACACGCTCTCGTACTCGCCCGAGAAGATGTCGTTGACGAGGTGACGGGTCTGGATCTCGAGCAGCCGCACCTTGTGGGCCAGCTCGGGGGCGTTCACGGCACGTCGATGCGCTCCAGCAGCCGTGTGAGCAGCGTGTCCGGGTCGACACTCTCCGCCTCCGCTTCGTAGGTCAGCAGAAGCCGGTGACGCAGGACGTCCCGCGCCACGCTCTTCACGTCGTCCGGCGTCGCGTACGCCCGACCGCGCAGGAAGGCATGCGCCTTGGCCGCCCGGGTAAGGAAGATGCCGGCCCGCGGGGACGCGCCGAAGGCAATGAGCGGCACGAGGTCGGCAAGATCGAACGCTTCGGGATCGCGCGTCGCTTCCACCAGATCGAGGATGTACTCGACGATCTTGCCGTCGACGTAGACCTCCGAGACCACGCCGCGTGCGCGCAGGATCCGCTCGGGGGTGACCACCGGGCGCACCTGGGGCACCTCGGCCCCCGACATGCGGCCGATGATCTCGCGCTCCTCCGAGCGCGCGGGGTAGGAAACCTGGAGCTTCAGCATGAAGCGGTCGACCTGCGCCTCGGGCAATGGGTACGTCCCCTCGTGCTCGATGGGATTCTGGGTGGCGAGCACGAGGAACGGCTCGGCCAGCCGGTGGGTGGTCTCCCCCAGCGTGACCTGCTTCTCCTGCATCGCCTCGAGCAGCGCCGACTGGACCTTCGCCGGCGCGCGGTTGATCTCGTCGGCCAGCAGGAGGTTCGTGAAGACGGGTCCCTTGTGGACCGCGAACTCGCCGCGCTGCGGGTGGTAGACCGTGGTCCCGACGAGATCGGCGGGAAGCAGGTCGGGCGTGAACTGGATGCGCTGGAAGTCGCAGTCGATGGCCGCGGCGAGCGAGCGCACGGCAAGCGTCTTGGCGAGCCCCGGCACGCCCTCGAGCAGGACGTGGCCGTCGGAGAGGAGGCCGATGACGAGGCCCTCGAGGAGCGCCTGCTGGCCGACCATCACCCTCCGCACCTCGGTCAGGAGCTCCTGCACGAAGGCGTTCTCCTCGGCCACGCGGGCGTTCCGCTCCTCCAGCGTGGCCTGCGTCGCGTACCCGGTCTCTTCGAGCATCTCGCTCCATGGTCGGTCGGTGAGGCGAGGCGCGCCGGCGGCGCGGGGACGTCGGCTTCCAGTACCGGCCGCCGACGGCGAATGTTCCTCGAATCAAGGAAGATAGGAGCCCTCGGAGACGACCCGCCAGCCGGCAGGCGTGCAGCGCGCGGTGATCGCCCCCAGGCGATCGGTCCGGTGGACGACGGCACCGACGCGCTGGAGCCGCGCGAGGGCGTCGGGGTGCGGGTGTCCGTAGCGGTTCCCGGCGCCTGCGGAAACGATCGCGATCCGCGGCCGGACGCGCGCGAGGAACGACGCCGAGCTCGAGTGGCGGCTGCCGTGGTGGCCGGCGTGGAGGAGTTCGGCTCGGAGCGAGTCCCCGAGGGTGGCGAGGAGCGCCCGTTCGCCCGGCTCCCCGAGGTCGCCCGTGAGGAGGAGCCGGCAGGATCCCGCGCTCAGGAGGAGGACCGCCGAGCCCTCGTTGGATGGGATGCGGGAGGCGTAGGGATCGAGCGGAACCCACTCCGCGCTCGGATGCAGGACGTCGATCGAGACCCCGCCCTGCGCCAGCCGCCGGCCGGCGCGCAGGGGCTCGGCCGGGGGCAGCCGGTTTCCGCCGGTCCCCGCGAGCAGGTCGAGGTACGCCTCGCTCCCGGAGACCGGGCCACCGCTCCCCCAGCGCCGGACCGGCATCGCCGCGAGCACGCTCCGCGCGCCCCCGATGTGGTCGAGGTCGGGGTGGGTGGTCACGAGCCACTCCAGCGAGCGCACCCCCTGCCGCCGAAGCCACGGGACCACCGTGCGACGACCCTCGTCTCCGCCGCTCCAGGCACGGCCTGCGTCGACGAGCCAAGTGGCTCCGTCCGGGAAGCGGATCGCGATCGCGTCCCCCTGCCCCACGTCGAGCCACGTAACCTCCCAGACCGGGGGTCGCGGGGCGCGCGAGGCGAGCGCCAGCGCGATCGCGGCGCCCGCGACGAGCGCGCCCGCTCCGGGGTGCCGCCGGGAGAGGAGGAAGGCCGCGCCGAGCCCGGCCAGCGAGGTCCCGGCCCACCCGACCGGCCCGGGCACCCACGCGCCGGCGAACCCCGCGGCGTGCGAGACGAGAAGGCAGAGGGCCCCGAGCGCCGCGGCCGCCGCGCTGGCCGGTGGAGCGGCCAGGGCTTCGGGCAGGGCCGCGTCGAGTGCCAGTCCGATCCAGACCAGCGGGAGCGCGATCCCGCAGAGTGGCACCGCGATGGGGTTGACGAGGAATCCGATCGGCGCGATCCAGCCGAACGACGCCGACTGAACCACGAGCGTGCCCGCGCTGGCGGCGGTGGTCGCGACGAAACCGGCCGACAGCCAGCGGAACGCCGGTCCCCGGTCTGAGGCGTGGAGCATGCGGTCGAGCGGCCCCGCCAGCGCGAGCAGCCCCCCGACCGACCCGAACGAGAGCGCGAACCCGAGATCGAAGACGTCCAGCGGGCGCCAGGCGAGCATTGCGCCGGCGGCGACGCCCCACCACTGCCACGCCGAGACCTCCCGCTCTCCGGCGCGGCTCACCAGCGCCAGCGACGCCATAGCCGCTGCCCGGACGACCGAGGGCCGACCCCCCACCAGTCCCGCGTAAGAGGCGAGCGCCACGGTGGTCCACGCCGCGCGGGCCGAGGGAGAGAGGCGGGCGAGGGAAAGGCCGATCGCCAGCAGCGCCGCCATGAACCCGACGTGAAGCCCCGAGACCGCCAGCAGGTGGAGCGTGCCGGTCAGCGTGAACGCGTCGGTCAGCGCGGGATCGATCCCGCGCCGGTCGCCGAGCACGAGCGCGACCGCCAGCGGCGCCAGGTCGGGGCCATAGCGCGCCGCGAGCCGGCCGCGGATCCAGGCCTCGAAGGCGGTCGCCGGGCCCTTGGGAGCCCGCCCGCGCTCGAGCAGCCGCGGGTCTTCGAGGGCCCCCGACCGGGCAGCCGGCCCGAGTCCGGCCGGGGGGTAGCGGCTGCCCGGCGGGGACCGGAGAGGCTCGGGCCGAAGGCGGCCGCTGACGAGCCAGCGCTCCCCCGCCACGGGCGCGCTGTCGCCGCGCCAGACGAAGCGGGCCTCCGCCCCGGCGCAGGGGCGCGTGCACCCGTCGAGCCGTCCGCGGACGCTCCACTGCCCCGCGCGCAGCGCGCGGACCGCCTCGAGGCGGAGCCCTCCTGCCACGGGGAACGTCCCGCCCTCGGCCGCCGCCCGCGACCACGCATCCGCGTCGATCCCGGCGCCGCCGACCACCGCCACTCCCCGCACGCCGAAGGCGATCGCGAACCCGGTCCACCCGGCCAGTGCCACGACCGGCACCGCGCCCCTCCCGCGCGCGACGGCCCGCCCGAGCAGGGCCCCGCCGGCGGCCAGCGCGGCGAACCCAGCGGACGGTCCCGCGTAGCCGCACGCGACCAGCGCCACGGCCATGGCGGCCGCCGCCATCGCCGCGGGCGCGGTCGCGCAGGGGATCGTCCAGGTGGCGGGGTTCCGGACCGGCTCGATCGGCGTGCGGGGAGCGGCGCGGAGCCGTCGGCGG
>JBHENL010000216.1:0-3412 GCA_046262075.1 Gemmatimonadota bacterium
TCGTTGACCGCCTGCTTTCCCGCGGAATCTCCCGCCCCGCAGGTGGCCCCTCCCGGCAGCCCATGTCGCGACGAGACTCTCAAGGACCGGCGCTCGTGTTCTCACTGCTGCTACATGCAGCAGCGGTCGTGCTGGTGCTCACCGGGCTGGTTACGCCGCGCGAGCCCTCCGGGGCAGCCGCGGCGCTCGTGCGGGCGCCGCAGACCATGACGTTCCGGCTCGTCGAGAGCCAGCCGCGCGCGGCGTCGGAACCGGACGAGGCCACGTCCCTGGTCTCGGATCGCGCGTCCCAGGCGGCGGATCGCGCTCCGCGCACGCTGCCCGAGGGCGCTCCATTCCAGCGCGGGATCACGTCGCTTCCCAGCGCGGAGGCCGGTGAGGGCGGACGTGGGGCGCCGGGAACGGGCCGCTCCTCAGCGGGGGAAGTTTCTCCGCCTTCTCCTCCTGCCGGAGCGCCTGGTGTTGCCGCGGCCACCGAAGCGCCGGCGACCCGAGGTGGGGAAAGCGAGCGCCGTACCGCACCAGGCTCCGCCGCCGAGGGCGCCCTCCAGCCGCCCGCTACGGGCCCCGCGCCTCCGGATGCCGAGGATCTCGCTCGCGCCAGCTCTCCTGGAACGACGCCGCCCCGGACGTCCCGACCCTCACGCGCTCGACCTGAGGGCGCCATGGGTGACCAGCGCCTCGAGATGCCGCGCCGCCCGCTGGCCAACCTGCCGCGGCCGCCGCCGGGTGGCGGAGGTGCGCGCGGTCTGCCGCAGGTCGACAACCGGCTCACGCGCGCGCGGTACGAGGGCGAGTTCAGCTTGAGCACGTACGCTTGGGACTACGCGCCCTACATGCTGCGCCTCAAGCGTCAGATCGAGGACTATACCTGGACGATCCTCCCGACGGCCTTCTGGTACGGGATCGCGGCGTGGGCCACGCAGGTGCGGTTCACGATCATGCCCGACGGGACCCTGAAATCGATCGCCATTACCGGCCACGACGGCGTGCTCGAGCTGCGTCACGTCGCACCTGACGCCGTCCGCGGGGCGGCCGTCTTCGAGCCCCTGCCTCCGGGGTTTCCCGAGCCCGATCTCACCGTGACGGGCAACTTCTACTTCAACGTCCTACCGCCGGGCGCCGGGGCGGAGGAGGAGGGGGGGGAGGGGAGCGGAACCGGAGGAGGGACGCGCTGATCCGCCTGGGCTCTCCGCGTTGGGGCAGGGGACCCGCCGGGTCGGGCCGCACGGGGGCCGTGCTCCGTTTCCTGGCCAAGCTTCTGCCCCTTCCGGCGTTCGTCCAGCCGAGCCCGCTTACGCTCGCCGCCGCAACGGTCGCCCTCTTGTTGGCTTTGCTGGGGCTGAGGCGGGACGAACGCACCTCACGCCGCTGGGAGCACCTGCTGCTCGCCGGTGCCGTGCTGGCCCTCTTGCTGCACCAGCTTCCCGTCGTGCGTAGCGGCGGGGATGCCGCCGCGGTGGCAAGTGTCGAGCGCGCCGCGGAGAGGCGTCTGGGTGAGGACGCGCATCTCCACCGCGAGCTCGTGACGCGCATCGGTCCGGCACTCCCTCCGGCGGACTCGGCTGCCGCGTTCGACCTCTTGGCCACGGCCTTCCGTCAGCTGGCCCTCACCGGCCGGGGCGTGAAGCTCTACAGCCCCGACGCCGCCCTCGTAGCGTGGTTCGGCGAGACGTTCGAGCCTGGCGGTTCGTCACGCGTGGTCCGCCTCGGGCGCGGCCGTGCTGCGGTAGACATGGTGCTGGATCGGAGCGGTGCGGGGGTCGTTGTGGCGGGCAGCGTTCGGGAGTGGCGCGTCGTGCTCGAGGATCCCTGGCTCCGGGGCTCCCCGGTAGAGGCGCTCGCGCTGCCGCGCTCCGGGTGGATGGCCGAGCTCGGGCGCCGGGCCGGTGTCAGGGTGGCTCTCGGGGAGAGCCCTGCCGGCGTCGCGACGCCGCGCTCGCCGCAGATCCATCCTGCCGACGCCGCCGGGAGTGGGCGCGTGGCTCCGGGGGGTGCCGCCTTGCGGATCGCCGGCCGGGAGCTCGGTCGCGTTCAGGTTGTGAGAGCCGGGGGTGGCGGTGAGGGAGGGGCGGTGCCATTGCGGCTCGCGGCGCTCCTGCTCATTGCAACCTGGACGTTGCTGATAGCTTCGACATGGCGCGCCGTCGAGCGCGCCGGCCGGCGGCATTCCGCGGCCAGCAGCGGGGCGCTCCTCCGCGGCTGGGCGCTCCCCCTCGTCCTCAAGGGCGCGCTCCTCCTCGCATTCCGGCTCGTCTTCACGGTGGACGATCTCCTCCAGCTCGTCGTACCGGGACCGCTCTCCTCGCCGCTCGCCTTCGGCTCGCCCTTGCTCGGTCCGCTGACCGCGTCGCCGGCCGACGTACTCCTCACCGCGTTGATGCTCGCGATGCTGGCCCTCGACGCATTCCGCACAGCCCCGGCGGGATGGTCACCGGAGCCATCGGCAATGCGAGGAGCCTCGCCGCGGGCGCCGCGCGCCCTGCTCCCGCTCATCGTCGTAGCGGTGCTCTTCATCGCGGGGGTGCTCGGGCGGGTGCCGCTCGTTCGCGCGGCGACGGCTCTCGTCCGCGACACCTCTACCGAGCTCCTGCTCCGCCCCAACCTCTACTCCACGGCTGAAGGCGCAGTTCTCTTCGCGGCGCTAGCCTCGCTGGCCGCCGCGGCGCTGCTCTCAGTGGCGGCGGTGGTGAGGCTCGCGGGAGCGGCAGGCGTGAGCCTCGCGGGGGCCGCAGTCGGGGAAGGCCGTGACGACGCTCTCCCCGGCTGGCGATGGGCCCTGGCCGCGGCCCTGCTCCTCGCGCTGGCGTGCGTTCTCTACTTCGCCCGTGAGGGAGCCGCCGTATCGGCGTCGACGCTCGTACTCGGTCTGTGGGCGATGCTGCTGGCCGGCGCCTTGGGGCTTGCCGGGTGGACCGCTTCGCCCCGGCTAGCGGGGCGGGAATGGACTCGCTGCATCCTGGCTCCGGCCATCGTCGTGGGGCTCCTCTCCGGCGTCACCGCTGTGACCACATACGGTGCGGGACGGTTGTGGGGCGTGCGGCAGGCGATGGCCGACCGGCTCGAAGAGGTCGCTGTCCCCACCAACCAGTGGGTCGAGTACAATCTGCGGCTCGCCGGGGAGCGCCTCGCTGAGGCGACCGACCGCCTCGCCGCGTTCGGGGTGACGGGCGAGCGTGCGGCATTCCTGGCCTGGACCGAGACCCCGCTGCGAGACCTGCCGCTCCCCTCCGCGGTCGTCGTCAGCGACGAGGGCGGGGTGGTGCGCAGCCGCTTCTCTCTGTTGCCGGCGGAGGACCTGCAGTTCCTGCCGCGTATCGCCGTCGCGGCGATGCGTGCCCCCGCCGGCCGCGTGGGGCGTGCCCAGACGGAGGCGGGGCGGCAGCTTTTCTTCGTGCGCATCCCCCTGCGC
>JBHENL010000217.1:0-15907 GCA_046262075.1 Gemmatimonadota bacterium
GAGTCGGCCCTCGAAGACCACGCGCGCGTCGCCCTCGAGCGTGACTGAGCGAGCCGCGCCGGACGTGCCGGGCTCGAAGCCGATCGTGAGGGCGCAACCGCCCGGCGGGTGCACCACGACGGGGGGCCGCGTGAGGCCCCACAGCTCGGTCAGGATCGCCGCCGCCGTGGAGCCGGTGCCGCAGGAGAGCGTCTCGGCCTCCACTCCGCGCTCGTAGGTGCGCAGCGCGAGCTCGGAGGGGCCGAGCGCCTGGACGAAGTTCACGTTGA
The DNA here is from genome assembly GCA_046262075.1 of Gemmatimonadota bacterium. GTDB lineage: Bacteria > Gemmatimonadota > Gemmatimonadetes > JACCXV01 > JACCXV01 > JBHENL01. The sequence continues at coordinate 270 of JBHENL010000217.1, forward strand.
GGCCGTGGGGCTGGAACAGGGGGTGGTGGCGGAGCGCGGCGCCCTCGGCGGCGACGTCCACCGCGTGCACGTCGTCGACCAGCACGACCAGGTGCGGCGTTCCCGTGTCGGCGAAGCCGGCGCGTTCGTAGCCACGGGCGACGATCTCGCGCAGCTCCGCATCGACCCGGCCGGGATCGCGCATCGCGAGCCGAACGCGCGCGGGCTCCGTTTCGGAGACCTCCGCGCGGTAGCGCCCCGCCCCGGTCTCGAAGACGACGCCACCGTCCCTGCCGAGCCCCAGCGCGCGCGCGAAGCGCGCGATGCACAGTGCGCCGTTGCCGCACATCGGCGCCTCTCCCCCATCGGCGTTGTAGTACACCATCCGGAAGTCGGCGCCCGCCCCTCCCGAGCTCTCGAGCAGTAGCACCGCGTCGGCGCCGACCCCGGTGCCACGCGCGCAGAGCGCCGCGACGACGTCGCGCCGCCGCGCGGGGAACCAGCCATCCCGGTTGTCGAAGACGACGAAGTCGTTCCCGCCTCCGGACATCTTCGTGAAGGGCGCGCCGGCGAGAGCGCCGGAGGCGAGAGGCGGCACTCCGGCGGCAAGCCCAACGGCACGGCGCCCGGCCGGTACGCCGCAGGCGGCGGCTGCGGTCGGATGCGCCGGAGTAGGTTCGCCAGCGGGATCCCGCGCGAGGCGCGCCACCACGCCGGCGAGGACGTCGGGCGGCAAGTCCCGCCCGTAGGTCCGCAGAAGGAGGCTCCTGCGCAGGTCGGCCGCGGGCGACGTCTCGCTCTCGATCGACAGGCTCGCGATCACGAGAGCCCGGGCGGCGTCGAACATGGCGCAGCCCATCTTCAGCCGCTCGTCTCCCGAGCGTTCGAGCAGCAGCCGCTGAACCAGCCGCGCGACCGCGGGCTCCCTGTCGTTCACGCGCGGACCTCCGCGAGCAGCTCGGTCAGTGTGAGGCTCGCCGCCCAGCGTTCGATGTACGGCCAATCGATCTCGCGCACGGACTCGGCGAGGATGCAGGCGTCCGCGAGCTGGATCTCGGAGCGGCTTTCCTTCGCCGAAGCCAGCTTCGACAACAGCAGGTCCTCCGCGGCCACGAGGACGATCGGCGTCCCATCCACCCGCACGCGGCGGCGGCGGGCGAACTCCTCCCGGCGATATGGGCTGTCCTTCCGGACGATGAAATCCACCTTCACGATGAATGCGAGGTGGACCAGGTTGAACGTCCCGCGCTCGCCGATGGCCCTGCGGATCGCCGCTCGGTCACAGTAGAAGTCCGCCTCGAACAATTCCGCGAGCTCCTCGGCACGAGCGACGGCAACATCCGCGACGATGTCGATGTCACGCGTCATCCGCGGCTGGACGTAGTAGCTCAGCGCCGTCGAGCCGCTCACCATGTAGGGGATCGCGGCCCCTTCGAGCCGCGTCGCGACGATCTTCAGGACCGCGAGCTGTTCGCTCACGCCGCCGCCACCGGCGGGCCACCGCCGCGCACCCGCTTCAGATCCTCCCCAGCAGGCTCCACAGCCGGAGCCGCCAGACCATCCATGCGGCCTCCCAGATGATGCGCCTCGACATCTTGCTCTGCCCCACGTTCCGATCGACGAAGATGATCGGCGTCTCGCGGACGCGGAAGCCACGCCGCGCCGCGCGGTACGTCATCTCGATCTGGAAGGCGTACCCGCTCGAGCGCACGCTGCCCAGGTCCACGGCCTCCAGCACCTCCCGCCGGTAGCAGCGGAACCCTCCCGTGAGGTCGCTGGAGTCGATTCCCGTCACCGCACGCGCGTAGGCGTTGGCGGCGTACGAGAGGATCAGCCGCCGCATCGGCCAGTTCACTACGGTGACGCCGTTCAGGTAGCGCGAGCCGAGTACCAGGTCCGCGTCGCTCGCGAGCGTGAGGAACTCGTTCAGGTGCCGCGGGTCGTGCGAGAAGTCGGCGTCCATCTCGAACATCAGCCGATATCCGCGCTCGAGCGCCCAGCGGAACCCCGCCACGTACGCCGTCCCCAGTCCGAGCTTGGACGGGCGATGGATGACGTTCATGCGCGACTCGCGGAGTGCCAGCTCGTCCGCCAGCCGCCCCGTCCCGTCCGGCGAGCCGTCGTCCACGACCAGGACGTCGAGCTCCGGCGACTGCTCCAGCACCTCGGGCACGAGCCGGGGCAGGTTCTCGCGCTCATTGTACGTGGGGATGATGACGCAGGCGCTACCCATCCAGCGAGGCCCCGGCCGCTCGCGCGCGGATCGGCACCCGGTGCCGACGCCCGGCGACGCCGGCCGCTGCGGCGAGCAGGAGCTCGATCGCCGTGAGCCAGGCCCGCGAGAGCAGCGCGGCGGAGAGCGCCACCGACGCCGGGAAGTAGGGCTCCAGCAGCAGCAGGTAGAGACCCTCGCGCACGCCGAGCCCACCGGGCGTGAAGAACGCGAGGAAGCCGCCCAGGTATCCGGCGACGAAGATCCCGGCAGAGGTCATGGCGGGCGGCGCCTCGCCCAGCGTGCCGCGCAGGAAGAGCCAGAACGCAGTCCCGTAGAGCGCCCACGCCAGGGCGGTCCCTGCTCCGAAGGCGAGCTTGCGCCGGATCGAGAGGGTGGTCACCGCCCCGCTCTGCCCGACCAGCGCCGCGGCCCGCGCGAGGCCCCGGTCGAAGAGCGGCGAGAGGAACAGCACGGCCACCACGACCGCACAGCCGATCGCGACCCCGGCGGCGCCCGCGCCGTAGGCGGAGGCCAGCTCCGAGGGAAGCCACGCCGCCAGCAGCAGGACCCCAGTGACGAGCACGAGCACCTGCAGGAGCAGGCTCGCGCCTACCGCATGCAGCGCGCGCACTCCCCGCCGGCGCGCCAGGTAGGCCATCCCGGAGATCTGCCACACCTTGCCCGGGACGTAGCGCGCGAGGTTGGAGACGAACCACAGCGACAGCGCGTCGACCATGGCGACGGGCTCGCCCGAGGCGCGCAGGAGCCTCGCCCACAGCGCGCCGAAGACCACCAGCGCCACCGCCGCCAGTGCCGTGGCCGCCGCCAGTGGAGCCGCCGAGAGCTCCCACGGGTGCCGGCGCACCTCCTGCCAATGGGCGGACAGGTAGGAGCCGGCGAAGTAGAGGATCACTCCCAGGGCCAGCAGCTCGGCGACGCGGCGCCAGCGCACGTGCAACCCGTGCCTCAGGTGCCGCGGAGGCGGGCCACGTGCCCGCGCCGCCCACCCAGGCCCCCGGCCAGGCCGTAGCTGAGGGCCGCGGCGAGGGTCGCCAGCGAGACCCAGCGCGCCCGCTCGAACGCTCGGGGACGGTACTCCATGCGGACGCGGTGCGTACCGGCGGGGACCGGGACGGCGCGAAAAGCCAGGTCGGCGCGGACTACGCGCGCGGTCTCGCCGTCGATCGTGGCCGTCCAGTAGGGGTGGTAGGCCTCCGAGAAGACCGCGTAGCCGGGTGCGGGGGAGGTCACCTCCGCCAGGAGGTGGTTGGGCTGGTACTCGAGATAGCGGACGCTGCCCCGCGCCGCGCTGGCGCCCCTCGCGCCCTCCGGCGTCGGGGCGGCGTCATCGAGCGGGAGCGGCTCCGCCAGCAGCGCCACGCCACCCACGTCGAAGGCGGGGTCGGAGAGGCGCGCGAGCGCCTCGGAGTCGTCGACGACCCGCGCTTCGCGGGCCACCCAGGCGCGCGGGGCCTCGCCCTCCCAGGCGAGGACGGCCGGGGGCCCCTCGTGCACCGGAGAGAGCCCGGGGGCGTCCACGGACGTCGGATTGATCACGTAGCGCAGGTTCAGGACGCGCCAGAGCGGCAGCCGGCCGACGTTCGCGGCCGCGGAGCCGCCGAGCAGCGTGTCGTACCACCGCAGCCGGAACTTCTGGAGCCCCCAGACCGCCTCCAACCGGTGCAGGATCGCCTCGTTCGGGCCGAGCGTTCCGGGCAGGGCGAGGATGCGGAAGGGACCGTCCTGCCGCTGCAGGAACTCGTCGGCGGAGCCGGCGGCGAACGCGCGGTCCACCTCGACGACGTCCAGGTAGCGCGCGTCCACCCGCCAGAGGTCGGTGACGAGGAGCACGGCCACGGCTCCGGCGACGAGCGGGGGCCGCAGCCGGCTCCGCGCCAGCCCCCACCACAGGAGGGCCGCGGCACCCGCCCAGGCGAGCGCCGTCACCCCCAGGCTGACGGGAAGCCGGGCGAGCGAGGCGGCGCGCGCGGCGCCGCGGCCGGTGCCGGCGTCCCCCGCCAGCCCGGCCAGGGCCTGGGGCGAGACCACCGCCAGCAGCCACGCGAGGAGCACGAGGCCTGCCGCACCCAGGAAGAGCCAGGCCCGCGCGCCGCCCGGCGCATCCCGCTCCCGGCCCGCGGCAGCCGCGGCATCGAAGCCGATCCCGGCTAGCGTGGCCACGGCGAACGCCACGACCCCGAGCATCATCGCTGGCGCGCGGAAGCTCCGGATCATGGGCACGATCTCGTAGGCGATCCGATGCACGGGCGTGGCGGCGCCCAACGCGAAGAGCACCCCCGCGACCGCCAGCAGCGCCCAGAAGAGCGTGTGTCCCCGCGCGCCCCAGAGCAGAGCGGCGAGCGCGAGCACGAGCGGCACGGCGCCGAGGTACTCCGTGTGCAGCTTGAAGGGGTTCGCTCCCCAGTAGGAGTCGAGGCTGCCCACGAGGTCCGGGATCAGGAGTGCCGTGAGCTCACCCGCGGGCAGCGCCCACGAGGACGCATAGGCGTATCCGGATTCCGCCCCGCGGACGGCCCACTGCAGGAACGTCAGCGTCGGCCACAGCTGGACCGCGGCCACCCCCGCGGCGAGGCCGAATCCGGCGGCGAAGCGACCGAGCGTCGCCAGCGCCGGCCGCGCGCCGTCCCGCCGCCAGCGCGCGAGCGCCTCCACGAGCACGTACGCGCAGGCCGCGAGCGAGGAGAAGTACATCACCTGCACGTGAGGCGTGAAGACCTGCAGCGCCACCGCTCCGCCCATCAGCAGGTAGGGACCCAGGCGGTCGGTGTCGAGCCCGACTCGCAGGAAGAAGAAGACGAGCGGGATCAGCGTCATCGCGAACATCCGCCCGTCCTGCCCCGCGTAGAGGTGCGACACGGTGTAGCCGTTCAGCAGGAAGGCCAGTCCGGCCAGCGCGGCGCCCCAGCGCGAGACGCCCAGCCGCCGCGCGAAGGCGAACATGAAGACACCCGCGGCCGCGAAGTGCAGCACGAAGGTCCAGCCGATGGCGCGGCCCAGCGGCAGCACGAAGTAGAGCAGGCTGGTGGGATAGAAGACGGGATACGGCAGGGTCTCGAGGAACGGAATTCCGGAATACGCGAACGGGTTCCAGACCGGGAACGGACGCCCGGCGCGCAGCTCCTCGACCGCGAAGTTGCGGAGCGGGTAGGCCTCCTCCAGCATGTCGGTGCCGAAGGGCATGGTGCCGCCGCGGAGCACGAACTCGCGGAAGAAGACCAGCGCCAGGAGCCCGCACGCCGCGGCGAAGGCCAGCGCGAACCCCGCTTCCGGCAGCGCCCCGCGGCGCGGGCGTTCGGTTCCCGCGCCGCGACTGGCCGGCCGTGGCGTGGCGGCGGCGCGGCCCGTAGAGGCCGGCGCGGCGGTGCCGGGCGGCGGCCGCGGATCGGAGGTCGAGCGCGCGCGGCCACGCGAGCGCGCGCGGCGTCGGGAGCGGGCCACGGAGCCGGCTCTCAGCAGGTCAGGGTCGGCCGCACGTGACGGCCACGCCGAAGGGCAGCGGGCGCCAGCGCAGGATCGTGAAGCCCGCGGCCTCGAGGTCCGCGCGGAAGGTCGGGAAGTAGCGATTCCAGGCGTGGTCCACGTCCCGTTCCTCGAAATAGGTGAGCTGCCGCGCCCGCAGCGGCGGCGGGAACGGAACGCGGTCCATCGCTCCCTCCAGCAGCCTGCGCGGCAGGCTCGGACGCGGCTCCAGGATGCAGAGCCTGCCGCCCGGTCGCAGCGCGCGGAAGAGCTCGCCCAGGGCAGGCGCCAGCGGCACGACGTGGTGCAGCACGCTGTCGACCAGGAAGACGTCGGTCCCGGCGTCTCGCACCGAAAGCGCGAAGAGATCCGCCGCGAACACCGGCGCCGCCCGGACGCGCGCGAGGAGCGGCAGGGAGAGGTCGGTGCCCACCAGGCGCCGGAAGCCCTGCGCGCGCAGGACCGCCAGGTTCAGCCCGTCCCCGCAGCCGATCTCCACGACGCGCTCGCCGCGCCGCAGGCCGAAGGGGCGGATCCGCCCGCGGCGCAGCCAACGGGCACGCCGCGTCCGGAAGTAGAGCTCCTCCCAGCGCTCGCTCTCGCGGTGGCCGCGGACGCTCTGCGCCTGGCAGCTCACCGGCCGCTCCCCCTCGCCGCGGGTCCCGCGGCCACGGCGCCCGCGCGCGCCGGATCCTCGCCTCGCGCGCCGGCGGCGTCCCGGTACACCGCGGCGAGACGGGCCGCGACCGCCTGCGCGCTGAACTCGCGGCGCACGCGCTCGGCGCCCGCCTCCGCCAGGCGGCGCGCGAGGGCGGGGTCCTCCAGCAGACGCTCGATCGCCGCGCGCAGCGAGCGCGGCTCGTCGTCCTCCACGAGGAGCCCGGTCTCCCCGTCCTGCACGATGTCGGAGATCCCGCCCCGCCGCGTCGCGACCACGGGCACGCCGTGCGCGAGCGCCTCGAGCAGCACGACGCCCAGCCCCTCGGTGTCACCGCGGGCGTCGACGGTCGCCGGGAGCGCGAACACCTCGGCGGCCGCGTAGCGCCGGGCGAGGTCCGCGGCCGAGACGCGGCCCGCGAACTCGACGCGATCCCCCAGCCGGAGCTCGGTCGCGAGGGCGCGCAGCGGCCGCTCCTCGGGGCCGAAGCCGACCACCTCCACCCGGAACGACCTGCCCGGCAGCGCGGCCGCGCGCAGGAGGTTGGCCACGCCCTTGCGCGCGACGAGACGGCCGACGAACAGCACCGTGGCGTCCCCCCCCCGGCCCACACGCCCCGGCGCCACGTCCGGCAACGCCGAGGGATACGGAACCACGTGCACGGGGCGCGCCGTGTAGCGCGCGAGCCAGCGCGCGGTGTCGCTCGAGATGGCCACCAATGTACCCCCGCGGCAGTACACCTTCAAAAACGACCGCGCCGGCGGGAAGCGGCTCTCGGCCCAGCGCAGCTCCGCGCCGTAGAAGGTGGTCACCAGGGCGCGTGCGCCGGCGGCGCGCGCCGCCAGCCCCATGAGCCCGTGCGGCACCGCCCAGTGCACGTGCACCGCATCGTAGCCACGCCGGCGCTGCAGCCGCGCGGCGGCCAGGCAGCCGGCGGCCACGTACCCGGGGAGCAGCAGGGCGTACGCCGGGTTGCGCCCGAGCCGGTCGGGGGTGGTCTCGTCGTGCGTGAGCGTCTCGAGACGCGCCGGCGACGCGTACCGGAACCGGTGCACCGGAAGGTCCCCCGCCGCCTCGCGGCCGTTTCCCCGGTAGGCGGGCGCCAGGACCTCGCAGGCCACGCCCTCCCGGCGCAGCGCGCGCAGGGTCTGCCACAGCCAGGGAGTGATCACGTCGTCGGGGTGGCGCGGAAACGCTGTGACGACGTGGAGGACGCGCATCTCGGGCCTCACCGCACGCGCTCGAGGACGGCCGTGGGCGGGTCGCCGCCGGCGTGGACGACCGTGTAGTTCGGGAGGTAGCTGCGCAGGTACGGGATCAGGTACATGTCCACGGACATGCCGAGGCGATCCAGGACCAGGTAACGCGCTCCAGAGGCGCGGACCGCCGCCTCGATGCTGTCGGGAGCCGCGTAGGGATAGAGGATGCTGCGCCGTCCGGACAGGTAGTACGTGATCTGCGGCTTGCGCGAGACGACCAGCGCCTCGGCCGGCGCGTTCTCGCGGATCCAGAGGAGCGCCTCGAAGTAGTCCCGCTCGAACCAGGCGTAGCCCGCGAGCGTCTCACCCCGCAGGTGACTGGCCGTGACGGCGAGCTGTGCGGGTGCCGCCAGCACCGCGTGCGCCACGTTCGGCCCGAGCAGCAGCCCGACCGTCACGACGCCCGAGCGCCGCCACGAGCCCTTCGGCGCCTCGAGGCCGGTCGGCGCCTGGCGCCGCGAGGGAGCGGCGACGCGCCCCGCCCGGCGCGGCAGGGCGCGACCGGCGGCCCGCGCCGCCCAGGCCGCGCCGAGTGCCGCGTACGACAGGACGAGCGGCAGCACGGCCATCAGGAAGCGGTCCCCGCTCCAGAACCAGGCCGCGAGCACGCCGGCGTAGAGCACAACGTAGAGCTCCCCTGCGCGCACGCCTCGCGCCGCCACCTGCCGCCCGAAGCCGATGGCCACGGCGAGCAGGAGGAGCACGCCCAGGACACGCGCCCAGCCGGGCGGCGGCACGCCGAAGGAGGGGAGGAAAGGCCACACCAGCCGCGGTATTTCGAGCATCGCGTACGTATCGAAGTTCACGAGCGCGCGCCCCAGCAGGCTGAGCGCGGTGAGGGAGCCCTTACCGGGATCGTAGGGGTCCACGAGCAGGAACTGCGCCAGGTACCCCGGCGCCTCGGGCGCCACGAGCGCGTTGCGCGCGCTCCATGCGCCGGCCACGGCGAGCGTCAGGCCCGCCGCGGCCACGCCCGCGCGCCGGCCGTGGTTGCGCCAGACCGACCAGGCCACGGCAGCGCACAGCGGCAGGGCCGCGGTGCGGATCAGGTACGCCGCGGCGGCGAGCGCAGCAGCCGGCAGCCACACCCTCGCCCCGCCCTCTTCGCGCTCCGCCAGCAGCAGCGCGCCGAGGCTCACCGCCAGGAAGGGCATGTCGCTCAAGGTCCAGTGCGAGTACGTGAGGAAGGTCACGTTCGTGGCGGTCAGCAGCAGGGCCGCGGCCAGGGCGGGCGTGCGGTCGGCGCCGCGCGGGAGCCGCCGCCGCAGGTAGGCGGCCGATAGCGCGAGTGCGAGGATCGCGGAGGCGAACGAGATCGCCTTGCCGGCGATCAGGCTGCCCCCGAAGAGCCAGAAGACCGGCACGAGCAAGGCGGGGTAACCGGGAGGATAGAACGAGTGCGGCGGCACGCCGGGCTCGTACAGCGTGACGTATCCGCGCCCGGAGGCCAGCGCCTCGGCGAGCAGCCAGTAGACCACGTTGTCGCCGCCCGTGAAGAGGCGGGGGTCGAACAGCACCAGGCCCAGCGGCAGGAAGAGGCCCAGCGCGAGGAGCAGGAGGCGGCGATCCGAACGCCGGCCCGGGGTGGCCGCGGGCACGTCGAGCTCGGACGCGGAGCCGGGCGCGGCGTCCTTCGCCAGCCGCCGCCGCGCCGCCGCCGGATCCCCCGCACGACCGGCCGATCTGCCTCCGCCCCGGCGCTCCCGGCGCGGGCCGGCGCTCCGGCGGCGGGGCGGGCTCACGTCAGCCGTCCAGGCGCGCCGGCCCCTCGCCCTGCGTGGAGCGCTCGCGCCGATGCCGGTCTGCGGCGGCGGCGGCGCGGTGGCTGCGGAGCCCGCGCTCCAGGTGATCCACGCGGTCGCGCACCTGGCCAATCCCCTCGGCCAGGAAGCCGAGCGCGAAGACCAGCGCGCCGAGCAGCACGAGCAGCCCCGCCAGGTAGGCCAACGGCCGGTAGCCCTGCCCCAGCCCGAAGCGCTGGTAGAGCGCCACGGCCCCCACCCCGCCGCCCAGGAGTGCGAGGAGCCCCCCGCCGGTGCCGAAGAAGAGCAGCGGGCGCTCCATGAACGACAGCTGGAACTTGACCGCGAGCAGGTCCAGGAAGCCGGCCACGATCCGCCCGGAGCCGCGGTACTTGGATGTGCCGCGCAGGCGCGGGTGCAGGGCCACGTCGATCTCGCCCAGGCGGAAGCCGCGGTCGTGCGCGAGCACGGCGAAGAAGCGGTGGTAGTCGTGTCGCAGCGGGACCTCCGCCAGCACCTCCCGCCGGAAGGCCTTCATCGAGTTCAGGTCGTGCACCGGCACGCCGAAGAGGCCGCGGCAGAGCGCGTTGTACACCCCCGAGACGCCCCGCTTCTGGTACGCGCCCAGCTTGCGGCCAGTGACCATGTCGTAGCCCTCGGCGAGCTTGCGCAGGAAGCGCGGGATCTCCTCGGGGCTGTGCTGCAGGTCGGCGTCGAAGAGCACGATCACGGCCTTGTCCGTCGCGGCCGCACCGGAGAGCAGGGCTTCGGTCTTCCCCCGATTGCGCCCGTGCGCGACGACGCTCCAGACCGGCCACTCCACCGCCTGCGCCACCTCGCGCGTCCGGTCGCGGCTCCCGTCGTCCACCAGCACCACGTCGCCGCCGAGCCCGTGCCGCTCGAACGTCTCCCGCAGCGCCTGCGCGAGCGGACGGACGTTCTCCTCCTCGTCGAAGGCCGGCACGATCACCGCGAAGTCCCGGGCGAACGGCACCGGGGCGGGATCCTGCGGGCGACCGGCCGGCAGCGCGACACCCTGCGCGCGCGGCGCGCCGGGCACGGCCGCCCCGGGAGGCGCGCCGGCGGCGGCGGTGGGCTCAAGCCGAGGCATGCTCGAGCTCCCGCTCCACGCGTCCCCAGCGCAGCCGGCGCTCGCACGCGTCGAGGAGCCGCTGGGCGGCGCGCTCCCAGGAGAACTGCGCGGCGTGCGCACGCCCTTCCGCGCCCATCCGCTCCACGAGCAGCGGGTCCGACGCCAGGGCGCGCAGCCGCTCCGCCAGCGCGTCCACGTCGCCGTGCGGCACGAGGAAGCCCGTCCGGCCGGGCACGAGCGTCTCCCGCAGGCCGGGCGAATCGCTGACGACGACCGGCACGCCGGCAGCCTGCGCCTCGACGCTCCCGAGCCCCCACCCCTCCTTGGGGCTCGTGTAGAGGAAGCCCCAGCTCTCGGCCATCAGCCGCCATTTCTCGGCCTCGTCCATCCAGCCATGGAACGTCACGCGATCTCCCAGGCCCAGCCGCCCCGCCTCCCGGACGAGCTCCGCCGTGTAGTCCCCGCTGCCGGCGATCGCGAGCCGCGCGCGCGGCACGGCGGGCAGCACCCGGGCGAACGCGCGCAGCGCCAGCTCGACCTGCTTGTAGCGCTTGAGGCGGCCCAGGTGCACGAATTGCGGGTGGAGTGAGCGCGGCACCGCCAGGCCCGCGGGAGGAAAGCGGATGCCCTGGTGCGCCACCTCCACGTTCTCGGGTGGGATCCCACGGTCGATCAGGTCCTCGCGGGTCGAGTTGGACACCGCCACGAACGGCACGTCCCGGTACGCGGCGGCCAGCCCTCGCTCGCCGAGCCACACGTAGCCGGCCACCGCGGCGTTCGTCTCGACGAACGCGGTGGCCCCGAACAGATGGTGGACGAGCGCGAGCACGGGACGGCGCGCGAAGAGCGGCAGGTACAGCGGGATCTTGTTCAGATCCTCGATCACCAGGTCGAACGGCTCTTCCCGCAGCCGTCGGTAGGCGGCGGGAAGCACCCAGTTGAAGGTCTTGCGGCTGCCGGCACGGAGCACGCGGGCGCCCTCGAGCGCCTCCTCGCCGGGCTTGCCGCGCTCTCCGGCGACGAGCAGCGTGACCTCGTGGCCCCACGCGCTCCACTGCGCGACGAGCTCCCGCAGGTGGAACTCGGCGCCCCCGGCGTGCGGATGCGTCCAGTCGTGCCAGTTCACGATCAGCACCCGCATCAGCGGCCCACCGCGAGGCGTGTCGCGAGCACGGGCGGCAGCCCCCGCCGCCGGATCGCCGTCTGGGCCGCGGGCACGTCGTACTCCACCCGGAGGGCGCGCACGCGGCCGCTGGCCAGGTCGAGCACCATGCACGCGGCCCGCGGGTCGCCGTCTCGAGGCTGTCCGGCGCTGCCGGGGTTCACGATCGCCCGGGCGTCCTCGGCCACTCCGAGCTCCTTCGCCGCCGGGTCCGCCGGATCGGGCGGCGCCGCGCGCCAGCTCCGCTCGCGCATCTCTGCGCACGACCCGGCGTCTCCCGCAACCTCTTCGAAGAGTACCGGCACGTGGGTGTGGCCGACGGCGGCGAAGCGCTCGCGGAAGGCGCCCAGCGCCGCGCCAGCCTGCCGGGACGTGAGCAGGTAGGTGAACGGGGCGGCCTCGCCGGGGGTGGCATGGGTGAGGAAGAGGGCCTCGCTCGGCTCCGCCGCCGATCCCTCCGCCTCGACCAGCGGCAGCGTTCGCAGCCAGGCATGATGCTCCGGCCGCAGCCATTCCGCGTGCGCGTCGACGGCCGCGCGCGCCGCGGGGTTGAAGCCCCGGCGCAAGGCGGGCTCGAGGATCGCGAGGTCGTGGTTCCCCATCACGCACGCGTCGGCGCGTTGCGCAACGAGCTCGACGCAGGCCTCGGGATCCCCGCCGTAGCCGACGACGTCGCCCAGGCAGACCGTGCGGTCCACCCCCTCACGGGCCAGCCGATGGAGCACGGCACGCAGCCCCTGCAGGTTCCCGTGCACGTCCGAGAAGAGCCCCACGCGCATCGCCTGCTCCGTCTCGGGCGCCCGAGCGTTCGCGTGGCCCGGGCGGAACTCGCCGTCGTCGGCCGCCCGGCACACTAGCGGTGGGCCGACGCGCGGCTGAGCCGGATGCGCAGCGCGTCGAGCACGCCGTTCACGAACCGCGGGGACTCCTCGCCGCCGTAGCGCCGCGCCAGCTCGACGGCTTCGTCGATCGCCACCCGCCACGGAACGTCGGGGAAGACGAGGAGCTCGCAGGCGGCCAGCCGCAGGATGTTGCGGTCGATCGCGGAGAGGCGATGGAACTCCCAGTTCGTGGTGCTCTCGGCGAGCAGGGCATCGATCTCCGTACCCCGCTCCGCCAGCGCGTCCAGCAGGCGCCGCACGGAGGCCTCGGCGTCGGGGCCGGGCGCGCGCTCGGCGAGGAAGCGCTCCCCCACCTCCGGCAAACCCCGGCCGTCCTGCATCTCCCACGCGTAGAGGATCTGGAGAACCCACCGCCGGGCCTTCGTCCGGCGCTTCACGGCGCTCCCAGCCGGAAGCCGACGCGCGGCGCCTCGGCCAGCCGGTCGAGCAGCTGCGCCATCTCGAGCGCGGCGAGGGCGGCCTCCCAGCCCTTGTTGCCGCGCGCGCCGCCCGCGCGCTCCCGCGCCTGCTCCGGGCTCGCGACCGTGAGCACTCCGAAGGCGACCGGCCGGTTGGACTCGAAGGCGAGCCGCGCCAGCCCGTCGGTCACCGCGCGGCAGACGTAGTCGAAGTGCGGGGTCTCGCCGCGAATCACCACGCCGAGGCCGATCACCGCGTCCACGCGGCCGCTGTCCAGGACCGCGCGGGCCGCGGGCGGGATCTCGAACGCTCCCGGCACGCGGAAGGTGAGGACGGAGCCATCCGCCGCCCCGTGGGCCACCAGGCACGAACGGGCTCCGGCCTCCAGCGCGTCGCAGAGCTCGCCGTGGAACCGGCTCGCGACGAGTCCCCAGGTGCGCTCGCCCGCGTCCAGCCCGGCCTGGACGCCCTCGCGCGAGCCTTCCTTCCCCCGAGCGCCCGCGGAGGCGGAGCGGGAGGCGTCGCGCTTCTCGAAGAGGGCGCTCACGTCGGCGCTGCGGGAGGGAGGGAACGCTCGCTCTTCGTCACGGCGAGAGCAGGTGTCCCAGCTTGTCGCGCTTCGTCTGCAGATAGCGGCGGTTGTGCTCGTTCGAGGGCACCTGGAGCGGGACGATGTCGCTGAACGAGAGGCCGTAGGCCTCGAGCGCCACCCGCTTCTGCGGGTTGTTCGTCAGCAGGCGGAGGCTCGAGAGCCCGAGATCGACGAGGATCTGGCAGCCGATCCCGTAGTCCCGCGGGTCGGGCTTGAAGCCCAGGTGCACGTTCGCCTCCACGGTGTCGAGCCCCGCGTCCTGCAGCACGTACGAGCGGAGCTTGTTCTCGAGCCCGATGCCGCGCCCCTCCTGGTGCATGTAGAGGAGCACGCCCTCGCCCTCGGCTTCGATCCGCTCGAGCGCCAGGCGCAGCTGCTCGCCGCAGTCGCAGCGCAGCGAGCCGATCGCGTCGCCCGTCGTGCACGAGGAGTGCACGCGCACGAGCACGTCGCGCTTGCCGGCCACATCGCCCTTGACGATCGCGAGGTGGTGCTCGTCGTTCACGGTCGTCCCGTACAGCACCAGGTCGAAGTCGCCGTAGCGCGTCGGCAGGCGCGTCTCGAGGATGCGCCGGACGAGCTTCTCCTTGATGCGGCGGTAGCGCACCAGGTCCTCGATCGTGAGCACCCGCAGGTCGAACGCCCGGGCGATCTCGAGGAGCCGGGGCAGGCGAGCCATCGACCCGTCGTCGTCCATGATCTCGCACAGGACGCCGGCGGGCTGGAGCCCGGCCATGCGCGCGAGGTCCACGACGGCCTCCGTGTGCCCGGTGCGGCGCAGAACGCCGCCGTCCTTGGCGCGCAGCGGGAAGACGTGGCCCGGCCGGCCGAGGTCCTCCGGAGCCGTGGTGGGGTCGACGAGGGCGCGGATCGTGGCCGCGCGGTCGGCCGCCGAGATGCCGGTCGTCGTGCCGTAGCGGAGGTCCACGGACACCGTGAAGTTCGTCTCGTGCAGCCCGGTGTTGTCGCCGACCATCGGCGGGAGCTTCAGGGTCTCCGCCCGCTCCTCGGTGAGCGGCACGCAGATCAGCCCGCGCGCGTGGCGGCTGATGAAGTTCACGGCCTCGGGCGTGACCTTCTCGGCGGCCATGATGAGATCGCCCTCGTTCTCGCGGTCTTCGTCGTCGACGACGACGAGCATGCGCCCGGCGCGCAGCTCCTCGAGCGCCTGCTCGACGGTGCAGAAGGCGTTCGCGGGCGCGGCGCCGGCCGGGCGCTCGCGGGAGAAGTCAGGGAAAGGAGACATCGGCTCCGAAGCGGCTGCGCCGCGCCGCGGTCGCGTACCTGGCCAGGACGTCGTACTCGACGTGCACGCCGTCGCCAGGGCGGAGCCGGGAGAGGGTCGTGCTCGTCCACGTGTGCGGGATGATCGCGATGCGCGCGGCGTGCGGGTCGCCACCCGCGTCGTGAACCGTGAGGCTCACGCCGTCGAGGGCGATCGAGCCCCGCGGCACCACGAGCTCGCGAGCCTCGTCGGGGACAATCAGGTCAAGGTAGCGGGTTTCCCCGCGCCCTTCAACGCGCTCCACCCGCAGCACCCCGTCGACGTGGCCCTGCACCCAGTGACCCCCCAGCCGGCCGCCCACGGCGAGCGGCCGCTCCAGGTTCACGGGCGAGCCGGGGCGCAGATCTCGGAAGCGCGTGCGCTCGAGCGTCGCACGCGTCACGTCCACCTCGAAGGCCGCGGGATCGGCCGCCACGACGGTGAGACAACAACCCTCGACCGCCACGCTGGCGCCCACCCCGAGACCCTCGCTCCAGCCAGGGTGCATCACGCGCAGTCGCAGGCCCCCCGCCACGGGGTCGCTTCCTGCAATCGTCCCGAGGCCCTCCACGAGTCCGGTGAACACGCCTGGTCTTGCCTCCTCGCTCCCGGATCGCCTTACCGTTGAGCGCGTGGGATTCGCCACCTCAACCATTTTCTAGCCTCGCTGACAACGTACCACCCGCGGACTCATCGCGGAACGGCTCACCCCGCCGGCCAGCACTCGGCTCCGCGGCGCGACGAAGATCCTTCCCGCAGGAGCCCGCAGACCAGGCAATCACCGCCGAGGGCCTCTCGCTGCACGTCCAGCAGGCCGGCGCCATCGAACGGCAGGCCGCCGGGCGGCAGCCACCGGCGCACGTCCGCCCGGGGCGCTGGATCCGCGAGAGGAC
>JBHENL010000218.1:0-22181 GCA_046262075.1 Gemmatimonadota bacterium
GCGAGGGCCACCGCCAGCCGCAGCTCCCGCTCCTGCAGGTCCGTGAAGCGCCGCGCGCGGCCGACCTGGCGACGCAGCGAGGTCGTCGTCTTGCGCACCTCCCGCAGGATGTCCTCCAGACGCCGCAGATCGGACTCCGTCGCCTCGAGCTTCCGCAGCGCGGCGCGGCGCCGTGCCTTGTAGCGGGTGACGCCCGCCGCCTCCTCGAAGAGCAGGCGCCGCTCCTCCGCGCGATCGGAGAGGATGGCGTCCACCATCCGGCCCTCGATCAGGGAGTAGGCGGCGGATCCGACGCCCGTGCCCATGAACAAGTCGCGGATGTCCTTCAGGTTGCAGAGGGTGCGGTTCAGGAGGTATTCGCTCTGCCCGTCGCGGAAGACGCGCCGCGTCACGGCGACCTCCGAGTACTCGACGGGGATCAGGCCCAAGGCGTTCGAGAACGAGAGCGTCACCTCCGCCATGCCCAGCGGCTTGCGGGCGCGCGTCCCGTTGAAGATCACCTCCTGCATGCTCGAGCCACGCAGCGTGCTGGGCCGCTGCTCGCCGAGCACCCAGCGGATCGCGTCCGTGATGTTGGTCTTGCCACAGCCGTTCGGGCCGACGATCGCCGTCATGCCGGGGTTGAAGTCGAGGAGCGTGCGGTCGGCGAAGGACTTGAAGCCGAAGATGTCGAGCCGGTCGAGCTTCATGAGGCCTCCGCGGCGCGTCGGCGGACCAGGGCGGCGTCGAAGCCGCGGTCACGCAGTTGACGGTTGAGCAGCTCGGCGTCCGCCGCCGTCTCGTAGGCGCCGGCGTACAGCGTCACCGGACCCGAGCCCACCGCGTACGCGGATACGCCGCTGCGCTGCAGGACCTCGAGCGCCCCGGCGGCAGCGGCGGTGGTGGGATACGTCCCCAGATACAGAGCCCAGGGCGTCTCGCGTACGGTCCCCTCCGTCACGACCCCCTGCTGGAGCGCGCGGGCGAGCTCCGCCTGTGAAGAAGCTCCGTCCGCGGTCGCCCCCACGAAGACGCGATACCACTGGCCCTTGCCCTCGAGGAGGACCGGCACCACGAAGGCGGTGTGGCCGCCACGCTGGAGCTCCCCGGCCGCGCCGCGCGCGGCGTCGTACGTCTGGTAGGAGCCCACGTGCAGGGAGAAGCCGAGCACCGGCCCCGTCGTCGGCGGATCCATGCCTGCGCCCGGCTCGCCCGCCGCGCCCTCCTCCGGCGGCGTCACGGCCGACTCGTCCGCTGCCGGGTCGACGGCGGCCTCGCCGGCCGGCGTGTCTCCTTCCGTCACGCGGCCCTCCGAACCTGCCTCGGCGTCTTCGGGGAGCACTTCGGGGGCCGCGGTCTCACCCGACTCCGCACCTGCGGGCTCGACACCGGCGAGATCTTCTCCGGAGCCCGCCTGTCCCTCCGGGCCCGACTCGTCCTCCTCTGCCGCGTTCGCTCCGGCTTGCCATCCCGTCAAGCCGGGCTCCTCCGCGTTCGTGACGTCCTCCTGCGCGCTCCCTGCGGCCTGGAGCGCACCCGAGCCCGTCGCCTCCACGAACGTGAACTGGCCCTCGGGGATCTGCTGGTTGGACCGCCAGTACCAGAAGGCGCCCGCACCGAGGAGCAGGCACAGGACCACCGCCCCGAGCGTCATCACCCACCGGCCCTCGCCCTCGCCGGCTTCGTGCTCCGCCGTGGCGGCCGGCCCGCCGGAACAGCCAGCGCCCCATCCGGAGGCGAGCTCCCGCAGGCCGCTGGACTCCGCCTCGTCGAGCTGCAGCCGTCCCTGCCCCGACCCGCTCGCGGGAGCGGAGCCTCGACTCGCGATCGGATCCTCCCTGCGGCCACGACCGCCGCCGGGCTGTTCCCGGCGATCTCCGCCGCTTCCCGATCCAGCCAGGAAGGCGACGTCCGCGGCCACTTCCGGATCCGCCGCCAGAGCGGCGGGTCGCTTCCAGCCGGAGTCGAACAACGGGAGCTCTCCGCCCGGGCCGTCCTCGGGCGCGGCTGCCACGACGTCTCCGTCCTCGCCGGCCGGGCTCGCCGTCGCGCTCGACACGCGGCCGGTCGGCAGCGCGGGCAGCGCCGCACCGAGCGCCTGGCGCCAGCGGCCGGGAGGCGGCACGTCGAGGGTCGCCAACACGTCGATGCCCTGCTGGAGGAGGCGTGGAATCGCGTGCTCGAAGCCGAGCTCGTCTCCGCGCGGGCCGATCAGGACGGCTCGATCCACGCTCGCGGTGCCGCCTGACCCCCACCTCACCGCCTCCTCGAAGGACAGGCCGAGGCAGACCGAGTCGTGCTCGGCCCCGAGGGTCTCGATGCAGGTGCGGAGCTTGTCGGATCTGAGGATCGCCGGGGGATGCAGCGCGGCCGTGCCCGCGGGGAGGAGCGAGAGGCAGTCCCACGACGTGGGGCGGACGAGCTTGGCGGGAGCGACGCCGTAGGCGACGTGGTCGACGATCCCATCTAGCTCTTCGGCGCCGAGCAGCCGGACCCAGGTGTCGTCCCCGAAAGCCAGATCCACCAGCAGGATGCGGCGTCCGCGGCGTGAGAGCAGGGCGGCGAGCACGAGCCCCGCCACGCGCTCGCCCTCGCCCGCGCCGAGCGTGAGTAGGGCGAGCCAGCCGCCGGGGCGGCGTTCGGCCGCTTCGTGGATGCGCTGGAGGAGACGCGAGACGTCGAGCAGGGACGGCTCGACGTCCTCGAGAGGATCGCCCGACGCAAGGGCTTCGGCCGCCGAGCGCCAGAAGCTCTCGTCGAGAGAGATGTGATGCATTGCGTGAGTGCCTGGGGTCAGAAGGGACCCCGCCTCATCCCCGCGCGCAAAGTATCCGCGCGATGCGCCAGGCGCAAGCGTGCCGGGCGCATGGCGCAGCGCTCAGAGGTCCAGCGATTCCCCCTGCTCCCTCAACCAGGAGCGCGGTGCCTCGTAGTCCGGCAGCACGCTCCGCAGCAGCGCCCAGAACTCCGCCGAATGGTTCAGCTCGCGCAGGTGGCAGAGCTCGTGGACGATCACGTAGTCGAGCACCTCGGGCGGAGCGAGGAGGAGCCGCCAGTTCACCGAAACGTTGCCGCGCGAGGAGCACGCGCCCCACTTCGTCCGCTGGTCGCGTACGCTCACGCGCGCCAGCGGGAACCCCAGCGGCTGATTCGCCCCGTGCACTCGCGGCGGGATCTCGCGCGACGCCAGCACCCGCAACCAGCTCCGAAGCATCTCCGCGGGCGAGCGCCGGTGGAGCGGCGGCACGCGGACGGAGATTTCGTTCCCGGTGCGCACGACGCGGGGCATCGCACCCAGCGGCTCGCCGGACGGGATTCGCAGCACGTGTTCGCGGCCCAGCACGCGGAGCACCCGGCCGTCGGCCACGATGGGACGCGGGGCGAGGCAGCGGCGCCGCTGGCGCTCGAGGGTGCGCGCGAGCCAGCGCGCGTGCTCGCGCAAGGCCTCGGGGACCTCCTGCACCGGGCAGCGCCGCGGGAGCACGACCGTGAGCCGGCCCGACCGCTCGACGATCAGCCGCACGCGGCGCGCACGGGCGCTGCGCCGCAACAGGCAGGCGACCGCCGCACCCTCCACGTACGCGCGCAGCTCGACGCCTTCGGCCGGGATCGAGCGCGGCAGCCCTTCCAGGAAGGGCTCCCCCGCCGGCTCCTTCGCCGCCGGCGCCACACCAGCCTCGACGACGTCGAAGAGCCCCAGCTGCGAGCCCGCGCTCACGCGCCGAACCGGAACCCCCTGGAACGCCGGCAGCCCGAGCGGGCTCGGCGCCAGTCGTGTCCACGGGCTCGCCGACCCGGGAGCCGTCACAGATCGATCGCGCAGCGGAAGCCGGCGAAGATCTGCCGCCGCACCGGCAGGTCCCAGTTGCGGAAGGTGTTGCGGGCGACGAGCGGCGAGGTGGCCCAGGAGCCCCCCCGCAGCACCTTGTAGCCTCCGCCGAAGAAGACCTCGGAGTACTCACGGTACGGAAAGCTGCGGAAGCCCGGGTAGGGGATGAAATCGCTCGCGGTCCATTCCCACACGTCGCCGAGCATCTGGTGACACCCGTAGAAGCTGCGCCCCCGTGGGTAGGCGCCGGTGGCCGCGGGCCCGAAGAGCTGCTGCCCCAGGTTCGCGAGCGCGTCGGTGGGTGGCTCCTCGCCCCAGGGATAGGTGCGCTTCGCGTGCGCAGCGACGTCCCACGAGGCGGCCTTCTCCCACTCGGCCTCGCTGGGCAGACGGCAACCCGCCCAGCGTGCATAGGCGTCGGCCTCGTACCAGGCGACGTGCGCAACCGGTCGGTCGAGGGCGAGCGGCCGCACGCGGCCGAAGCGCGCCTCGGTCCACCCCTGGGGCCGCGGAATCCAGTTGCGGGGATACTCGATGCGCTCGGCCTTCCGCCACCGCCAGCCTTCGTCCGACCAGAGCTCGCGGCGTCGGTAGCCTCCATCCTCGACGAACGCGAGGAACGCACGGCTGCTCACGGGTGCGACGTCGATGGCGAAGCTCGCGACGTCCACCCAGTGCTGCGGCTGCTCGTTGTCATAGGCCAGTGGAGTGCGTCCCGTCCCGAGGGGGAAAGCGCCGGCGGGGATCACGATGACCGGGGCGTCTGGCGCGTAGGCCGCGGGTCTGGGACTCTCGCGAAAGTGCGGCTCGTACTCGAGCCCGGGAACCAGCGCAATCGCCTGGAGCATCGTCTCCTGGTGCTGCGCCTCGTGCTGCGCGACCAGGTTGTAGACGAACCCCCCGGCGTGCAGCGGGTCCGAGGAGTCCAGCGGGTCGGCGGCCAGCCGCTCGAGCGAGCGCTCCCGGATGCGCCGCAGCTCCCGCAGCAGCTCCTCGCGGCCGGGCAGGGCCAGGCGGCCGCGGCCGGGGCGCGGGTTCTCGACGGCGTCGTAGATCCCCAGCCCCTCTCCCGTGGCCGAGACCTTCGGCTCCTCACCCAGCCACAGCTGCTCGAACGCCGCCACATGGCCGAGGTCCCAGACCAGCGGGCTCATGAGGGCGTCGTGCTGGCGCGTGAGATGCTCGTCGCCGAGCGGCTCGAGCAGGTCGAGCGTGCGGCGCCGCACGTGGGTGAGGCGCCCGGCGAGCTCCGCCCTGCGCTCCTCCCGCCGGTCGCCGCCGCCGCGCCTGCGGAACAGCAGCAGCCCGAAGCGGCCCTCGTCGTCCGTGTAGGCGCGCAGCAGATCGAAGCCGAACCGCGAGACCCCCACCCGCACGCTCTCCACCCGAAACTTGCTGCTGATCTCGGTCAGGACCATCTCGCCCGCGGCGACGCGGAAGCGCCGGCCGATCCCGGGCAGGTCCACGTGGGCCTCGCGCTCGAAGCGCGCGTAGATCTCGATCCGCTCGAGGCGATCGTTGTAGTACGCCACGTGCGAGACGGCCTCGAGGGGCACGTCCGTGCCGAGCTCGCGGTTCAGCCGCGCGAAGAGGTTGCGCGTGAACTCCGCGCTCCAGCCGGCGGCGTCGTTGTACGCCGCCTCGACGACACGTGGCTCCTTCACGAGGTCGATCCCGAGCAGGAAGCCGTCACCGGGTGTCAACGCGGAGCTCACGCGCTCGAGGAACTGCTCCAGCTCGAGGGCGTTGAAGTTGCCGACCGTGCTGCCGAGAAAGACGAGCAGGAGCGGGAAGCATCCTCCGACGAGAGGAAGCGCGCGCTCGTAGGACGCCGCGATCCCGGTGACCTCCAGGCCGGGAAACGCGCTCGTGAGCTCTTCGCACGCCTTGGTGAGGACGGACAGGTCGATGTCGACGGGCACGTAGCGCGCCCGCACCGCGCTCCCGTCGCCGACCGCCCCCTCGCGCGCCGCCGCCGTCCAGGCCCGCAGGAGGTGATGGGTCTTGACCGATACCCCCGAGCCCAGCTCGACCAGTGCCACCGGTCCCGCGAGCTCGCGGATCTCGCGCGCGTGGCGCTCGAGGATCGCGGCCTCGGCCCGAGTGGGGTAGTACTCCGGCTGTTCGGTGATGCGCTCGAAGATCACGCTGCCGCGCGCGTCGTAGAGCCAGCGGCAGTGCAGCCACCGCGGATGGTCGCTCAGGCCGTGGGCGACGGAGTGGGCGAACGCGTGCGGGTCGGCGGACGTTCCGTCGGCGAGGATCTGGAAGCCGGCGTGCTCGATGCGCCGGAATCCAGGTTGCTCGACGATCCCGGCTCCCCGCGCTCCGGCCGCCGCCGCGCGGCGCCCCGCCCGCCGGGGGGCCGCGACCCCTCCCTCGTCCCGGAGTGGCTCCACCGGCTAGCCCGGCTGCACTCGCGCCATCGTCCCCGCCCGCGTCGTGGGATAGAACCCGTAGCGGCCCCGGATCGCCTCGTAGCCCGGCAGCGGGTCGACGCAGATCCACGCGACCTGCGGGATCCGACCCTCCTCGCCGACGTAGTCCACCCAGCGGCACGTGCCCTTGTTGGGACAGGCGTACGTGCTCGACGTGACCTCCAGGCTGTCGGCGTTCACGCGCGAAGGCTCGAAGTACCAGTTGCCACCCAGCTCCAGCACGCCGGCGTCGGATTCCGATGCGGCGGCGAGCTCGACGCCAGACGACGAGACGATCCGGACCCGCCTCATGTGCCCTCCCGGTGCGAGGGATGCGATTCGCCGCCATGCGCCGCCGCCACCGTCGAATGCGAGGGCCGGCTGTCGCGGCGCCGGGTGCTCCAGACGTATGCGACGCAGCCCGCCACCGCGATCGTCGCGAAGGAGAACCACTGGATCGCGTACGACAGGTGCGGCCCGCGCCCCAGCTCCGGGTCGCCGCGCGGAAGCGGGTAGCCGCGCGCGCCGCTCCCGGAGTCGCGCTGGAGGACGAGGCCGCCGATCTCGGGCGGCTCCGCCCCCTCCCGCGGCCGCAGGAAACCTCGCACCTCCACACGCCCCGGCTCCGCCAGCATGGAGCGATCCACCGTCGCGGCATCCGGCGAGGGGACCCAGCCGCGGTTCACCCACACCTCGCCGCCACCTTCCAGCCGCAGCGGAGCGATCAGCTCGATGCCGGGGCTTCCCGCGTGCGTCCGACCCCGAACGACCGCTTCGCGCGCGGCGTCGTACGTGCCTTCCGCCGTGGCGCGCCGCCACGCCAGGCGCTCGGCGCCCGACCCAGCGAGCGTCGCGGGGGCGAGCTCCACGACGGGTGCCTCGAGGCGGGCGCGGATCTGCGCGTTCGCCGCCTCCCGCTCCTCCGCGCGGGCGAGCTGCCAGACGCCGAGCCGGACGAACACCACCGCGAGCGCCGCCGCGACGAGCCCGAAGGCGAGCGTCCGCGTCATCCGTCGGGTCTGATCTCCACGGTCACGGAACGCCGCGCGTGAACATGCATTTCGTCGTCCAGTCGGAGAACGGATGTCGAAGATAGCCTCGCCGCCCGGGCTGCGGCACCGTGCGCCGTGCCCGGGAATCTTTCCGGCAGCGGAACCAGTGAATCGGGCCGCCGAGCGTCAGATCCAGGAGGACTCTGTGGAAGCGAGCGCGGGAATCGGAAGCGGGCGCTGGGCTGGGCTGGGCGCCGGAGCGGGACCGGCACGCACGGCGGCGAGATTCAAGTGCCGCGCACGACGGAGAGCGCCAGATTGCGCACGAGCACGCAAGTCGGTATTCGTCTTCCCCCGGGGGATCCGTGCAACTTCTTGCCGAGCCGTTCCTTGTCGAGAGATCGGGCAGCCCAAGCGGCGTCGCTGGCCGAGCTTCTAAAAAAATAGTTGTAAGAGGATTGGGGCTCGGCTATAATCGGACCCTACCACGCCGGCCCGTCCTTTCCCATCTCTCCTGGAGGTCCTCGATGCTCCGCCGTTTGCTGTTGCTCCTCGCGGTCGCTGCATTCGCCACGGCCTGTGAGAGCTCCCTGAGCGGACCCGATCCGGGAGACTCGGCCCGTCGAGTCATCGTGGAGCCTGCCAACGGCGGGATAGGGGCCAACAACGGGAGCTAGAGCGAGCTCCACCGTGTACATGGGGCACGTCGGACCCGAGATCGAACGAGAGACCGCCTCTAGGCGATCTTGACCAAGGCCGGGATCCCCTCTTCGATCTGCAGGGTCAGCGCATGCGCCTCGTCGAGACAGCTCTCGAGGGTGTGCTTCTCCGCGATCAGCAAGGCTCGTACGCAGGCGCGCGCCGCGTCTCGCAGGCGACCACTGCGCAGGTGCGCCCTGGCCTGAAGCATCTGGATCGAGCAACTCAGACGGGGAAGCTCGAGGCGGGTGCACCAGGCCTGCGCCTGCGCCAGCAGCTCTTCGGCTTGCTCCAGGTTTCCCTCGGCAAGGGCGAGGTCGGCCCAGCCATGGTAGGCAGTCGCCTTCAGGCGCGCCTCCTTGGCCCCTGACGCCCGCCGGATCGCCTCGCGGTACTCGGCTTTCGCTGCCTCGGGCCGGCTCAGCGCGACCAGGATCAATCCACGGTTGATCAGGAGCTCCGCGTGGTACTCTTCGTCCGAGTGCTGCTCGCACAGCGCCAGTCCCCGATCGGTGTACTCCAGCCCTTCCTCCAGACCTTGCTTCGACTCCGCCGCGAGCAGGCTCAGACTCACGTAGCTGCGAATTCGAAGGCTGGGGTCCAGCGTGCGCATGGCCGCCTCGAGCTCCCTCCGAAAGCAGGTCCGGGCCGACGTCAGATCCGTCACGTCCGCAGCGAGATTCCCCAGACCCGCCCAGACTTCCTCGAGCAGGACCGGGTTCTCCAGCGCCTCCGCAGCCCGCACCCCCGCCGTGTAGAACTCCCGCGCCTTGGCCCATTGCGCCGTCTTACGGTGCATCTGACCCAGCCGAATGAGCACGTCGGCCCGGTCGGCGTCACGACCGGTCCTTTCGAACTCCCGCAGCAGGAACTTGTACAGGCGGATTCCACGCCGCAGCGACTCCGGATCCTCGAGCGCGCGAAAGTGGTCGGCGATCTGCCGCAGGGGCGCCAGGTGGGAGACCTCTTCACCGTCGAGCGCCTTGCACAGCGAGCCCAAGGGTGCGGAGAGCGCCGGCTGCTGCACCTTCCACCACAGGATCACCGAACGTAGCCGATTCCCCAGAAGCTCGCGCAAACCTTCCGGGGCCTCGGTCCAGATGCTCAACAGTGCGACGACCACGACGTCCGCCTCGTCGGCTTCGCACGCCTCGGGAATCGGGTCCTCCCCGAGGGGGCCTTGCCCCCGTTGCACCCCACTTCGGCCCGCCGACCGCGCACGTTCACCATCCTCGTCGACAGCGGCACTGACGCGGCGCTGGATCTCCCCGGACTTCAGGCTGGGACTGATCCCCGCCCCAGCCAGGATCCAGTTGACGTCGACCTCTCTGCGTTCGACCAGCCGCGCCAGGAAGAAGAAGCACTTCGGTATGCGGCCGCTTTCGTAGCGGCTGATCATCTGCTGGCTGTAACCGATCTCCCTGGCCAGGCCGTTCTGGCTCGAACGACTCCGAGCATGGACCAATCTGCTGGCCACGGCTCTCTGAAACTCCCGGTACTCGGCCTTCGAGCTCATGCGTAGCCTCGCTGTTCAGACTTCGTGAGTGAGGAGAGTGAGCCTGAGCAGCCGGCGCACCGCCACCCGATCGCAAGGACGACCGCCACGCCATTCCTACGGAGCGCGAGCACACCCTGGGTGCGGGATTCTGGACCCCCGAAGGCTACCTGCGCTTCCCTTCCGGCCGATTCGGCTGGAGCTGGGCGGCTGGCCCACCGACCGCGGAGCCCCAGCGGGCTACAACTATGCGACTAGCTCCGAGCTTCACAAGGGAGACATGCTGGGTCGCCGCCGGCTCGGCACGCACCGTACCTTCCCACAAATTTCTCTTTAGGTTCCGCGCCGGTCTTGGGCCGCTTACGTACGACCAAGGCCGGATTGACGCTCCCGAAAGAATCCAGGTAGTATCCATCCATCCAGGCAACGGCATTCCCGTTGTCGCGCAAGCGCCAGCCAGAAGAACTGCCCTTCACGAACAACGCCCTTCCGAGTCGATGCCCGGCGGCGAATGCCGGGGCTACCCTCGCCACGTGGCGTAGCAACCACCCTGAGGAAGAGCGTGCCACGATGATCTCCAAAGCCAACAACGCAGGGGACGCTCCGTTCGCAGGACCGGGCCTTCAACCGATGGGCCAACAGGATCTCACCCAGACGATGCAGAACATCATGCGGACCATCGTCAATGAGCAGTGCGCTCGTGAAGAGGCCCGCAGCCTCATCGGCAAGGCCCGATCGACCACGGTGAACAAGATCATGGAGCTCATGATGCTGTTGGAGCCCGATCCGATGAGCATCCACGATTCTGCAGTGAGCGAAACGGTCGAGCGACGACGCGACAAGCTGGCAGCCACCTTGCTGTATTTCTTTCTCGACAAGAACCCCGATCTGTTCCTCGAGCCGCTTGGCGCGATGTCCGATCCCGAGCTCGACTCTCTGGCGTACAGGATCGCCGCGACGACCTGAGAGTCGGCGCCGCCGGCGTCATCCCTCCCGCTGGATCTCCACGGTCACGGAATCGAGGAAGTACTCGGCCGCGGTCTCGAACGTGCCCCAGACACCGGCGCCGACCCAGAGCTCTCCCTCCGGCCCGGCGCGCACCGTCTGCGAGAAGGAGCGCGGAAGAAAGACGAACTCGCCATCCGGCGTCGCGGCGGGGCCCAGGCGCAGAAAGTCGCCGATGCCGTCCACGCCGCCTGCGGCGAACGCGGCCGTCGGATCGGAGGCGCTCGCCGCACCGATCACCTCCCACGCCCCGATCTCGAAGGCGTCGGTCCCGACGTCGAAGCTCACGGAGACCCTGTACGTCGCGCCGGGCGTGGCCTCGAATGGGCGCTCGATCCAAACCTTCACGGCGTCGGTGAGGTTGTCGGCGAAGAGACGCACGGAGCGCTCTCCCTCGCTCGCGCGACCGGTCACGACGTCTACGTCGCTCGGCGCGAAGGAGCCTCCGGGATCGCAGGTACGCGTTCCCTCCGGGGTCTCGCAGAAGTCCGCGGAGTCGGGTCTCCAGCCCTCCAGTCCCGCCTCGAACGAAAAGGATTCGGACGGAGTGCGAGGTCCCGTACCCGAATCGTCCCCGCACGCGGGGCCCCAGACGGCGGCCAGGAGCGCGAGGGTGTGAGCGGAGCGACGACCGCCAGGCATAGACCTCCGAAGCCTCAGCCAGATCGAGTCGGACGGATGCCGGAAGATAGCGGTCCCTCGATGGAGCGCGGCTCAGACCGGAGGTGAGACCGGACTGGGGGCAGGAGCTGCGCCGGCTGGCGCGATTCCAGACTCGAGCACCCGCCGATAGATCCAGCCCCCGGCGTAGAGGCTCACGCCCAGCACTGCCAGGCATCCGACCCGCACGAGCGGCCGGGCCTCGGAGAGATCGAAGAGCAGCACCTTGAACGCGAAGAGGGCGAAGATCCCCAGCGTGGAGCGGGCCAGCATGCGATCCCGCCTCGCGCGCGAGACGATCAGCAAGATCGTGCCGACCAGCGCCCACGCGAAGGACAGCCACAGCCGCTCGATCGTGCCATCGCTGTCCAGGTAGCGGTCGATGAGGAACGCACATGCCAGGAGCAACTGACCGTGTGCGACGGCCAGGCGCAGGAGACGGCCGCGGAATCCCTGGCTCGGATCGGCGGTGAAGTAGGCGGCGTAGAGTGCGAGCGGATAGAGCACGATCAGCGGCAACTCGAGTAAGGTCGCGCCCTCCCCGGTCCACAGGAGCTCCGCGTAGCCGGCGGAGAAGAGCAGAAGGGACGCGGCCGTGTAGGGCCACAGGGACGGCCGCAGCCGCGGCTGCGAGGCGCGAAGGGTGATGATCGCCGATGCGATGAGCAGCGCCGCGAGCGGTCGCCACGCGCTGGGGATCACGTCGACGTAGATGGCGTGGAAGAGCACCAGGGCGCCGAACGCGTTGACGAGGCTCAGGCTGGGCAGCTCGTCGCCGGGTAGCCGCGCCCGTGCCAGGCCGTACGCGCCGTAGAGAGCGAGCGCGAACGCCACCGCCGCCAGCGGAGCGGTCCCCGGCGCGAACCTCTCCAGCAGGTCGTACTCCACCCCGTAGAAGAGGAGCAGGGCCGGGAAGTGGGCCCACGCCTCGGCGGGAAGCAGCGGCCGCCGCAGCCGGACGGAGAACGCCACGACGACCGTCGTGAAGAGCAGGAACTGGGCGAGCTGGAACAGCGCGGCCACGAGCCAGGTGTCGGGGTCCAGCGCACCGCGCCAGAGGTCGTCGAAGATCAGGAGCGAGGCGTAGAGCGCTGCGAAGTACACCACTCGCCGCCTCACCCAGAACGCGTAGCCGCAGTAGACGCCGTTCCAGACCGTCAGGTAGATCGCCAGGTCCAGGACGCTGGCACCCACCGATGAGCAGCGGACAGGCGTAGGAGCCGGAGAGCGCGAAAGCGACGTAGAGCCCCTCGCGGAACAGGGCGTGGAGCGAGAGCGAGAGCGCCGCGACCAGAACGACCCCAGCGGCGGCGGAGACCGGGCCGAGGAAGCCGTACCGCACGTGCGCGCCGAAGATCGTGAGGTAGAGCACCGCGATCCCCGCCGCACCCAGCAGGCTCGAGTACGGCTTGTCGCGCAGCCGCAGCGCAAGCCCGCCTCCCACCATCGCGAAGCCGGCGAGCGCCGCGCCCCCGATCTGCCGCTCCGGCGTGAGCCAGCCGTTGGAGACCCCGAGCCGGATCAGGTAGGCGGCGGCCAGCACCAGCGCGGCGGCTCCGGTCCACCCCAGGACGGTGCCGGCGGAGAGGCCGCGGCCGAGAGGAGCACGCGAGGGTCGCGGCAGCTGCGGGGGGCGGGGCGTATCGGGAGAGAGCGGGCCAACGGCCGGCGCGGGGGGGACGGCGGGCGAGCGAATCGTGTCCTGCGTGGCCTGGACGCCCGGGCCGGAAGGCGCGCTCTCGGAGACGGCAGCCTCGGACGGCCCGAGCCCCAACCCGGACTCGATCGCCCACAGGCGGGCCTCGATCGCGGAGAGCCGCTCCTCGACGGACATGAGGGCGCTATTGTGCGACCTCGGGGCCCGCAGCGTAAAGGATCTTGTACGCCAGGGGAGGGGCTCGGGAAGCCATCCATCCTCAATCCACTCAACCGAGAGGAAGGGCAGCTACAGGGGGATGGCGCCGTCGACGGTGAATGCGGACGCCGCATCGCACTGGAACCTTCGCGGTCCGAGTGGCCGCATGCGGGATCCCGCATCGGGAATCTTCCCCTGGCGCTCGGTTGTCGTTGTAGAAGGCCGGCGCGCGCGGATCTCAGAGGCGCGAAAGGCACCTCCGGCGGTGAGGACCAGGCCGACGACGGCTCTGCGCGGTCTGACTGCGCTCGGGTGGTGGGACGAACTCCGCTCGCGGCGCTCGCCGCCGCTAGAACTCCGGCGCCAGCACGAAGTGGAACTCGTGGTCGCCCGTCCCCACCAGGTCCGTGCGCCAGGCCCAGTCCGCCTTGAGGACGGCGAAGCCGAACAGGTTCGTGCGCAGGCCGAAGCCGTACGAGCCGCGCAGGTCGTTCAGCCGGAAGCCGAGCGGCGCGTCGGGGTCGCTGCGGAAGGGCTTGAAGCCCTCACGCGACTCGCAGAAGCGACGGTTGCGATCGTTCGGGTCCGCGGGACAGGTCGAGAAGAACGCGAAGCCCGCGTCGAAGAACACCGCCCCACGCAGGGGCGGGAAGATGACCGGCCCGACGCGCAGGTTCTCGAAGATCGGGAAGCGCAACTCGTTGTTCAGGACGCCGACCTGGTTCCCGATCACCCGCAGGTCGCTGTACTCGTAGCCCCGGAGCAGCGTGGCCCCGCCGATCGAGCGGATCCGCACGTCCTCCCAGTCGCCGTAGGCCCCGACGTACAGCGCGCGCGTCGCGAGCGTGAAGAAGTCGAACATCCGCGCGTACTTGCGATAGTCGCCCAGGAACTGGGTGTATTTCCGGTCGCCGAAGGTCTGCTGCAAGTCGAGGCGGTAGCGGGTGCCGAGGATCGGTCCGGTCGAGCCGAAGAGCGAGGTATCGTAGACGTGCGCGAGTATGGGAGCGGCGTAGAACTCGTCGGAGAGCTCCTCGAGCACGTCCGGGTTGAGGCTGAACGGGTTGAAGCGCACCAACCGGCGGTCCACGGAGGTGCCCTCGACGCCCAGCTCCCAGCGCCGGAAGCGGTTCGAGGGCCGCGAGACGAACGCCTGCCCGCCGCGATAGATGTCGCTGCGCGCGAGGAAGCTGTTGTTCGCGAAGCCGAAGGACGGGTCTCCCACTCGCGAGTTGAAGTCGTTGCGGAACTGGAACGCGGACACTCCCCAGTTCGCGCGATTCGCGAGGTTGATGTAGCGGACCAGGATGTCGGACTCGAGCAGGCTCCCGTAGATCGCCGCCGAGAAGCCGAGCTGGTGGTTCCCCAGGATGTCGCTGAAGTTGATCGTCGAGGCGCCGAAGGCCCCTTCGCCCTGGATGTAGCCGACGCTCGGCCGCGAGAGCAGGTCGGGCTGCAGCTTGATCTTGTAGTCGCGGACGGCGAACCCCGTCGTGTCGGGAAGGTTCACCGTGGGGTTCGAGAGCAGCGCAGCCACGTCCACGGGCTCGCCCGGTGGGCGAACGCGCCGGCGGTCCTGGGCGAGCGTGCTGTCCGCCACGTCGACTCCGGTGTCGTCGAAGCCACCCAGATAGATGGACTGCCCGGGCACGGTGCTGCCGGGCGCCTGCGGCGCGCCGTCGTCCTCCGGCCCCGCGGCGTCCACGATCGTGCCGTCCTCGTCGTCCTCTTCGTCGCCCTCGCCGACCGCCAGCAAACCGAAGGGCCCCTCCAGCACGAGCCGCAGCTCGTCCTGTTGCACGCGCTAGGGGTCGAAGGGCTCGACCGCGAGCGCGCGCGGGTCCTCGATCCGATAGAGGTCCCAGCCGCCGCGGCCGAAGGCCGAGAAGACGATGGCACTCCCGTCGGCGGCCCAGCTGAACGCCGGCTGCGCCTCGACGATCCCGGTCACGCCGGTCAGCAGGTCCGTCAGCTGATAGACCGTGCCCGGCTCCGCGCCGCCGTCGGCCGCGACCACGGCTTCGTCGGGCGCCAGCTCCTGCAGGAAGATGTTGGAGACACCGGTGCGGTCGGAGATGTAGGCGACGGCCCGCCCGTCGGGGCTCCACTGCGGGTTGATGTTCTTGCCGGCCTGACCGGGAAGGATCGAGATGGAGCCCTGCTCCAGGTCGTAGACGCCGATGACGGGATCGCGGAAGGTGAGGAGCTGCAGGTCGGTCCCCGGTCCACGGTCGGTCGAGAACGCGATCCGCCGGCCGTCGGGCGAGAAGACGGGGTCGCGCTCCATGTAGGCGTCCTCCGTGAGCCGGCGCAGGTTCGTGCCGTCGCGGTTCACGACGAAGAGGTCGGTGAGACCGCCGTCCAGGCCGGCGAAGACGATCCGGGCGTCGTCGGGGGAGAAGCTCGGGGTGAGCACGCCTTCGAGCCCGAAGCGGTGCTCCTCGACGATGTCCTCGCCGTCGATCCGCATGACGTACAGCGCGTCCTCGGCGCCGGCCTTCGCCGTGAACGCCAGGTACTCGCCGTCGTGCGAGAACGCGAGCCCCGCCGAGAGGAATCTCAGCGTCTCGAAGTTCTCGGTACGATTTCCCTGCACGAGCTTGCCCAGCTCCTTCCCCGTGACGGCGTCGGCCAGGAACAGGTCCTGGTAGAAGTCGCGGTCGGAGAGGAACGCGACGCGCTTGCCGTCGGGGGAGAGCGCGGGCGCCAGGTTGAAGCTCGCCTTCTCGCGCTCGTGGTTGGTGAGCCGCTTCGCGACCTGATCCGCGCGGCGGAGGCGCGCGATCGTGGGAAAGTACGTGCGCCGCACGGACTCGAGCCACTGATCCGACAGCTCGTCCAGCGACATGTTCAGCGACGACTCGAACGCCTCGCGCCAGCCCTCGATCGGGATCTTCTGCATGATCTCGCCGATCTTCTCGTCCCCGTACTTCTTGCCGATGAAGTAGCAGATCGCCTGGCCGTAGCGGTACACGCGGATGTCGCCGGCGAGCGAGAGGTCTTCGAGCGAGACCAGGTAGCCCGAGAGCGCCCCGTCGCGCAGCCACATCGCGGTGTGCGGGTCCACGTCGCCGAGGGACAGGTACTCGGCCATGCCCTCGGAGAACCACAGCGGGGGCTGGTTGGCGAACGGATTGGCGCCGCGCGAGAGAGCGCCGATGCGCAGGATGTCGTAGTAGAAGGAGTGTACCAGCTCGTGCGTGAGGACGTGGTCGAACTCCTTCAGGGACCCGGTGAACGGCAGGACCACGCGGTCCCGGGCGCCCTCGGTGATCCCGCCCGTGCCCTCGCTGATGTCGAAGTTGAAGACGTTCGTCTGCTGGAAGTCGGAGTGCGAGGCGTAGATGATGATCGGGCGCTTCTCGGTGAAGGTGTGGTTGAACACCCGCGAGAGCCGGCCGTAGGCGCGCTCCGCCATGCGCGCGGCGTCGTAGATCGCGCGCTCCTCTTCCGGGTAGAAATGGATCAGGAAGTGCTCGGTCTCGAGCGTCTTGAAGTCGAAATCGTCGTACTGGACCTTGTTCTTGCCGAACTGGGCGTGCGCCGGGGCGGCGGCGAGCAGGCAACCGAGCGCGAGCAGGGCGAGCAGGGCCGAACGGGACGTCGCGGACACGAGATCACCTCATTCAGTCGGTCCAGGCTAGGGTCGGCGCGTCTCCCCACAGACGCTCGAGCTGGTAGTAGGCGCGCAGCTCGTGGTGGAACACGTGTACCACGAGCTCGATGTAGTCGAGCAGCACCCAGCGTCCCACGGCGAGCCCCTCGACGTGCCAGGGGGAGCCTCCGCCGGCCTGCTCCACCTGCTCGATGACGTTCTCGGCGATCCCGCGGACCTGCGTATCCGAGGTGCCGGAGCCGATGACGAAGAAGTCGCTGGCGTCGGTCAGGCCGCGCAGGTCGAGGACCACGACGTCCGCCGCCTTCTTCTCGGCGGCCGCCGCGGCCGCGCGGAGTGCCAGCGCCTGGGCCTCGGCGGCGGGCGGCGGAACGGCGAGCGCCCGCGCGCGCGCTCTCAGCCACCCTCCCGAGAGCCGCCGTTCCGGTGCGTCACTCCTCGACGACCCAGATCTTCACGTTCGCCACGGCGTCGGGGTGGAGCTTCACCTCCACGTTGTACACGCCCAACGCCTTGATCGGTTCCTCGAGCTGGACGTGGCGGCGCTCCACGGGATGGCCCAGCTCCGCCAGCTTCTCGGCGATCCGCTCGGCGCCGACCGAGCCGTAGAGCTGGTCCTCGTCGCCCGCGCGCTCCACGAACGTGACCGAGACCGCCTCCAGCTTCCCGGCGGCCCTGCGGGCGTCCTCGCGTGCCCGCTCGAGGCGAGTCTCCTGGGCCTTCCGCTCCTGAGCTACCCGGCTGGCTGCCGCGCCCGTGGCGGGATAGGCGAGCCCCCGCGGGACGAGATAGTTGCGGGCGTAGCCGGCGGCGACCTTCACGGTATCGCCCGCGGTGCCCAGCTTCTCGACGTTCCTGCGAAGGATCACCTGCAACGGAAACCTCCGGGTCCGAATCGGCGTCAAGCCGCGTCCTCCGGCGGAGCCGGCGTGCCCTTCCGCCCGCGCGCGCGCAGATCGAGCCACGCGTCGGCCAGCCCGAGCCCCAGCGCCAGCACGAGCACCGGCAGGGTCAGCAGGACGAGCCCGCTCGCGAGAAAGAAGACACGGCCCGCAGCGCGAATTCCGCGACGTTCGAGGAAATATAAGGTCACCGCGAGCCCCTGCCACGCGTAAAGGCCCGCCGCCACCAGTGCCAGGTTCAGCGCCGCCTCGTGCGCCACCGCCGCGGCGCCAGCCGCCGGCGGCGTCCCCGCCGCCTGCGGCGTGAGCAGGTAGGCCGCCACGCCCGTCAGGAGAGCCCAGAGCCATGCATCGGGCAGGCGGAAGCGCGCGCAGCGCTCCCCGACGGCGACGCGCTTCGCGGCCCCGCCCGCGGCGCGCGCGCGGTGCGCCGCGAGCGCGAGCCCGGCCGCCGAGCCGGTCCAGAGCGCGAGGAAGAACGCGGCCGGCCAGCTGCGCGCCGACCAGACGGCGGAGGTCTCGACGGCCTGCTCGACGAGGAGCCGCGTCTGGGCGTCTCCGCCCGCGCGCGTCAGCCACTCCGTCCATGCGCGACCCTGCGTGAGCGCCGCGGCCTCCAGGCCGTCGCGCAGCCGGCCGAAGAAGCCGGGGTCGAGCCCGCCCCACGCCAGGGCGGCGAGGGCCAGACCGGCGAGGGCGCAGACCGACGCCTCGCCGTAGCCCACCCGCCGCGTGGCGCGCAGCGCGACCCCGAGTGCGGCCGTGGTCAGCACGGCACCGGCGACGAAGAAGCGGTACTCGGGGACGCCAAGCCCCAGCAGCGCGGGCACGGCGACGGCGAGGAGCCCGGCCGCCACACGCCGTGGCCCACGCGTGAAGAGCGCCAGGAACGCCGCGAGCGGGAAGGCGAAGGCGAGCAGGGCGACCGGCCAGGCTGCGAAGAAGAGCCCCGCCGCGAGCACGACCTCGCGCCAGGGGGTGCGGCCATGGACGGGCGCCTTACTGGACCTGCTCGGAGACGTAGGGAAGGATGGCGAGCGCGCGCGAGCGCTTCACGGCGGTGGCGATCCCCCGCTGGTGGCGGGCGCAGGCACCGCTGATGCGCCGCGGAACGATCTTGCCGCGGTCGGTGACGAAGCGGCCGAGCAGCTTCTCGTCCTTGTAGTCGATCAGCAGCACCTGATTCTCGCAGCAATAGCAGGTCTTCTTGCGTCGCATGCGCAGGCTGCTG
Organism: Gemmatimonadota bacterium; assembly: GCA_046262075.1. Lineage (GTDB taxonomy): Bacteria > Gemmatimonadota > Gemmatimonadetes > JACCXV01 > JACCXV01 > JBHENL01. The sequence goes on from JBHENL010000218.1 coordinate 18,681, forward strand.
TCCTTCTTCTTGCGCTTCTTCCGTGTGCGATCTGGTGGCATGGCCTCTCGGTCCTCCGCTGTGTCGGGTTCGGGTGCGTGCCGGCCCTCGGGCGGCGGCTACTCCTCTTCGTCGCGCGTGCGGGTGCGGCGCTGCGCGGCGCGCTCGGCGGCCTGGGCCGCGGCCTGCACCAGCGTCTCTTCCGGCCCCACCACCGTCATGTGGCGCAGCACCGTGTCGTCGAGGCGCAGGATGCGCTCGATCTCGGCGATCTGGGATCCGGCGGTGGTGTAGGCGAGCATCACGTACGTGCCGTTCTCCTTCTTCCCCATCGGGTAGGCGAGCTTGCGCTTGCCCCAGTGGTTCCTCTGCTGCACCTCTCCGCCACCCTCGGCGACGCGCTTCTCGACCTCATCCAGCTTCGTCGAGATGCGCTCCTCGTCGAGCGTGGAGTCGAAGATGATCACGGTCTCGTAGTTCTTCATCGGCGACGCTCCCTCTGGTCTGAGCGGTCCCGCCTCGCGGGCGGAACAGGGACGGGCCGCGGGACCCCGCGGCAGGGCGGCTCCCGCGTCGGAGCCGAGGACGACATCCACGCTTACGGCGGAGCCCCGGCGCCGTTGAAGCGGTTCATCGCGACGGCGATCCCCTCGAGGCAGAAGCACGCGACGGCGCGCCCCGCCAGCGGCAGCGCCTCCTCGACGAGCTCCTGCTCCGCCTTGCGGAACGGCGAGAGAACGAACGACACCTGGTCCGAGAAGCGCCCCTCGGGCTGGACGCCGAAGCGGAGCCGGGCGAAGTCCTGGTTCCCCAAGGCGTCGATCACCGACTGCACGCCGTTGTGACCGGCCGCCGAGCCGCCGGGACGCAGCCGCAGCCGCGCCAGCGGCAGCGCGAGCTCGTCATAACACACGAGCAGGTCCCCGGCTCCGAGCCCCACGTCCGCGAGCCGCCGCGCGACGGGGCCACCGCTGCGGTTCATCCACGCCTGCGGCTTCATCACCAGCACCCGCTCGCCGTCCACGGCGCCTTCCGTCTCGAGCGCGGGGCCCTTGCGGTGGAAGGACGGGAGCCGGGCGTCGGACGCGAAGCGCTCGACGATCCGGAACCCCACGTTGTGGCGCGTCGCCTCGTAGCCGGCCCCGGGATTGCCGAGCCCCACCACCAGCTTCGTGACCGGCGGCGCCACCCCGCGCTACTTCTTCTCCTTCGCGGCCGGAGGCTTGGTGCCGGCGGGAGCCTTGGCGCCCGCGGGTGCCTTCGCCGCCGCGGGCCCGCCCTCCTCCTCCTCCTCCTTGCCCTTCGCGATGACCTCGGGCTCGGCGGCGCCCTCGACCGCCTCGACGGCGGCGGGCTCCTCCATCACGGTCGGCGGCACCACGCTCACGATCGAGCGCTCCGGGTCGCCCGGGATTTGCACGTTCGGCAGCGAGAGGTCCGAGACACGCACGGCGTCGCCGATGTCGAGCTCGCCGACGTCGATCTCGACCTTCTCAGGGATGTCGCTCGGAAGACAGAGCACCTCGAGGTCGCGGATCGAGTGGTCGAGGATGCCGCCGTGCAGCCGCACGCCGCGCGGCGTACCCACGAGGACGACCGGTACCTCGAGCGTGATCTTCTCCTGCATCGAGATGTGGAAGAAGTCGACGTGCAGGATCTCGTTCCGGTACGGATGACGCTGGATCTCGCGCACGAGGACCTTCACCGGTGCGCCGCCGTCCAGCGTCAGGTCGAGCAGCGTGTTCTCGACCGACACCTCGTGCAGCAGCCGCTCGAAACTGTGGGCCTCCACCGCCAGCGGGACCGACTCCTCGCCGTGCCCGTAGAGCACGCCGGGGATCCGCCCCTCGCGCCGCGCCGAGCGTGCCGCTCCCTTGCCGGTGCGCTGCCGCGGGCTCGCCTGGACCGTCGCCGATCTCGCCATGACACTCCTCCTCGAAAGCTTCTCCCGCGCCTGCGGGAGGATCACGCGGTGCCGTCGGTCGTGCCGCCGGAAGGGTCGTTCCGCGTGGGGTCCTGGGCGGCGGGCGGGCCGCCTCCGATCAGAGCGGGAAGAGCGCGCTGACGCTCCGGTACTCGTGGTTGTTCGCGATCGCCTGCGACAGGAGCGGGGCCACCGAGAGCACGTGCAGCTTCGGGAAGATCCGCTCCTCCGGGATGAAGATCGTGTTCAGCACGGCGATCTCCTCGTACGGCGCAGCCTGCAGCCGCTCGCTCGCGCTGCCCGAGAGCAGCGCGTGGGTGGCGCAGCCCAGCACCCGCTCGGCCCCGTTCTCCAGCAGGGCGCAGGCGGCCTGGGCGAAGGTTCCCCCCGTGTCGATCATGTCGTCGACGACGATCGCGGTCATTCCCCGCACGTCGCCGATCAGGTTCATCACCTCGGCCTCGTTCGGGGCCGGGCGCCGCTTGTCGATGAGCGCGATCGAGGCGTCCATGCGCTTCGCCATGCCGCGGACCATCTTGGCGCTCCCGACGTCCGGACCCACCACGACGAGATCGTCTCCGAGCCTCTTCTTCCGGTAATACTCCAGGAACAGGATCGATCCGTACAGGTGGTCCAGCGGCAGGTCGAAGAAGCCCTGGATCTGGTGGCTGTGCAGATCGATCGTCATCACGCGGTCGGCCCCGGCGGCGGTGATCAGGTTCGCCACCAGCTTGGCCGCGATCGAGACGCGCGGCTGGTCCTTCCGGTCGGCGCGCGCGTAGCCGAAGTACGGGATGACCGCCGTCACCTTGAACGGAGAGGCGCGCCGCGCCGCGTCGATCAGCAGCAGCAGCTCCATCAGGTGGTCGGCGGGCGGGTTCGTGGGCTGCAGGATGTAGCAGTCCGCGCCGCGGATGTTCTCGTTGATCTTCACGAAGATCTCGCCGTCCGAGAACTTCCGGGTCTCCACGTCCGTGAGCTCGATCCCCAGGTATTCGGCCATCTCCTCGGCGAGCGGCCGGTTCGCGGGGCCCGAGAGCAGCTTCATGTCCCGCGTCACCAACATCCCGCCTCGCCTTCCTGGAGACCCGGCGCTGGGGAAAGCCGACGAATATAACGGCGCCGCGGCGAGGACGCTATTTCAGGTGGCGGCAAGGGCTTCCGCCGCGTCAGGGCTCCAGCGTCACCGCCATGATGACGGGCATGGCGGGGTCGAGGCTGGAGCGCACCGAGCAGTATTTCTCGAAGGCGAGCGTCACGGCCCGCTCGGCGCGCGAGGGTTCGACATCGCCGCGCATGAAGGCGTGGACGCGGATCGCCGTGAAGCGGGGCGGGACTTCCGTGCTCCGCTCCCCCACGAGACGGATCCTGAGCCCGCGCACGTCCTGTCGTCCCTTCCGCAGGATCTCGACCACGTCCACCCCGCCGCAGGAGCCGAGCGCGGCCAGCAGCGTCTCCATCGGCGAGGGCCCGGCGGCGCCTTCGCCGTCGATCAGCGGCCCGCCCGCGGCGGCGGCGGGGCCGCTGCGGCCGGTGATCTCGAAGCGCTCGCCGCCGCGCCACGTGAGCTCGACCTCGAGCCGCGGGGCGCCCAGAGG
>JBHENL010000219.1:0-6203 GCA_046262075.1 Gemmatimonadota bacterium
AGATCTCGGCCGAGAAGAACTCGACCACGATCTTCCCCGTCCCCATCGACCTGCTGACGGCGTTCATGAAGCGGTTGGAGGACCGGCCGTCGTGACCGCCTGACGGTCTCCCGGGCGGCCTTTGCGGCCGACACGGGCGCCCGTCTATCTTGCGCCTGGGCCCGGCCCTCCCGGCGGGTGCAGTCCCATTCCGCCCGCGCACCTATCGAGGAGAGCGCATGGACCTGAGGCTCCACGTCGGCGATCCCGCGCGCGTCGAGACGCCAGCCCTGGTGGTGAACGCGTTCTACGGCCAGGTCCGGCCGGCGGGGACCGCCGCCGCCGTCGACCGGGCACTCGACGGCTTCCTGAGCGAGCTCCTGGGCTCGGGCGAGATCACGGGCAAGGAAGGCGAGGTGACGGTGCTGCACACGCGCGGCGCGATTCCGGCGGAGCGCGTGGTCGTGGTGGGGCTGGGGAAGCGCGAGAAGTTCTCGCGCGTGCGCGCGCGAAAGGCGGCGGGTGCGGCCGCCACCGAGCTCCTGAAGCGCAAGGTGACGTCGTTCCACTCCGTCGTGCACGGCAAGGGCGCCTTACGCGGCGGCGTCGACGAGCTGGCGGAGGCGACGGTCGAGGGGACGCTGCTGGCGGCCTACGCCTACGAACGGTACAAGTCGCGCGAGATCGCCGAGGAGCAGGAGCGCAGGAAGGCGACGCTCGAGGGGTTCGGCCTCGTCGACGAGGACCGCACGCGTGCTCGCGGCCTGCGCGAAGGGCTGCGCCGCGGCGAGCTCCTGGCCGAGGCCACGAACTTCGCGCGCGACCTGGCGAACGCGCCGGGAAACGAGATCACGCCTTCGACGCTCGCGGACGCGGCCGTGACCATGGCCGGCGAGCTGGGGCTGGAGTCGGAGGTGCTCGGCCCCGACGAGATGCGCAAACGGGGCATGGGCGCGCTCCTCGGGGTCGCGCAGGGGAGCGCGCAGGAGCCGCGGTTCATCGTGCTGCGCTACGGCGCCCGCGGCCGGCGGCGGCCGTACGTGCTGGTGGGGAAGGCGATCACCTTCGACTCCGGCGGGATCTCGATCAAGCCCGCGCAGAACATGGAGGAGATGAAGTTCGACAAGTGCGGCGGCTGCGCGGTGCTCGGGGCCCTGCGCGGGGTGGCGCGCCTGAAGCTGCCGCTGCACGTGGTGGGGGTCGTCGCGGCCGCCGAGAACCTGCCGAGCGCGTCGGCCTACAAGCCCGGCGACATCCTGCGCGCCTCCAACGGCAAGTCCATCGAGGTGATCAACACCGACGCCGAGGGTCGGCTGGTGCTCGCCGACGCGCTGCACTACGCGAGCGAGCTCGAGCCCGAGGCGATCGTGGACTTCGCGACGCTCACCGGCGCGTGTGTGATCGCGCTCGGCAGGCACGCCTCGGGCCTGATGGGCAACGACGTGCGGCTCGTGGCGGACCTGCAGGCCGCCGGTGATCGGGTGGGGGACCGGGCGTGGCCGCTGCCGCTGTGGCCGGAGTACGGCGAGCAGATGCGCAGCGACTACGCCGACATCAAGAACAGCGGCGGCCGCGACGGCGGCGCGATCACCGCCGCCGCCTTCCTGCAGGCGTTCGTCTCGACCGACGCGTGGGCGCACCTCGACATCGCCGGCACGGCCTGGCGCACGAAGCCCAACGCCGAGGGCGCGGTGGGCGCCACGGGCGCGGGCGTCCGGCTGATCCTGGAGTTCCTGCGCGCTCGCGCGAGACGGACGTGACGGAGCTGCCCGAGGCCCTCGCCGAGGAGGAGCGCCGCCTGAAGATCGTGCGCTTCCTCGCCGACCTCACGCTCGCGCGCCTCTACCAGGACGAGGACCTCACCCACGTGGACGCGCTGGCACTCGTCGAGCGGATGCGCGACGCGATCCTGGCTCTCTTTCCAGGCAAGGAACGCGCGTACGAGCTGCTCTACCAGCCCCGCTTCGACCGCGCCCTCGGCGCGCGCTGGCCGGTGGACCTGCCCGCCGAGGTGGGGACCCGCTTCCGCGTCTGAGGCGACGGCCCGGCGCCGCGCCCCCCCGACAGCCGATTCGGCGGCGACCGATGGCCCTCCGCACGACCCCCTACCGGCCCTTCGACGCCACGTTCCCGCAGGGCGTGAAGTGGCTGCTGATCGCCTGCGCGGGCGTGTTCGTGGTCCAGACGTTCGCGCCGGCCTGGTTCACGGCCCTCTTCGGCCTGCAGCCGGCGGCGGTCGTGCACGAGCTGTGGGTCTGGCAGCCGTTCACGTACATGTTCCTTCACGGCGGGCTCTTCCACCTGCTGTTCAACCTGCTGGTGCTGTGGATGATGGGCGGGGAGGTGGAGCGCTTCTGGGGCAGGAGCGAGTTCCTGCGCTACTACGTGATCTGCGGCCTGGGTGCCGCCGCGCTGGCGTTCGTCTTCGCCTTCGACGGCCTCGTGATCGGGGCCTCGGGTGCGGTGTTCGGCGTGATGGTCGCCTTCGCGCTGATGTTCCCGAACCGGCTGATCTACATCTGGTTCGTGGTGCCGGTGCCGGCGAAGGTGCTCGTGCCGGTCCTCTTCGCGATCGAGCTGCTGGTCGTGGGCGGCCGGGACGGCGTGGCGCACTTCGCGCACGTGGGGGGTGCCGTCACCGGCTTCCTCTACCTGCGCCTCGAAGCTCGGGACCGTCTCGGTCTCGAGGGCGTGATCGAGCGCTGGCGCCGCCGCCGCCTGCGCGTGCACCCCGGCGGAGCTGGTGCGGCCCGGCCGGCGCTCCCCGCCGCGCCGGCGGACCCCGTGCGTGAGGCGGAGATCGACCGCATCCTGGACAAGATCTCCCGCACGGGCCTGCAGAGCCTGACACCGGAGGAGAGCCGCGTACTGGAAGAGGCGAGCCGCCGCTTCCGCGACCGCGGGTGACGTGGTCGCCCCACTCGTCACGCTCACGACCGACTTCGGCACGGCGGACGGCTACGCGGCCGCTGTGAAGGGAGTGCTGGCCGCCGCGGCCCCGCGGGCGCGCATCGTGGACCTGAGTCACGAGGTCCCGGCGCACGACGTGTCCGCCGGCGCCTGGCTGCTGCTCCGCGCAGCGCCCTTCTTCCCCGCCGGGACGATCCACCTGGCGGTCGTCGATCCGGGGGTGGGGACGCACCGCCGGGGGCTCCTTGTGGAGCTCGCCGGCCAGCTGTTCGTGGGGCCCGACAACGGGCTCTTCTCGCTCCTGCCGCTCCGGCTGCCGGGATCCCCTCGCACGGTGGCCCTGGAGCGCGGCCGCTTCCCGCCGCGACCCGGCGCGAGCGTCGTGTTCGACGGGCGCGACCTCTTCGCGCCCGCGGCCGCGGCACTCGCCAACGCGCTCGCCGGCGAGCCGGCGGACGCGGTCCGGAACCTCGATCTCGCCGCGTGGGGTCGGCCGATCGACGACTGGACGCGCCTGGCCTGGACCGAGCCCCGCGCAGAGGGTCGGGACTGGGTCGGCGAGGTGGTCCGGATCGACCGCTTCGGCAACGCGATCACGAGCCTGACGCCCGCGCACGGCCGCGGTCCGCTCCAGGCGGCCGGCCGGACGATCTCGCGCGGCCGTGCCTACGCCGACGCCGCGGGCGGCGAGCCGGTCGCGCTGGAGGGATCGAGCGGCTTCCTCGAGATCGCGGTGCGCACGGGCAGCGCCGCCGAGCGGCTGAAGCTCCGGCTCGGAGACGCCGTACGGCTGGCGGCGGATCACGGGTAACCTCTACCGGGAGAGCGGATGGACTTCGAGCGCAGGGAGAGGGAGACGATCTACGAGGGTCGCATGCTGCGCCTCTACAAGGACCGGGTCGCGGTGCGCCCGGACGGCCGCGGCGAGCAGGTGCTCGAGCTCGAGCAGGTGGAGCATCCCGGCGCCGCATGCGCGGTCGCGTTCCTCGATCCGGAGCGGATCCTGCTCCTGCGCCAGTTCCGCTACAGCGCTGGGGGCGAGATCTGGGAGGTGCCGGCCGGCAAGCTGGACGGCGGCGAGCCCGCGGAGGCCTGCATCCGCCGCGAGCTCGTCGAGGAGACGGGCTACCACCCCGGGACGCTCGAGCACCTCGGGACGCTGATCATGACCCCCGGCTTCAGTGACGAGCGCTGTGCCGTCTTCCTGGCGCGCGACCTGGAGAAGCGCGAGTCGGCCGTCGCCGACGACGAGTTCCTGCAGGTCCTCGAGCTGCCCTTCGAGGAGGCCGTGGGGATGGTGGAGGAGGGCGTCATCCAGGACGCCAAGACGGTGGCGGGGCTGCTGCTGGTCGCCCGCCGGCGCGCTAGGTGAGCGGGGGGGCCGTGGCCGGCGCCTCCGGCGCGGGGCCGGGCAGCGCGCCGGGCGAGCCGAGCGCCGGGCCGCCGGACGTGTGGGTGGCGCTCTGCACCGCCCCCGACCTGGCGACTGCCGAGCGCCTGGCGCGGCTCGCCGTGGAGGGCGGGCACGCGGCCTGCGCGAACCTCCTGCAGGGCGTTCGGTCGATCTTTCGCTGGCGCGGCGTCGTGGAGGACGCGACGGAGGTGCTCCTCGTCTTCAAGACGACCTCGGCCGCCTATCCCGGCCTCGCGCGGCTGGTCACGGCCGAGCACCCCTACGAGGTGCCGGAGCTCGTCGCGCTCCCGCTGCGGTCCGGTCTCGACGCGTACCTCGCCTGGGTCCGCGCCGAGTCCGCGCCCGTGGACAGGGGCCGGGCGGGGGTGTAGGTTGACCCCGCCCGCCGTCGGTCAACCTGCGCAATCCCGGACCTCGATGCTGTTCACGCCCGCCCGCACGCGGCGGATCGCCGTCATCAACCACAAGGGTGGCACCGGCAAGACCACGACCGCCGTGCACGTCGCCGCGGGGCTGGCCGACGCCGGCGCGCGCGTCCTGCTCGTGGACTTCGACCCCCAGGGAAACGTCGGCGTGTGGTTCGGCCTCTACCACGACCGCACGGTGGCCGACCTCCTGCTGGGCCGCGCCGAGGTGAAGCACGTCCTCGTGCCGGTCCGTCCGAACCTCGACTGCATCCTCTCGGACGAGACCTTGAGCCGCGCGCAGGAGCAGCTCTTCGGCCGCACGGCGAACGACGAGGTCCTGCGCACGAAGCTCTCGCCGGTGGACGGCTACGACTTCTGCATCGTCGACTGCGCGCCCTCGCTGAATCTCCTCACGCGCAACGCGCTGCTGTACGCCGAGGAGGTCATCATCCCCATCTCCATGGAGTACCTGGCACTCGTGGGCGTGCGCCAGCTCGTCGAGAACATCCTCAAGGTGCGCCGCGCCAAGCGGCACGACGTCGAGATCTCGGCGGTCGTGCCGACCTTCTTCAGCCGCCAGAACAAGAAGTCGCTGGAGATCATCCGCACGCTGCGCGGCCACTTCGGCGAGGTGCTGGCAGAGCCGATCCGCCAGAACGTGAAGCTCTCGGAGGCGCCGAGCCACGGGCTCACGGTCTTCGAGTACGCGCCTTCGTCGCATGGCGCCCGCGACTATCGCAAGCTCGTGGAGCGCTTCCAGAATGCCTGACGAGCGCGACCGCACGAGCGACAGGAAGGCGGTGGCCCGCGACCCGCTCGAGGGGCTGGGAGAGCTTTCCGGCGTGCTGCGGCGGGTGCGCCGTCAGGACGCCCCCGGCCGCGCGTCCCCCCCCGCGCCGCCGCAGGCCACGGCCGGACCGCCGGCCGCCGAGCCGCGGGAGTCCACGGACTCCGCCGTCCGCACGAGGGGGGCTGGGGCGCCGGACTCGGGGCTCTTCTGGGACCTCGAGCTGGATCCCACGCCCGATTCCGCCGCGGGGCGGCCGCGGCCATCCCGAGCCGCACGCGCGGACTCGACGTCGCGGCAGCGCGGCGTCGGAGGCTTCGGCCCGAGCCGCAGGCCCGTCGCAGGCCCGCGCGGCGATCCGCCGCTCGAGTCTCGCCGGCACGGCGCCGCGGGCGAGTCACTCCCTCGGAGCGTCGGGGACGGGGCGGCTCCGCAGGCGGGGCCGGAAGAGGCGCCGGAGGCGCCCGACGCCGATGCGCCGTCGCCCGGCACGCCGCCCGAGAACGGCCGCGAGGCGGCGCCGGCTGCGGGCCGGCCCGACGGGCCCCCCCCGCGCACGGAAGGCGCGAGGGAAGGAGAGGACGTCCCGCAGGCGCCGCTCACCTCGCCCGCCGACGTCGAGCGCCGCTACGAGGACGCGAAGCGCCTGGCGGCCGCGGGCGAGTACGCGCGCGCGATCGACGCATACCACGAGGTCCTCCGACAC
>JBHENL010000220.1:0-16345 GCA_046262075.1 Gemmatimonadota bacterium
CTCTCGAACGTGTAGCGGCCGTCGATCAGCGCGTCGGCGCGCGGCTGCCGTGCGGCGGCGCGGACGTTCATGGCTGGAGCCGCACCGCCCGAAACAGCGCCGGAAGCGCCTCCAGGTCGGGGACGAGCAGGAAGTTCCCCGAGAGCTGCTGCCCGTCGTCCCGGAAGCGGAATCGGGTCTCGACGCAGAGCACCGCACCGCTCCTTCGCCGGGGGCTGCTCAGGTAGGGCGTGGAGAGGATGGCCTCGAGCCGGTCGACGAGCAGGTCCGGCACCGAGGGCAGCAGCAGCAGGCCGAGGAACTCGCTGAGGGCGTTCGCATAGGCGCTCGTGAGGATGTTGCCCAGCTCCTTCAGAGCCGAGCGCTGGGTCTCGTCGAGGTCGCCTCCGGGCGCGGCCCGCGTATCGCGACGCAGGAGGATGTCGCAGAGGCCGTAGGCCGAGAGCCGATCGAACAGGAGCAGCGTGCGCCCGGTGAGGTCGCCCACGATCTCCAGGAGCACGCCCGCGAAGATCTCGCCGGACCCTCCGACCTGCCGCCCCACCTGCGAGATCGGGAAGGTCGAGACTAGCGGCACGGTGACCAGCACCGGGCGGTTCGTCATCTCCGAGAGCGCGGTGGCGGCGTGGCCCGCGCCGATGTTCGCCACCTCCTTCAGCGCGTCCAGTTGCGCGGGGAGGAGCCGCCGCAGGCCGCTCATTCCACACCCGCCCGGCGGCCGATCCCGCGCGGTCCCGCGTCCACGAGGCGTGCCGCGTCGAGGACCAGTGCGACGCTGCCGTCGCTCAGGACGGTTGCGCCCCCGCAGGCCAGCCGGACACCGCGCAGCGGCGGGAGCGGCCGCACGACGACGTCGCGCGTCCCCACCACGCGCGCAGCGCGCAGCCCCAGGGCTGCGTCGCCGGCCTCGATCACGACGACCAGGTCCACGCCGGTCGAGGCGCCGGCGCGACGGGGCAGGGCCGGTTCCGGAGCCCGATCCCGCCCCTTCGGGCCGCCCCCATCGGCCTCGGCGCTACCCAGCGCGGCGGCGAGGTCCAGGCACGCCAGTCGGCTGCCCCGCCACTCGAGCCTCCCGCCGGCAGAGCGGTACGGGGATCGCGGCGGGCGGACCACCTCGGCGACGCAGCTCAGCGGGATCGCGTAGCGTGCGCCCGCGTCCTCCAGCAGCAGCGCGCGCACGACGGCGACCGTCCGCGGCAGCCGCAGCGTGAAGGCGGCTCCCCGGCCCGCCTCCGATCGGATCGTCAGCGAGCCGCCCATCCGCGCGGCCGCGGCGTGGGCCGCGTCGAGCCCCACGCCGCGTCCGGAGGTGGCCGACACGACGGGCGCGGTCGAGAGGCCGCTGATGGCGGCCAGCCGGTCCACCTCGTCGTCCGCCATCTCCGAGAGCCGCCGTTCGGGCAGCACGCCCAGCGCGGCGGCCGCACGACGCAGACGCTCCCGGTCCAATCCGCGGCCATCGTCGGAGACCTCGATCCGAACGCCCTCGCCGCTGCGTGAGACGTCCACGCGCACCGAGCCCACCGCCGGCTTGCCGAGGGCCTGGCGCTCGTCCGGTGTCTCGATGCCGTGGTCGACGGCGTTGTGCAGCATGTGCATCAGCGGCTCCGCGGCGCGCTCCAGAACGGCGCGGTCCAGCTCGATGTCGCCGCCGGTGAGCGTCAGGCGCACGACCTTGCCGGCGCTGTGTGCGTGATCTCGAACCGCACGCGGGAACCGCTCCAGCACGCTGGAGGCGGGGACCATCCGCGCCGCGAGCGCCTCCGCCTGGAGCCGGCGGGCGAGCTTCGAGGCGCGACGCGCCGCTTCAGCGAGAGCCGGGTCTTCGCTCTGCCGCCGCAGTTCCTCGATCCGCTGGAGGACCACCACGAGCTCGCCCGCTCCGGCGAGCAAGCCGTCCAGCAACCGGCGGCTCACGCGCACCGTCTCCCCGGCCGGGGAGGGTGGTGGCGGTCCTTCGGCCGCGAGCCCCGGGGCGGCCCAGCGGCCCCGCGGCGCCTGGGGTGTCCCCGCGCTCCCTCGGCCTCCCTCCTGCGTCATGGCGAGCAGCCGCCCGGCCAGGGCGCCCACCCGAGAAGCCGCACCCATCGTCGCGCCGTCGGGCAGCCCCTCGCGCAGAGCGTCCACCCCGGCGAACGCCAGCTCGGTCACCTCCCGCTGCACGGGGTCACCCGCGCGCAGGGGCTGAAGGAGCGACTCGAGCGCGTGCGCCAGCGCCGTCAGGGGATCGAAGCTCATCGCGGCCGACATCCCCTTGAACGTGTGGAGGGCGCGCAACGCCTCCTCCGCGGCGCCGGGAGCGCGAGAGTCCTGCTCGAGGCGCAGGAGCTCACGCTCCAGCCCGGTGAGGAGCTCTCCGGCCTCGGCTCGGAACAGCTCCGCGTAACGTGAGGGCTGGATCACGACGCCAGCACGCGCTCGACGGCCTGGAGGACGCGCGCCGGCTGGAAGGGCTTCACGATGAAGTCCTTCGCACCCGCCTCGATGGCCTCCAGCACGAGCGCCTGCTGCCCCATGGCGCTGCACATGAGGATCCGGGCATGGGGATCCTCCGCGAGGATCCCACGTACCGCATCGATGCCGTTCATGTCGGGCATGATGATGTCCATGGTCACCAGGTCCGGGCGAGCGTCGCGGTAACGGGCGACCGCCTGCGAGCCCGTCGCCGCCTCGGCCACGACGGAGACGCCGGCCTGCTGCAGGAGGTCCTTGATCATGGTGCGCATGAACAGCGCGTCGTCGCAAACCAGGGCCGTCGGGCTCATGATTCCTCTCCTGGCGAGTCGTGTGGCATGCCGCTCTCCGCCGTCTCGGTATCGAACACGCGCCGCGCCAGCGCGGCGAGATCCAGCATCTCCGCCGCGGTGGAGCTCCCGGCGGAGGTCTCACCGGCGCGGCCGCCCGCCGGGCCCGCCCGCACCGTTCGTGGCACCTCCTCGAGTGCGAGCGCGAAGCGCACGCCGGCTGCCTCCACGACGGCGAGGCAGCCGGAGTGCGACTCCGGGACAGCGCACGGCGCGAGAGAGAGGACGGGCAGGACCTCGCCACGCACGGCCGCCAGGCCGAGCAGCTCGCGCGGCGCTCCGGGCAGGGGGGCCAGGGTCGATCCAGGGACCAGCTCCCGAACCGCCCCCAGCGGCAGCAGAACGGGGCCTCGGGCGCCGGCGACGAGCAGCCCCTCGTTTGCGCCCGGCGTGGAGGCCAACGATGCCGCGGGCGCCTCGGGGGCGTCGCAGCGCGCCCGGAACGCCGAATCGAACCGCGGAGCTCCGCTCACGTCGCGCGCAGCACGTCGAGCAGCCGCTGGAAATCGGAGGGCGGAGCGACCTCGAAGACCAGCGGCCGGCGCGTGTCCGGATGGCGAATCTCCAGAAGTCGGGCGTGCAGCGCGAAGCGATCCAGCGCGGCGAGCGCGTCGCGGACGCGCCGGCGCTGCGGCCCCTGGAACCCGGCCTCCACGCCCGGGCCGCCGCCGTAACGCTCGTCCCCGACCACCGGGTGGCCGAGGCTCGAGAGGTGCACGCGGATCTGGTGCGTGCGCCCGCTGGCCAGGTCCAGCTCCAGGTGCTCGGCCACGTCGAATCGCGCGAGAACGCGCCAGCGGGTGAGCGCGGGGCGGCCTCGGGCGGCGTCCACGGTCATCTTCTGGCGGTCGGCGCGCGAGCGGGCGATGGGCCGCTCGACGGCGCCCGTCTCGCCGGGCAGGTGACCCCAGGCCACGGCGTCGTAGAGCTTGCGCACGCTGCGGCCGCGGAACTGCGCCGCCAGGTCCGCGTGCGCAGCGGCGTTGCGCGCCACGACCATGACCCCCGAGGTGTCCTTGTCGAGGCGGTGCACGATGCCGGGCCGCTCCCCCGAGCTCGCCGGCAGCGCGCCACGCGCGACGAGCGCGTTCACGAGCGTCCCGCGCGGGTGCCCCGGCGCGGGGTGCACGACCAGTCCGGCGGGCTTGTTCACGACCAGCACCGCCTCGTCCTCGTGGAGCACCTCGAGCGGCAGCGGGTCGGACGCCACCTCGAGCGGGGCCGGCGGCGGGAGTCGGATCTCGATGCGGCTGCCCTCGGCGGGGATGGAGCTGGGCCGACGCACGACGCGGCCGTCCACGGTCACGCAGCCCTCCTCGAGGAGGGCCTGGACGCGGGTCCTGGAGAGCGGCAGGTCGCGCGCCAGCAGCCTGTCTATGCGCTCGGGTCGGGTGACGTCCAGCCGAAGCGGGGGCAAGCCGGAGCGGCTCGGGTCGCACACGGGACCGGCGGCCGGCGGCGCGCGCAGCCTACTCGCGGCTGAGGTAGGCCAGGCCGAGCAGGATCGCGCCCACCGTGACGGCGATGTCCGCGACGTTGAAGATCGGCCAGCGCCAGGCGCCGATGCCGATGTCGATGAAATCCACGACGGAGCCGTAGGCGAGCCGATCGTGGATGTTGCCGAGGGCGCCGCCGAGGATGAGTGCGAGGGCGAAGCGCTTGAGCCAGCCCTCGTCGTCCCCGTAGAGATAGACTCCCAGGACGAGGACGGCGGCCAGAGCGGAGAGGACCAGGAAGATCGTCTTGGAGGCACTGCCCAGGTAGAGGCCGAACGCGGCCCCCTCGTTGACGATGTAGGTGAAGCGCACCACCTCCCCCACGACCGACAGCGACTCCCGGAAAGCGAGCTCGCGCTGGATCAGCGTCTTCGTCACCCAGTCCACGGCGAACAACGTGCCCGACACGAGCGCGAGCGTCAGGAGCTGTGGCCCCAGCCGCCGGGGCTCGTCCGCCTCGTCTCCCGTCTCGGGCGCGACCTGCCGCGACGCCGCCTCAGCGGCGAGCACGGCCGTTTTCCTCCGCGGCCTTGCACGCCAGGCAGAAGCGGGTGTGCGGAACGGCCTCGAGCCGCTCCCAGTTGATCTCCTGTCCGCAGCCCTCGCACTGGCCGAACGCGCGGTCGCTCCCGTACAGCCGCCGCAGGGCAGCGTCGATCGAGAGCAGCTGCCGGCCTTCCTTCGAGGCGAACAGGAACGCCTTCTCGCGTTCCATCGCGTCGGTGCCCTGGTCCGCCATGTGGAAGCTGTACGCGGAGAGGTCGCCGGAGGCGCCCTGCATGGTCTGCGTGTACGTGTCGTCGAACCAGCCCAGCTCCTTCAGGACCTGCCCCCGCTCCTCCAGCAGGCGCTCTTCGAGCGCCTTCAGCTGCTCTTTTCTCATCCCTCTCCTTCTCCTTCCAGTACGGCAACACATTCGTGACACAGCGTCGGGTGGATCTCGTTCCTCCCGACGGACTCACGGTATTGCCAGCAGCGTTCACACTTCCCTCCGGGCGCCCTCCCGACAGCAAGGACCACGCCCCGCTCCGACACCCGCTCCCCCTCCTCCGGGAGCTCCGCGGGCGAATCCACCACCCGCACGACCGAGACCAGCAGCACCTCTTCCAGGGTGCCGGTGGCCTCCCGTAGAAGTCCTTGCAACGCGGGCTCTTCGGCCCACAGCGCAACGGCCGCGTCGTGGGAGGAGCCGATCCCTCCCGAGGCGCGCAGACCTTCGAGGAGCCGCTGCACCGGCGACCGGATTTCGAGCAGCCGCCTCCAATATTCCTCCCCTCCGGGATGGCGGCGACTGGCAATTTCCCCGGGGAGGTCGCAGAAGTGCACACTCTCCGCCTTGTCCTTCCCCGGGAGGTGCTCCCACACCTCCTCCGCGGTGAACGGCAGCACCGGAGCCATCAGCCGTGCGAGCGTGTCGGCGATGGCGTGAAGCGCGGTCTGGGCGGAGCGCCGCCGCGCGAGCGAGCGGGTGTAGAGCCGCGTCTTCAGGGCGTCCAGGTAGAACCCGGAGAGCTCCACGGTGCAGTAGTTCACGAGCGCCTGCGCGTACGCGTGGAACTCGTACGTCTCCAGGTAGCCGCGCGCCTGCCGCTTGAGCCGCTCGAGCTCCGCCAGGGCGTAGCGGTCGAAGGGCTCCAGACGTGTCTCCTCCACGGCGTCGCCGGAGGGGTCGAAGTCGGAGAGGTTACCGAGCAGGAACCGGCACGTGTTCCGGATGCGGCGGTACGCGTCGGCCGCCTGGTCGAGCGCGTCCCAGGAGAAGCGCCGGTCGCCGGCGTAGTCGGTGGAGGCGGCCCACAGGCGCAGCACGTCCGCTCCGAGCTTCTCCACGACCTCGGCCGGAGAGATCGCGTTGCCCGTGGACTTGTGCATCGCCTTGCCCCGGGCGTCCACGATCCAGCCGTGGGTGAGCACCGCGCGGTACGGCGCCGTCTCGCGCGTGGCGACCCCGAGCAGCAGCGACGAATTGAACCAGCCGCGGTGCTGGTCCAGCCCCTCGAAGTAGACATCCGCCGGGTAGCCCAGGCCGGGTCGCGCCTCGAGCACGGCGCGGTGCGAGGAGCCCGAGTCGAACCACACGTCGAGGATGTCCACCTCCTTGTAGAACTCCGTGCCGCCGCAGGCGGCGCACGCCGTCCCCGGCGGCACGAAGTCCGAGGCCGGCCGCTCGTACCAGGTGTCGGAGCCCTCCTCGCGGACGAGGGCGGCCACGCCGCGTACGAAGCCGGCGTCCAGCAGCAGCGCCTTGCAGTCGAAGCAATAGAGCGCCGGGATCCCCACGCCCCAGACCCGCTGCCGCGACAGGCACCAGTCCGGACGGTTCGCCACCATCGCCGTGATCCGTCCCTCTCCCGCGGCTGGGAGCCACCGGGCGCGGGCGATCTCGTGCAGGGCGCGCTCGCGCAGCTCCCGGTGATCGAGCGCCAGGAACCACTGCACCGTGGTGCGGAAGATCACCGGGTTCTTGCAGCGCCAGTCGTGCGGGTAGCTGTGACGGATCTGGCTCGCCGCCACCAGCGCCCCGGCGGCCTCGAGCTCGGCCACGATCCGGGGGTTCGCGTCCCAGATGGACTCCCCCTCGTAGCCCGGCGCGCGCTCGGTGAACCGGCCCTGCTCGTCCACCGGGTTAAGGATCTCCAGCCCCTCGCGCCTGCCCACCTCGAAGTCCTCCGCGCCGTGTCCCGGTGCGGTGTGGACCACGCCCGTGCCCTCCTCGAGCGAGACGTGGTCGGCGAAGAAGAGCGGCGAGGGTCGGTCGTAGCCCGGGTTCACGCGAGCCAGCGGATGGCGGAACACGAGATCCGCCAGCTCGCGCCCGGGCAGCCGGCGCACGAGCTCGGGAGCGCCGGCTGAGAGCAGGGGCAGGATGCGCTCCGCGGTCGCTGTCGCCAGCAGCACCCGCTCGTCGCCCGTCCGGTAGACGGCGTACTCGAGATCGGGGTGGACGACGACCGCCATGTTGGCGGGAATCGTCCAGGGCGTGGTCGTCCAGACGAGGACCGACGCCTTCCCGCGGGCGGGCTTCGGCGCGCGTGAATCCCCCGCCGCCGTCCCCGCGGGAGGGCCGTCGCCGAAGACCCCGTGCGGGTCCTCGGCCAGCGGGAAGCGCACGAAGATCGAGGGGGACGTCTTCTCGTGGTACTCGAGCTCCGCCTCGGCGAGCGCCGTGCGGCAGGTCACGCACCAGTGGATCGGCCGCAGCCCGCGGTAGACGTAGCCGCTCTCCACGAGGTCCGCGAAGAGCTCCAGGATGGAGGCCTCGTAACCCGTGGACATCGTCAGGTAGGGATCCTCCCAGTCGCCCCACACCCCGAGCCGCTGGAACTCGGCCGACTGCACTTCCACGAAATGCGTGGCGTACTCGCGAGCGCGGGCACGGACGGCGGTCAGGGTCGGCTCGCGCTTCTCCTTGCGGAACTCCTTCGTGACGTAGATCTCGATCGGCATGCCGTGATTGTCCCACCCCGGGACGTACGGCGCGTCGTAGCCCATCATCGAGCGGCTGCGGACGACGAAGTCCTTCACGATCTTGTTCACCGCCGTGCCCACGTGGATGTGCTCGTTCGAGTACGGCGGTCCATCGTGCAGCACGAATCGCGGCCGGCCGGCCCGCAGCTCGCGCAGCCGCCGGTAGGCCCCCATCGCCCGCCAGCGTTCGAGCCGCTCGGGCTCGCGCCGGGGGAGATCGGCCTTCATGGGAAAGCCGGTGCGCGGCAGCCGCACCGTCCTGGCGTAGGTCTTCGTCTCGGCCGCCAACGCTCACGACCTCCCGTCGCCGTCGCGCGAGCCGCCGAGGGTCACGGGCGCGGCCAGCGCGCGCCCCAGGGTGCCGGCCACCAGGCGGACCAGCGGCCCCTCGGCCTCCGCGGCGACGCGCAGGATGGCGGCGATGTCGGCGGGCTCCAGCGCGTCAGGAAGGCAGAGGTCGGTGATCACGGACACCGCCAGGACCCGCATCCCCGCGTGGCTCGCCACGATCGTCTCGGGCGCCGTGGACATGCCCACGGCGTCCGCGCCGGCCGTGCGGAGGAAGCGATACTCGGCGCGCGTCTCGAGGGAGGGCCCGGGGACGGCGGCGTAGACCCCGCGCCGGACGCGCAGCCGCTCGGCCAGCGCCACCTCCTCGGCCAGCTCCAGCAGCTCCGGGTCGTAGGCCCGCGACAGATCCGGGAAGCGGGGCCCGAGCCGGTCGTCGTTCGGACCGCGCAGCGGGTTGTCGCCCATGAGGTTGATGTGGTCCTCCACCAGCATCAGGTCGCCCAGGCGGAAGAGCGGGTCCAGGCCTCCCGCCGCGTTGGAGAGCACGAGCACCTCCGCCCCGAGCTCGCGCAGGACACGCACGGGGAAGGTGACCTCCTGCATGGTGTAGCCCTCGTAGACGTGGAGCCTGCCCTGCATCGCCACTACGGGGGCTCCGGCGAGCGTGCCGCCGATGAGGCGGCCCGCGTGCCCCACCGCGGTGGAAGGCGGCAGGTGCGGCACGTCGGCGTAGGCGATCTCCGCGGCGGGATCGATGGCGGTGGCCAGCGCGCCGAGGCCCGTCCCCAGGACCAGCGCCGCCCGGGGTCGCGGGAACCCCCGTGCGCGCAGCACGTCCGCGCTCTCACGGACGCGCTCGGCGAGGCCGGTCGAGGGCGGGGACGCGATGGAGGTGCCCGCCGTCACTCGGCGTACCGCGCCTCGCCGTTGGCCCCAGGCCAGGCGTGCTCGGCGCGAGGCGCGCTCGCCGGCGCGTCCAGCCCGCGCGGGCGGTCCAGCACGTCGCGCGCGCCGGGCGGCGGGGGCAGCACGCCGCGACGCTCGCCCGCGCCGGCGAGGCTCTCCCCCGCCGCGGCATGGGCGTCGGGCAGCGCCAGCTCCGCCACGCTCGAGCGCGGCACCCGCTCGGCTGCGCCGGCGTGCTCGTCCTTCAAGGCGTGCAGCCGCAGGAGCTCCTCCTCGACGACGTCCCGGAGCCGCCGGAAGAGGTTGTCGCGCTCCAGCCGCAGCTCGCGGATCTGCTCCTTCAGCCCCCGCGCCTCGGTCTCCGCCCGCTCGACCGCCCGCCGGCCTTCCATCTCGGCCTCCTTGCGGATGATCTCCGCCTCGCGGAGCGAGGTCTCGCGCGATTCCTCGGCGATGCGCTGGGCGGCGAGCAGCGTCTCGTTCAGCGTGCGCTCCATCCGGCGGTAGTTCTCGATCGTGTCGCCCAGCTCGAGGCTGCGCTGGCGCAGCTCCTCCTGGCCCCGGATCAGCGTCTCCCAGGCGTCCGCCACCTCGTCCAGGAAGCGCCGCACCTGGAGCGGATCGTAGCCGCGAAAGGCGCGGGGGAACTCCTGCTTCTTCAGGTCGATCGGGGTGAGCTCCATGGGCTCCTCCTCCTCGGGCCTCGCCCGACGGACACCGCCGCGCGCGGGGCGGAGCCCGCGCTCGGCGCGCCCTCGTCTCGAAGGTTCCTCGTCCCCCCCGGTCATGCCCCCGTGAACAGCGCCGTGCCGATCCTGACCATCGTCGAGCCGGCCTCCACGGCGAGCTCGAAGTCCTCCGACATCCCCATCGAGAGCTGGGGCGTCCCGGCTGCCGCGAGCACGGGCGCGAGAGACTCGAAGCGCTCGCGCATGTCGCCGAAGATCTCGCGCAGGTCTCCGGCGGAGGCCTCCAGAGGTGCGACCACCATCAACCCGCAGAGACGCACTCCGGAGAGCTCCCCCAGTCTGCCCACCGCCTCCGCGAGTGCTTCGGGCGCGAAGCCGTGCTTCTGCGGCTCGCGCCCGCCGTTCACCTGCACGAGCACGTCCTGGACGGTGCCCCTGGACCTGGCCAACTCGGCAATTTTGCTCGCCAGGGGCAGCGAATCAACGGATTGGATCACGTCGAAGAGCTCGGCGGCGGCGGCGACCTTGTTGCGCTGCAGGTGGCCGATCAGGTGGCGGAGCGCTCCGCTCGCAGCGAGCTCCTCGCCCAGCTCGGCCCACTTGCGGCGCGCCTCCTGGACGCGGTTCTCGCCGATCTCGGTGACGCCCGCCGAGAGGGCGCGGCGCACCTCGCCGGCGGAGCGCCCCTTCGTCACGACGACGACGCGCACCGGATGCGTCCACCCGCCCCGGCGCCGAGCGTCCTCGATGCGCTCCTGGACGAGCCGCAGGTTCTCGGGGAACGACGGCGGGATCGGAGCCTCAGCCACCGTATCGGAGCGGCGAGCCTCGAGCCCTGCACGGGCCGGAGCGCCGCCTCCGATCAGGTCCTGCCCAGGCGCTCACGCACCGCGTCCACGACTTGAGTCGCGAGCTGAACCGCCCCGGCCGCAGCCGTGCGTGTGTAGACGTCGGCCGGGATGCCGTCGGGCAGCGAATTCGGGTAACGCGTCGGCACGGGCTTTGTCCGCAACCCTGTTGCGCGAGAAAGCACGCCAGGTGATGGCCGCCTTCGTCTCGAAGACGCTCGGCCCAATGGAGGTCGGCCTCCGCCTCCCGCAGCCAGCGGCCCGCTTCCTCAGCCGGTGTCCTTCTCATAGACGACCCTGCTCTCGCGAAGGGCGTTGCGCATCCAGGTGCGGCCTCGCATCCGCTCGAATTCGGCAGGCGTGTACGCCAGGAGATCGAGGTCGACGCCGAGCTGGAGGCGGCGGTAGAGAGCCGCCGTTCGCGTCACGAAGTCGTCCTCGGAGTCCATGACCACGAGCACGTCGAGGTCGGTCGTGAGGTCGCGCCTGCCTGCGGCGGCCGACCCGAAGAGGACGACTCGCCGTACCTCGGGCATCGCTCCCAGTCGCAACGCCAACGTCTGCAGGGCCGAGTCCAGCGCCTCGGCATAGCGTCGTCGCTTCCCCGTGAGATCCATGCAGCGACCCTCGACGGTTGTCGCCGTGCTGCCGCCAAGAGATTACATTGCAAACGTCAAGGCCGCACCTTGTCGGAAACCCGCCATGAACCACCCTCGTCCGCCTCGCACGCCCAGGATCTCGCCTCCACCCCTCTGGCATGCCGCGGGCCGCTCCTGCGGCCTCTCCGGCGTCCTCCTCGTGCTCGTCCTGCTGGCCCCCGCGCGTCCGCTTCACGCCCAGGATGCCGGGGCCGAAGCCGGGGGAGAGGTCGACGCGACGGCGGTCGACGAGGCCGGGGAACGCGATCGTCTGCGGGAGGAGACCCCGCCGGCCTCCCCCGCCGACGAGGCCGCGCTCGAGGAGCGCCGCGAGCAGATCGGCGCCGCCGAAGCCGAGCGCAGAGAGCTGGCCCTGGGCGACGTCTCTCCGCGCGTGCGCGAGGCCTACGCCGCGCTGGAGGCTGGCGAGGCGCGCGGCGACGAGGACGGCCTCGACTGGGTGAAGGACCTGCTCGAGGAGGAAGTGCGGAGCGGCCGGAACGTCGCGCGCGCCTACGACGGCCTCGGCCGCTATGACCTGCTCCAGCACGAGCACGCGATCACGATCCTGGAGAGCATCCAGAAGCTCTTCGACTGGGATCACGTCTCGCAGGCGCGCAGGAACTTCAGGCTCGCGACGGAGGCCGACCCGGGTTACGTCGACGCGTGGTACAACTGGGGAGTCGCCGGACGGAAGGCCGGGGACGGCGACCCCTTGCGCGAAGCGGCCGTGGCGCTGCGGAAAGCCGTTCGGCTGGACCCCGGCTATCGCGACGCCTACCGGCTGCTGGCCGTCACCCTGCGGGAGCTGGGCGACGTGGCGGGCTCCGAGCGCGCGCTCGCCGAGTGGCGGGCCAGCGTCGCCTCGGCGCCCTCCCTGGCCGACCTCGAGGAATCGTATCTGAAGATGGCCTTCCAGAACGAGCCCGCCGAGGGCGCGACGCTGTACTGGCGCGGCCTCGCGGCGACGCGCACCGCGGAGGAGGCTGGCGCCTACCTGGACGACTTCAAGGCGATCCTCGAGGGGGACGAGATCGACGCCTTCGAGGAGCTGGACCCGGAGGGCCGCCGGGCCTGGATCGCCGCGTTCTGGCAGCGCGAGGCCGACGCCGCGGTGGTCACGCGCGACGAGCGCCTGGCCGAGCACTACCGGCGGCTGGCGCACGTCCACCGCAACTACGCGCTGCGGATCCCGCAACGGCGCCACTACTCCGCGATCACCGCCTATCGTCCGCGGGAGCAGTCGGGCTACGACGACCGCGGCGTGGTCTACCTCCGCCACGGCTCGCCGGACGACGTCGCGCGGTCCGCGGGTGCGAACGTGCAGCGCAACGAGTCGTGGCTGTACCGCCGGCCCGCAGGCGACCTGATCTTCCACTTCGTGAGCGACGAGGACACCGAGGACTTCAAGCTCGTCACCAGCCTCACCAGCGCGCTCGTGCGCGGCGGCGCGACGCTCGGAACGGGTCGGAACACGGCCGAGGGGGTGGGCGACCTGTTCCAGTCGCGATCGCGCCTGGACCCGATCTACAGCCGGCTGGCCTTCCAGTTCGATCCGATGCTGCTGAGCGAGGAGGAGGAGCAGGTCGCGCGGGACGTGAAGGTGGGCACCTCGAGCGTCACGTACGTGCCCGAGAGCCCCGACTCGCTGGCCTTCTACGCGTACGCCGCCGCGTTCCGCGATGCGGGCGGGGCACCCGAGC
Organism: Gemmatimonadota bacterium; assembly: GCA_046262075.1. GTDB lineage: Bacteria > Gemmatimonadota > Gemmatimonadetes > JACCXV01 > JACCXV01 > JBHENL01. The sequence continues at coordinate 12,847 of JBHENL010000220.1, forward strand.
TGGCCCTGTACTACGGCGTGCCCACGAAAGAGCTCGAGATGCCCGAGGGCACGGACGGGACGCGCTTCGCGTTCGCCGCCCAGGTGATCGTGGCCGACGAGGAGAGCGGCGAGCAGGTCGCGGCGCGCGCCGTGGACAGTCTGCTGGTCCAGGTGCCTCGAGCCCCCTCCCGCGACGCGGGCGTGCTCGTGCCGGACGTGCTCCGGACCCCGGTGCCGCCCGGGGAGTACCGCGCCCGGCTGCGCGTGCGCGACCTCCTCTCACGCGCCACGGGCACGTGGAGCGGTGAAGTCGACGTCCCCGAACCGGGGGGCTTCTCCGCCAGCAGCCTGGTTCTGGCGAGCCGGATCGAGTCCTCGAGCGGCGGAGGGAAGTTCGACCGCGGGGGGCTGAAGGTGGTCCCCCTGCCCTCGCTCGCCTTCCGCGCGGGGCAGCCGATCTACGTCTACTACGAGATCTACGGCCTGACCCCCGCCGAGGACGGCCGCATGCGCTATCGGACCGAGTACACCGTCCGCACGCGCGAGCGGAAGCGCAACATCGCGATGAAGGTCCTCGGCTCGGTCGGCAACCTCGTCGGCAGCAGGCAGGAGCGCGGCGAGGAGGTGGGTCTCTCGGTGGACGGCGAGGCGCCTGCCGCCGAGCGGATCCGCGAATACATCTCGCTGGACCTGCAGCAGAGCGAAGGCGGCCCCTACGAGCTGGTCGTCGAGATCGAGGATCTCGAGACGGGTCGCGAGGTGACGCGCTCGATCTCCTTCGTGCTCGTCGCCTGAAGCAGGGCTCGCTTCACGCCCGCGGTCGGGCGGACAGGATTCCGCGCAGCTCCGCGACGGCCGCCCGGGGATCCGCGGCGTGCTGCACCGCGGCCGAGACGACGATCCCCCTCAGAGCCGGGTGAGCGGGCAGCCGGGCCGCGTTATCGGCCGTGATGCCGCCGATGGCGTAGACGGGCAGGGGGAAGTCGAGGGGAAGGCTTTCGAGCGCCGACCAGGGATCTCCCACCGCTTCCGGCTTCGTCGAGGAGGGGAAGAACGGGCCCAGGGCGAGGTAGTCCGCTCCCCTGCCGACGGCGGAGTGGACCTCCGCCCGGTCGTGGCAGGTGAGTCCCACGATGAAGGCCTCCGGAAGTCCCGCCAGCGTGCGCAGGGCCTGGGGCGGGAGGTCCTCGGCGCCGACGTGCACCCCGTCGGCGCCGGCCGCGAGGGAGACGTCCAGACGGTCGTTGGCGAGGAGGAGCGGCCCGCGCCCCGACGGCAGGTCGGCCGCCACGGCCGAGCGGACCTCGCGCAGAGCGGCCACGTGGTCTTCCGCGGGCAGGTCCTTCGCGCGGACCTGCAGCAGGTCGATCGCGTGCCATGCTCCCCGAAGCGCGGTGAGCAGCCGGGGCAGGCCGTCTGGCGGTCCGGCCAGGTCGAGCAAGACGTAGAGCAGGCCCCGGCGACCCTCGCGCGCAGCCGGGGGGATGCCCCGCCCCCCGATCACCCCGCGAACGCCGGCGCCGCCGACCCGCGGCTCAGGACGGCGGCGGCGGCGGCGGCGGCAGCCGGTTGCTGTCGACGGTGAAGTTGCGCGAGGCCGTGGCCGTGTTGCCGGCTGCGTCGGAGATCCGGAGCTGGAGCCGGGCCCCTCCGTCGGAGAGCCCCGGGAAGATGGCCCCACCGGGGACGTCTATCTCACCCCGCGCCTCGTCGCACGCGCTGCGGAAGAACTGGCTGTAGTCGCGCCCCTGGATCGTCGCCTGGATGGAGACACAGAGGATCCCGGCTCCGAGCCCGTCGTCGGCCTCGATCCGGAACGCGGGGCGGTCGTTCAGGACCAGGTCACCCTCGTCGGGCGTCAGGATCGTGAGATCCGGCGGGCTGCGATCGGCCGGCCCGCTCGGGCTTCCGTCGCCGCAGGCGCCCAGCCCGATGAGCGCGCCCACGAGCCAGCACACGCGAGCTTCTCGCGACAGACGAATCCTCATGGCAGCTCCTTTCGTGGAACGGAGGGTCCCGCCTCCCGCTACTCGCGGAGGATCTCCAGGACGGCCTCGCTGGGCAGCCTCTCCTGCCAGTCCGGCCGGCCCTGCTCCTCCGGGTCCGTGCTCGTGAGCAGGATGTAGCGCCGGTTCCGGAACTCGTCGAGGAAGACGTACTTGTAGCCCGTGTCGTAGTAGATCCAGACCTCGTAGGGGGCCGAGAAGCCGGTCTCCAGCACGCGCTCGATGCGGCGGTCGGGCTTGCCGCAGCGCAGCCAGATGCGGCCGCGCGGCGTGCGATGGCCCGGGTCCGTACCGGTGCTGAACGAGTCCTCCACCTCCGCCAGCCGAGCGTTCACCTCCGCCTGGTACTCGTTCGCCGCCGTCGAGGGCGTCGGGTCGTGGACGGCCCAGAAGCGGTTCAGGAACGTCCGCTTGCCCTCGGGCGTGAGCCCGGCGTAGACCTTCTCCTCCGAGTCCGTGAAGAAGACGTCCAGCAACTCGAAGACGCTATCCAGCTCCGCGACGCCGTAGCCCTCGTAGTAGTCCACGGCCGCCCCTCGGACCGCGGCGCCCTTCGCCGCGCCGGCCGGCGGGCGGGGCGCCAGGTCCTCCGCTGCCGCGAAGCGTGGCGCCGGCTCGCGCACCACCGCGAACGAATGGCTGCGCGTGAGCCCCTCGTACTCGTCGGGCAGCTCGCGGCCGGCTTCCGGCTCCCAGGAGAGGTCCAGCGTGTAGGAGCCCTGCTTCAGGCCGGCCACGTTCACCGCCCCGAAGTCCACCGTCCAGCCGGGCTGATACACCTTCGGCGCGCGCATCTCCTTCACGACCGCTCCGGAGCCGGCGTCCCGGAAGCGCACCACGCGCACGAGCGCCAGCGGATCGTCCTCGACGTTCTCGAACTCGTAATAGAAGTAGACCAGCGGGCTTCCGCCCGTGGAGTAGACCTGACCCGGGTTGGGGTTCAGCACCAGGCGGTTCTTGCGCGTCGGATCGTAGGTCTCGGGGAGCGCTTCGGACGTGTCGGCCAGGATCCGCGACACCAGCAGCAGGTCGCTCGCCGGAGGGCTCTCCTCCGGCGCCTCCAGCGTCCGCCGCAGCGTCCCGAGCTCCCGGCCGCCGGCGTCGGTGATCGTGCCTACCAGCTCGTACGTCCCGGGAGGCACCAGGAACGCATGCGTCTCCACGAAATAGACGTGGGACGACTCGAGCATGCGCGGGTCGCTCACCGACTTCGTGCGCCGCCACGAGTCCTGCAGCACCACCTCGTCCCCCTTGCGCACCGTCAGCTCGAAGGCCAGCGCGGCCTCGTGGCGACCGGCGGCCTGCGTGAAGCTCAAAGCGCTCGTCGGGATCCGGCTGTAGATCTCTACCAGGGTCTTGCCCTCGACGCCAAACAGCCGCACGACGTCGAACGTCACCTGCTCGCGGCCCTCGGCGGGCGACGCGGTGACACGTTCCTGAGCACCCGCGAGAGGGGTCCCGCCGGAGAGCGGCACGAGCCCAAGCCCCGCGAGCGCGATGGTCGTTCCGAAC
>JBHENL010000221.1:0-13816 GCA_046262075.1 Gemmatimonadota bacterium
CGCCTCCCGGGGCAGGTACATCGCCTTCCTGGACGGAGACGACTACTGGACCGCCCCGCACAAGCTGCTATCTCGAGGAGGTGATGGGCGTCTATCGCGTTCAGGCCGGTGGCGCGTGGTCCAGCCTCAGCGATACGGATCAGCTCGCGAGGGTCGTGCGTTTTCGCCAGGCACTGAACCGTGCCCTGGATCATCGCTACGACCGCGTGCTGCGGGACACGGCGTACCGTGACTGTTACCTGCTGGCGCTCACGCACCGCCAGCGAGGAAGCTTCGGGAAGGCGATCCGCTACGCGGCGGAGTGCCTCCGCATCGATCCGCGGCAGGCGCGTGGGCGCTTGACACAAGTCGCGAGCTTGCTCCTGCGTGGCCCCTCGCGAACGATCGGCTAGGCCCCCCGTCGAGCATCGCGGCCTTGGACGGAGACGGCCGGGAATCCCGAGCCACTTCGCCGTGGGCGTCACGGGGGGACCCGCCGCTCACGAAAGGCTGGAAGCCGTGGCCGTGTCATCCGACCTCGGGGAGGGCTGCTCCAGCTTCGAGCTCGGCGATCGAGGCCTCGTACGCGGCGAGCACGTCCGCGACCGGGCCGTCCCTCCGCACCCTCCCCGCGTCCATCCACACCGCGCGGGAGCAGAGCCCGCGCAGCGCCTCCAGGTCATGGGAGACGACGAGCAGGGTCCGCCCCTGGTCGTGGAAGGCGCGCAGGCGCTCGTAACACCGTTCACGAAACGACAGGTCCCCCACCGCCAGCACCTCGTCCAGCAGGAGGACGTCGGGGTCCACGCACACCGCGACGGCGAAGGCGAGACGCGCCTGCATCCCCGAGGAGTAGTACTTCACGGGCTCGTGGATGAACTCGCCGACGTCGGCGAACGCCAGGATCGCGCCGTAGCGCGCGGCGATCTCGCGCCGGGTGAGGCCCATCACGGCCGCGTACTGGAAGACGTTCTCGGATCCGGTGAGCTCCGGATGGAATCCCACCCCCAGCTCGATCACGGCCGCGAGCCTCCCGTACGTCTCGATCAGGCCCTCCGACGGCACATAGATCCCGGCGATCAACCGCAGGGCCGTGCTCTTGCCCGAGCCGTTCGAACCCACCAGCGCGACCGCTTCCCCGCGCTCCACCCGCAGGTGGAAGTCCAGCAGGGAGAACTCGGCCCGGCCGACGTGCACCGGCCGCCGCAGGACCGAGCGGATGAAGAACTCCCGGACCGTCGTGGTGCGGTGCTCGTAGCGGTAGAACCGCTTCACCACCCGGTCGCAGAGGATGGCCGGCGGTCCGCGCAGGTCAGAGGATCTCGGCAAAGAGCCCCTTGTAGCGGTGGAACACGAGGTAGCCGGCCGACGCCAGGAGCACCGCCGCGGCGGCCGTGCCCGCAAGCAGCGCGCCCGAGGGCCAGTCCCCTCGATAGAGGACCTGCTGGAACAGCGTCAGCAGGCCGGCCAGCGGGTTCAGGAAGTACAGGGCCCGCACGGACTCCGGGACGAGCTCGGCGGGATAGAAGACCGGCGAGACGTAGAACAGCGTCAACAGCGCGGCCGGAAGCGCGTGCTGAATGTCCGTGTAGAAGAGCGACAGCGTAGCAATCGGCATCATGAGGCCCAGTGCCAGCAGGACCTGGAGCAGCACGAGGACCGGCACCAGCAGCAGGCTCGGCGGCACGCCATGGTGGTGGAACAGGACGAGCGCGATCAGGACGAGGCTCAGTTCGATCGCGAACTCCGCCAGCCGCGCGAGCGTCGCGCTGACGATCAGCACCTCGCTGGGGAAGGCGACGCTGCGCCGCAGCGGCGCGTGCTCCAAAATCACGTACGTGCCCGTGCTGAGCATCTGCTGGACGAAGTTCCAGACGAAGTATCCGCTCAGCAGAAAGGCCCAATAGTCGGCGATCGGCAGCCGGACGACGTAGTGGAACACGAGCGCGAGCACGCCGATCATGAGCAGCGGGTTCACGAGCGTCCAGAGGAAGCCCAGCACCGACCGCTGGTACTTGACCTTGAGGCTGCGCGCCAGGAGGGCACGCACGAGCCCGCGGTAGCGCCACAGCTCGCGCGGAGACGAAGCACCGGCCGGCGCGTTCGGCCGCGATGGCACGCGCACGCGCGCGCTCGGCGTCGGGAAGTGGTCGAAGGGCAACGTCATCTCCGTCAGAAGACCTGCACGCCGTGACCCTCGTGCCCGCGCGGACAATCGCCCTCGAGCCGCGGGAGGCGACCGGCGAAGTACGCTCGGGCGGCGCGGGCGTCCGGCAGGCTGCGGGCGGTGTCGGTCGCCACGTCGTACACGATCAGCCGCTCGCCGTAGGGGTAGTCCTGTCGCATGCTGCCGTAGATGTGGGTGGTCAGGCCGTCCTCCCCCACGTCCATGCGGCGGGTCACGACGTCGGCGCGAAGGCTGTAGTCGTCGTGACGCATGAGCAGGACGCCGGCGAGGTCCCACGAAGACTCGAACACCGGCACCGGCCCCTCGTAGGGACAGATCCCGTCGAGGATCAGGATCGAATCCGACGGGAGCGTCGGAAAGCGAGCGTCCAGCTGCGCGAGGATCGCCCGCTCGCGGCGGTACGCCTCGACCCAGAAGGAGGCCAACGTGTTGTTGATGACGAAGCCGGTGCCGCACAGCAGCCCTACGATCGCTCCGAAGGCGAGCCGCCGCGCGCGAATCGACGTCCGCAGAGAGCCAGCCAGTCCGGCCACCCCGACGAAGACCACCGCCACGCCGAACGCCGCTGCCATTGCGGTGCGGTTGGCGATGCCCGACGTCGTGAACTGCACGTTCATGTTCGTGAGGAAGATGGCGTATCCCAAGCCGAAGACCAGCACGCCCAGCGCGATGAATCGCAGCCAGAACCCGCGGCGCTGCTCGAGGGGCGGCGCGTCCGGCGCGCGTACGAGGTAGACGAACACGGCAAGGGCGACCCCCTGGCCGCCGCTGAGGATGGCCGCGTGCGGCTCCTCCCGAAGGATCGTCCAGAGGATCCGAGGCAGTCCGAGGCCGTACTCGAGGAAGGCGACGCGCAGAGCGGCCTCGAGGTTGAGGCCGTAATCGGTGGGGCCATAGTCGAGTCGGACCGCCTGACCGGCGATGCCACGCCAGAGATCGAGAAGACCACCCTCGCCGACCATGCGCGTCGTCGTCGCCGCCTTGTACACCAGCACCGGCACGAGCGCGGTGAGCTGGACCGCCAGCATCCGCGCGAGCCGAGAGCGCAGCGATCCGGCCCTGCGCCATTCACCGAATTGGGCCACGAGCCAGGCGTTCAGCAGGAACAGGGGGATCGTCAGTTCGTAGGCCAGCGCGCTGAGCCAGAGCGCGAGCACCGCGCCCGCCATCCACGTCCAGAACGCACCCGTCCCGCCGCGTACGGCGCGCGACTGAGCGTACAGGCTGGCCAGGTACAGGACCATGCTGAGCGTGATCATGAAGGTCGCGAACCAGAAGCGGTTGCTCGCGTAGTGCGGCAACAGCACGTACACCGCGGGCAGGCTCAGCGCGATGAGCCTGGCTTGGCGAAGCTCGCGCAGCGCCAGGTAGCCGAGCACTGCGAGCGAGACGAGCATCCCGGATTGCACGAGGTGATAGCCCAGCGGGTCGGGCCCGAACAGCCGGAACAGCCCCGCCATGTAGAGCAGTTGCACGGGCCGCATGGCGACGTGCGGGGAGTGGATGGAACGGAAGAGCCCTCCCAGGGAGCCCTCGCCGGAGGCGGTGAGAGACCCGAGAAACGCCCAATCGTCCGAGTAGAAGCCCAGCTGGTGGACGTAGAGGACGACCGAGAGCACGACGAGAGCAGCCAGGAACGCGCAGTCGCGCAGCGCCGCCCCCGCGTCGGGCCAGCGCTCCGGCGGACTCCTCAAGGCTCCTCGCGAGACCGGGCCCGAAGCCGGGCGTCGGAGCGCCGTGCGGCGCGGAACGCGAAGGGTGCCTGGAGCACCCCGCGCAGCTCCGCCGAGGCGAGGGAGACCGGCAGACGGCCACGCTTGAGAAGGGCCAGCACGAGCTGTCTCACGACCCATCTTCCCCAGCGCCGGAGGGCGAACTGCAGCAGCTTCTGCCGCGGCACCGTACGGGACTCCCAGACCTTCAGGAGGTACACCCCGAAGGAGCGGCCGTTGTCGCGATGCACGCGTCGCAGCGCATTCATCGTGTCGCGATGGCAGTGCCACACCAGAGCGCCCGGCTCGTAGACGACCGTGAGCCCCGCCGCCAGGGTCCGGTGGAAGAAGTCCAGGTCTCCCGCTCCCCCGGCGGGGGTCCCCACGTCCAGCGCGGTGTCGAACCCGCCGACCCGCTGCCACGTGGCTACGCGCATCGCGACGTTGGCTCCCACGCCGAGGTCGTGGATCTGGAGGAGGTCGAAGGCGCGCACGGAGGCCGGGCGGGAGGAACGCCGGCGCATGCCCTTTCCCATTCCACCCTCTCCCAGCTCGAACAGCAGCTGAGCCGGCGTCTCCAATGCGGCCGGCGCCACCAGCCCGGTGACGAGCATGACCTCGGGGTCGGCGAAAGCCTCCGAAAGAGCGCGCAGCCACAGGCGGTCCGGGCGGGCATCGTCGTCGGTGAAGGCGACGATGTCGTGGCGGCTCGCCAGCACCCCGCGGTTCCGGGCCCAGTTCAGCCCCGGCCGATCCTCGCGCACGTATCGCACCCCGAAGGCGCACGCCACTGCTTCCGTCACGCCGTCGCTGGGCGCGTTGTCGACCACGACGACCTCGAAGGCGGGATAGGCCAGGCCCTGGACCGCCCGTAAGCATCCCTCCAGGAGCGTCGCGCGGTCACGTGTGCAGACCACGACGGTGACCGGCGGCAGGGGGCCGGGGGCCGGCGACTGCACGGCTGTCGCGAGCCAGGCTCTCACGAGCTCCGGCCCCAGTTGAGCGCGCAGGGCCTGCTCGAAAGCCGGCCACGGGACCGACGGCAGCCCGCGGGTCAGCATCGTGACCCACCCCAAGGGCCGGCTCCGATGCCGCACCAGGGCGCGTACCCCGTCGTGGCCCCCGAGGCCGGGGATCTCCGCAGGACGCTCGGAGAGCTCCACCTCGGCGAGCTTGAGCTTCATCGGACGGCGCCGAGCCGGCTGTTCCGACGTTCGTCCGTGCTCACCGGGTATCCGTCCCGTCCACTGCTCCAGCGATCAGCGCCGCGAGCGCCGCCGGATCCGGCCCGCATCCCCAGACCCGATCCTCCGGCGGCTCGCCCACCAGGACGTCCGGGTCGCCGGCCTCCAGCTCGACCACCTCCGCCCGTCGGCCCTGCTCCGACCACAGACGGCGCGCCGCACGTGCCAGATCGAGCAGGCGCACTCCGCGACCGGTGGCGACGTTCTCGATCACCGCCGTGGCCGCCGCAAGCCGGCTCGCCACCCGCCGGTGCAGGCCCCGCGCGAGGTCCTCGATCCTGACGAGATCGCGGACCGGCGCCCGCCGCACCTCCAGTCTTCCCTGCGCGAGCAGGGTCCGGCGCATGTCCCCGACGAAGCTCTCGGGATTCGGCGGGGCCGTCTCGGCGAGGAGGTTGGCCGCGCGCCCGATCCAGAGCGGGAACCCGAGATCGCCGGCCGCCCGCACGAGGCGCCGCTCGCAGCCGCGCTTCACGCTGCCGTAGAGCGTTCGCGACGGGAACGTGGCGTCGCCGACCCGCGCCGGCCGCGGCGACGGTCGATACACGTGGAGCGAGCTGAAGAACAGGAGCGGGGGGCGCGGCGGCCCCAGCTCCGCCATCGCGCGCACGACCGCGTCGACGATCCGCCGGTTGTCGAGCAGCCGGTCCGCGTCCCCGGTGCGCGTCGCGCCCGCGAGCAACACGACGGCGCGCGCGCCCGCCAGCCAGTCGGGCTCGACACGGTCCCGGAAGTCGCCGTCCGCGCGGCCCCTGACGGAGACCTCCTCCCCCAGCAGCCGGAGCTCCCGGCCTAGGTGCCGGCCGACGTAGCCATGCCCCCCCAGCAGGCTCCACACTCGCTAGAACGGCTCCACGCGGGTGGACGCGAGCAGGGCCAGCAGCTCCGGCCCCGAGAGCCAGCTGTCGTTGCTCCCGCTGTTGTACTCCCAGTCCTCCGGCACGGGTCGTGTGGCCGTCCCGAGGTACTCCGGCCGCGGCTTCAGCTCCGAGTAGATGACGTAGCCGTCGGCGAGCTCCAGGCAGTTGCGCGCCTCGTCGCGCGTGACCAGGACCTCGTGCAGCTTCTCGCCGGGACGGATCCCGATCACCTCGAGCTGCGCGTCCGGCGCGAGGGTTCGGGCGACGTCGACGACGCTCATCGACGGGACCTTCGGGACGAACACCTCGCCACCCTGCATCAGGTCCACCGAGCGCAGGACGAACGCCACCGCCTGCTCCAGGGTGATCCAGAAGCGGGTCATCCGCAGGTCCGTGATCGGCAGGCGTCCCGTCGACCGGCGACTCAGGAAGAACGGGATCACCGACCCGCGCGAGCCGAGCACGTTGCCCCAGCGCACGGCGGCGAAGCGGGTCCTCGACCCGCTGATCGTGCTGTCGGCGGTGGCGAGCAGCCGCTCCGCACAGAGCTTCGTGGCGCCGTAGAGGTTGAAGGGGTTCACCGCCTTGTCGGTGGAGAGCCCGATCACCTTCTCGACCCCGTTCTCCACCGCCGCCTGGATGACGTTCGCGGCGCCGATCACGTTCGTCTTGATGGCCTCGAGCGGATTGCGCTCGCAGGCCACGATCTGCTTCAGCGCCGCCGCGTGGACGAGGACCGACACGCCGCGCGCCGCGCGCACGAGCGAATCGCGATCGCGCACGTCCCCGAGGACCCATTTCACCTTGGCCGGGGAGCCGAGCTCGTTCTGCAGGACGAACTGCTTCAGCTCGTCCCGGCTGAACGCCACGACGCGCCCGACGTCGGGATCGGCGAGCAGCGTACGGAGCAGCGTCTTGCCGAAGGATCCCGTGAGACCGGTGACCATCACCGTGCGACCGCTCACCGGACGAACCCGCCCTGCGCGGCGGCGGACACGGGCCCGAGGGGTGCATCCTCTCGCTGCGCGTCTCCTGGGTCGCTCGGCAGCCCCGCGGGATCAGCCACGAGGTTGGCTGCGTCCTTCAGCGCGAGAGCCTCGATCAACGCCACGCTCATCTCCTCGGCGAGGATCGTGCGCAGGTGTACTCCACGGATCCGCTCGGAGCCCGGTCGCGGGAGCACGGAACCGATCGGCACGGCTCCGAGGCGGACGCGAAGGCTCTCCGGGCGCACGCGGTCCAGGAGGTCCTCCGCGGAGGCGAGTCCCCCGGCGAGATCGAGGTCCAGCGGAGCGCCTCCGGACTCGCGCAAATCGGCGTCCGCCAGGAAGCGCGCCAGCGCCCGCTCGGACCCGATCTCGGCCGCGCAGCCGCGCCAGTACCAGAAGTCGTGCAACGCTCCGTACAGCTTCCGCCACGTGCGTCGCAGACGCAGCCGCTCCAGGACCCGCAGCCCGGGCTTCAGGCCGGCCGCCGCCGCGTCGCCGAAGCGCGGAGCTCCGAACGCCGCGCGGCGCGGGAGCTCCTGGAGCCGCCAACCGCGGCCGCGCGGCCGCGCCAGCGAGAGCGTGCGGCGGATCGCCGGGTGGCGCTGGCCGATCAGCACGTCGGCCCCACCCTCGAGGCGCGCGCGCCCGAACGAGCGCTCCACGTCCACCTGCTCGTGATGCAGCCCCACCGCGTCCGGCGCGTAGGCCACGATCGCTCCCGCCGCCAGCAGCCGCAGCCCGAGCTCGTAGTCGTCGCGGCACCAGAAGACCTCGTCGAAGCCGCCGACGCGGTGGAACAGCTCCGCGTCGATGGAGAGGTTCCCGCTCAGGACGTCGCGGTAGCCGTAGCGATGACCCGGGCGTTGCATGCTCCCCAGCTGATCGTGCCACCACGCCCGCAGCTTGATCGCGTAGAAGTCGAGGTCCCGCCCGAACGTGGGCAGGCTGGGTCCCACGACGACGTCGGCGCCCGAGGCCGCGCGGACACGGTCGTGCGCCGCGAGCACTCCGGCGGTGGGCTCGATGTCGTCGTCGAGGAACAGCAGCACGTCGCCCGCGGCGCGGCGAGCGCCGGCGTTGCGCGCCGCAGCCGGTCCGCGGCCGGGCTGTTCCACGAGCTGCAGCGGGAACGCCGTCCGCGTCGCGCGGACGAAGTCGGCCGTGTCGTCCACGCAGCCGTCGGCGACCACCACGACCTCGAGCCTCTCGAGTGGGAACGTCTGCCTCTCGAGCGCGCGCAGCATGCGCGCGAGCGAGGCGCTCCGGTTGTGCGTCGGGATCACGACGCTGACGCGGGACGCCGACGTCCGCATCTCAGGCTCCCCGCCGCGCAAGCCGCAGCCGGGAGCTGACGTACGCGAATGGACCGGCGGCGCAGCCCCGTAGCTCCGCGAGCACCAGGCTCGGGGGGACGCTCCCGGGGCGGCGCGCGAGGGAGCGCGCCAGCGCGCGGAGCTGCCCGTGACGAAACCAGCCCCAGGCGTGCCACGGGACGCCGAGCTCGCCTTCCACGAGGAGCGCGCGGGTCCACGCGGCGTAGACGCCCACGCCGTAGCCGTACAGCGTGTCCTGCAGCTCGCGCGCCGTGCGGCGGTGTCGATGCCAGTTGAGGGCGGCGGGATCGTAGACGATCCGGAAGCCCCGCGCGAGCAGTCGGGAGAACAGGTCGTTGTCGCCTCCGGAGCGGGTCGGGGTGCCGGCGTCGAGCGCCTCGTCGAAGCAACCCACCTCCTCGAGAGCGCTGCGCCGCACGGCCATGTTGGCACCGGCGCCCACCCCGCCTACGGCCAGCGGGTCCTGCAGGGCGCCACCGAACACCGTGCGCCTGAAACCGCGGCTGAAGGAGCAGTGGCGCTCGAACCACTCCTGGGCGGGCGTCTCCAGCTCCAGCGGGAACGTCAGCCCCGTGACGCACGCCACGAACGGATCGGCGAAGTTGCGGCGCAGTGCGCGCAGCCAGCCCGGGTCCGGGACGGTGTCGTCGTCGGTGAACGCCACGACCTCGGCGCGCGCCTCCCGCAGCGCCCGGTTGCGAGCCGCGTTCAGACCCGGCGCGTCCTCACGCAGGTACCGAGCGCCACCCACCGACTCGACGACCTGACGCGTCTCGTCGCCACGAGACCGGTTGTCGACGACGATCAGCTCCTGCCCATCCTCCGGCAGCCGCCTCAGGGCACGGAGACAGGCGCCGAGGTCCTTCGACCGATCCCGCGTGCAGACCGCCACCGTGACGTCCGGGAGCTGCGCGCCGCTGGCCGCCGACTCGTCCCAGGCCAGCCAGTCGTGGAGGCGCCGCGTGGCCAGGGGCGGGATGCCGTCACGTACGGCCTCGCGAAGGTGCGCCGGGAGAACGCGTCCGCCGACGACCTCCAGCGCCACCTGCCCCACGGGGGTCCCGTTCCAGCGCAGGAGAGCGAGGGCTCGCGCGTGGCACTGCAAGCCGGTGAGCCTCGGGAGCGGTTTCGCGAGATCCAGGTCCAGGACCTTCGTCGCCACGTCTCCTCCTCTAGGCGGACGCGCCCGAGCCGGGCGGCGCCGGTCGCCCGGCGCCCGCCGGTCGGAGCCGGTGGAGCGGATAGCTGCCCAGGCCGCGCCAGCAACTCCCCCACATGCGAACCAGCGCGCGCGCGGGCAGAGGGTCCCTCCCGAGCGCGCGAAGCGCCAGCCGAACGCCGGGCTTCAGCAGCCTCCATCCGAGGAACGCCAGCAGGGAAGCCCGGCGCGGGCCGTGGAGGGCATTCTTCAACAGCATGGCCGTGAGCGCACGCTGGTGGCCCGCGAGCTGATCGAACATCGAATCCAGGTCTTGCCGGTGCTCGTGCCACGCCAGCGCCGCCGGCTCGTAGACGACGTCCGAGCCGGCGGCGAGCACGCGCCACAGGACGTCCAGATCACCTCCACCGGGCAGCGCGGGCCCGCGATCGAGCGCCTCGTCGAAGGCGCCGAGCTCGAGTGCGAGGTCGCGCCGGACGGCGAGGCTGCTGCCGTTTCCGACGCTCACCGTCCAGGCGATCAAGGGAGCGCTTCGCCCATGGAGCGGCCGCCGTGCGTCCCGAGGGAGGCGAATGCCCGTCGTGCCGCGCGCATACCCCCCGTTCGCCTCGAACAGCCGCTGCGCCTCCGTGTCGAGAGCGAGCGCCTCCACCCGCCCCGTGCAGGCCCCGACGCGCGGGTCGTCGAAGGCCGCCGTCAGGGCCCGAGCCCAGTCGGGATGCGCTACCGCGTCGTCGTCCAGGAAAGCGACGACGGCGGCCTCCGTCTCCCGCAGCGCCCTGTTCCTGGCGCGGTCCAGGCCCGGCTCCGGCTCGAGCGCGTACCGGACGCCCTCGAGCTCACCGACGAGCTCCCGTGTGGCCGCGTCACGCGGCGCGTTGTCCACCACCAGGAGCTCGCCGGCGGGGGGCCTCTGCTCGAGCAGCGAACGCAACGCGCGCCGCAGCTGCGCAGGCCGGTCACGGGTGCAGACGGCGACCGCCACACGGAGGCGCCCCGGCGCGTCGGGCAAGGTCATGCCGGGCGGGGGGCGGCGCCATCGGCCGTCGCTCTCATTCCCATCTCGGCCGCTGATCCGATCCCGTGTCGTCCCGCCCGCGCCGGCGGCCGGTCGCACGCGCGATCATCCCCGCGGCATAGGCCAGCCGCGCGGCCAGGATCCCGGGAGACATCAGGAGCGGCTCGCCCCTGCCCGCGCGCAGCCACTCGGCGATCACGTAGAACGAGCTGGCCGCCGCCAGCGGCAGGCTGGAGACGACGAGCAGACGAGGATTGCGGTAGAGCCACGGCCAGCGAGCGGTTCCGGCGGCGGCCTTGCTCTCGATCGCGCTGTAGCCCCAGCGATAGTTGCGGCGCAGCAGGTTTCCGATGCCGGGGCGGTTGTGGTGCTCGACTCCGGCACCCGGCTCGAAGGCGATCCGGCCATGGCTTCCCACCGCCTGCGCCTGCCAGGCCAGCTCCTCGTGGGCGTAAGCCACGGGATGCGTTTCGGTGAACCCGCACGTCTGGCGGAACACCGCCCGCCGGACGCTGAGGTTCCCCGGCGGATGCTGCGAGACGAGCCCCGCGGCGCGCCTGCCGTGAACGTGATACCAGCCGGCGTAGTAGTCGCACCTGGCGGTCGCAGGCAGTCCGGGCGCGAGCTCGAAGGCGCCTCCCACCACGGCCGCTCCCCGATCGTGCGCGGCCAGCAGGGTGCGCAGCCAGTCGGGCCTCGGCATGCAGTCGGCGTCGAGGAATATCAGCGGGTCGCCGTCGGCGGCGGCGGCCCCGCGGTTCCTGGCCCTCGCGGGATTGCCTCCGGCCTCCCCTGCCGGAAGGCGCAGCACGCGGGCGCCGGCCTGGCGCGCGACCTCCGCCGTCGCGTCCGACGAGCCGTCGTCCACGACGAGCACCTCGATGTCCACGCCATTCTCCACGCCCTGGGCGATCACGCGCGTCACGAGGTCCCGCACCGCGTGGGCCTGGTTCCGGGCCGGGACGATGATCGAGACGTGACCGGGCGGCTCCGCGGAGCGAACCCGCCCGGCGGTCTCGCCCTCAGTCTCGCTCACCACGCTGCGTGCGGAGCGCTCGCGCGTCGTCGTAGAGCTCGCCCACCGACGAGACGAACGTCGGCCACGCCAGCCGGGCGTCCGCGTACGCGCGCGCGGCGTCGCCCAGCCGGGCAGCGCGGGCGGGATCCGAGAGCAGGTCGAGGATCCCGCCCGCGAGACCGCTCGCGGTGGGCCGCACCAGCAGCGCGCGCTCCTCCGTCAGCACCGCGCGGTGCGAGCGGATGTCCGTGGCGACGATCGGCCGCCCCGAGGCCAGATAGTCGAAGACCTTCAACGGAACGTTGCCGCCCCAGGCGCGCGGCGAGACCAGCACGTCCGCCATCGAGAGGAAGGCCGCCATGCGCTCCTTCGGCTGGCGGCGCACGAACACGACCGCGCCGGCGAGCGCATCGGATGCGTCCTCGCTCCACCCCCGGATCGTGTCGCCCGACTCGCCGCCGACGAGTACGAAGACGGTGTCGGGCGCGCGGCAGCGCACGAGGGGCACGGCTTCCAGCAGCTCCGGAAGCCCCTGATAGCCCTGGAAGGTGCCGCCGTAGAGGACCACCCTCGCCCCGTCCGCGATCCCGAGCGAGCGCCGCAGCTCGTCTCGCTCGGCGGGTGCGGAGTCGAGGTGGACCCCCGGGAAGCGCCATTCGCGAACGTTCGCGTCGGGCTTCACGTGCCTGACATGGGACGACAGGCCCGCGCTGCTGACGATCAGGTCCGCGCGCGTGAGGAGCCAGCGCTCCAGGCGCACGATCACGCGCTGGGCGAGCGAGAGACCGAGGAGCGGGTGCAGCCGGAGCTGCTCGGGCAGGCTGGACTGCATGTCGTAGATCACCGGGATCCCGCGGCGACGCGCGAGCAGCAACGCCGGGAAGGCGGCTTCCTCCACGGCGTGGACGCAGAGATAGTGCTGCTCCGAGAGCAGCCCCGCGAGCCCGACGACCAGGCTCGAGTCGAGGAGGACCTTGCGCAGGGAGAAGCCGACCGGCACGCGCCGCAGGCCGAACGGGTTCAGCGCGCGCAGGAGCCGCACGCACGGTATCTGGCGCCGGCGTCCCATGGGATAGGTGAGGACGTCGACGCGGTAGCCCAGCTCGCTCAGCGCCTCGAGGACCTGCCGCACCGCGATCGGCGTGCCGCGGTCGTCGAAGAGCGGCTGCGGGGCGACGAGGAGCACGGAGGGGCGTGGACGAGCGTCGGCTTCCTGCCCCGCCGTCGCCAGAAGGGTAGCTCGCGAAGTGGAGAGCCTTCCGCTGGAGATCCTCTTCACCTCGGCCTCCCCTCTCCCCCTTCGGCAGGTGAAGCCTACCGGCCGTCTCGGGCAGCGACAACCGTCCCCCGGGCCGAGCAGAGACCCGCCGCCGGGCGTACGGCCCGCGGTCCTCGCGTCTGAGACCGGCTCATCCCCCTGCGGCGCCGCGCTCCTGCTCACCGCCTGGCGAGTCGGCGAGAAGCGAGCGAGAGCGGATGAAGGACGGAAGTGGCCAGGGCCGGAATCGAACCAGCGACACGCGGATTTTCAGTCCGCTGCTCTACCAACTGAGCTACCTGGCCAGGCAGGCAACCGGCGGGAGCGGGAAGGTATCCCGCCCCGGCGCGCGGTGTCAACGAGCCGCCGGGGGATGTGCGGATGGTACGGAGCGGGCGCGGCCGCGGATTCGCGGCGCCGGAAGTCCCGGCTAGCGTCCTCCACCGGTACGGTCGGGGAAGTTGCGCACGGCCCAGGCGCGCAACGCTGCCTCGTCGCGGGAGACGACCTCGAAGGCCTCGTAGAAGCCGAGACGGCGGCCCTGGTCGTCGAAGTAGTCGGCGCGGGTGTAGCCGCCGCCCGCACCGTCCTTCACGCGAACCTGGATCTCGGCCTCCGCGAAGCTCGAGCCGGCGTCCTCCAGGCCGACACCCGAGAACGTGAACCTCTCCTGTGCGGCGGCGGGCCGGGAGGCGAGCGCGGCGAAGGTCAGAGAAAGGGCGGCGAGCACGAACAGGTTGCGGAGCAGGGCGGTCATGGCGCTCGATCCTCTCGGGTTGCGGGTGGCGCTCCGGATCCTGCCGCCACCGTGCCTCGGTGGAAGCGGATCGGACCCACCCAGTTCCTGAAGACCCCGCAGCGCCGTGGAGGTTCCCGGTGCGCTACGGGGAGACGATGGTGATCACGGTGAGCGAGTCCACCGCCAGCTCCTGCGGGTTCAGGTGCGGCCGCTCGATGGTGACGAGCGCCTCGGCCGGGGGGCTCCCGGCGAGCCGCAGGCGGGCGAACGCGATCGTTCCCCGCACGCCCTCGAGGCGCGCCGCCAGGGCCTCCAGGC
>JBHENL010000222.1:0-4513 GCA_046262075.1 Gemmatimonadota bacterium
CGTTCTTCCCGCCGCTCTCGAACTCGGTCCAGTCCAGCGACATCTACGGGCACGTCTTCTGGTACCTCATGCGTTCGGAGCCGAACTTCATCGACGTGCGGCCCGGGCTCGCCGATTCGCTGCGCTTCACGCCCGACTCGCTCTCGGTCGACTTCTTCCTGCACCCCGGCCTGACCTGGCACGACGGGCACCCGCTGAGCGCGCACGACGTCGTGTTCGCCCACCGCATCTGCAAGGCCCCGGAGGTGAACTGGAGCGCGGCCAGCTGGCTCGACCGCATCACGAACGTCGAGGCCCTGGACTCGCTGACCGTGCGGTTCACCTTCGACGGCCGTTACATGTACCAGGTGCAGGACGCGGTGGTCTGCTATCCGCTGCCGGAGCACATCCTCGGCGACGTGCCGCTGGGGCAGCTGCGCGAGCACCCCTTCAACCGGCGGCCGGTGGGCAGCGGCCCGTTCCGCTTCGTCTCGTGGACCCAGGACCAGGAGGTGGTGATCGAGGCCAACCCGGACTTCGCGCTGGGGCGGCCGCACCTGAATCGCGTCACCTACCGTGTG
This sequence comes from Gemmatimonadota bacterium, assembly GCA_046262075.1. Classification (GTDB taxonomy): domain Bacteria; phylum Gemmatimonadota; class Gemmatimonadetes; order JACCXV01; family JACCXV01; genus JBHENL01. The sequence continues at coordinate 561 of JBHENL010000222.1, forward strand.
ATTCCGGACCAGACCAGCCTGGCGACGCAGATCCAGAACGGCGACATCGACGTCTGGCCGCGCTTCCAGCCCTCCTTCTACCCCCAGCTCGAGGCGGACCCCGACCTGCGGATCAACTCGTACCCGGGGCGCTCCTACGCGTACGTGGCGTGGAACACGAACGATCCGCTGTTCGCCTCCAAGGAAGTCCGCCAGGCGCTGACGATCGCCATCGATCGCGGGCAGATAGTCGACGCGCTGCTGAACGGCCAGGGCAAGGTCGGCACGCAGCCCCTGATCTCGACGATCTGGGCGCACGACGAGGCGATCGAGCCCTATCCCTTCGATCGGGAGCGGGCGAAGGCGATGCTGGAGGAGGCGGGGTGGCGCGACACCGACGGCGACGGGATCCGCGACAAGGACGGCCAGCCGTTCTCGTTCACGATCCTCACCAACGCCGACAACCTCACGCGCGTGGACGTGCTGACGATCCTGCAGCAGCAGCTGCGGGACGTCGGCGTGGCGGCGCGGCCGTCCACGATGGAGTTCAACACGTTCATCGAGCGGCTGCTGGCCCACGACTTCCAGGCGGCGGTCGCCGGCTGGAGTGTGGGGATCAAGGCCGAGCTGACGCCGACGTTCGGCACGGGCGAGCCGTTCAACTTCGTGAGCGCCGAGAACGCGCGGGTCGACTCCCTCGCACTCGCCGCGGAGAGCGAGCGGGACCGCGCCAAGGCGAAGGGCATCTGGTCGCAGGCCCAGCGCGAGATCGTCGACCAGGCCTACTACAGCTTCCTGTACCAGCTGAACGACATGCACGCGATCGACCGGCGCTTCCAGGCCGTGGACATGAATGCCTACGGGTGGGACTACAACCTCGACGAGTGGTACGTCCCCGAGGGACGGCAGAAGTATCCGCACGTGACGGTGGGCGCCTCGCCCTTCGCGCGCTCGGGCGAGGGCGGCGGGGGAGAGCCGGGACCGCGAGGCGACGCGCGGCGCTCCGAGGACGAGGTCGCGGACACCTCGGGCGCGCAGCGAGGAGACACCGCCACTCGGCGCTAGCGTCCGCGGGAGCCTCGGACACACGGTGCCGGAGGCGGAGAGGACCGGAGGCCCTCGCCGTCCAGGGGACAGCGTGCGCTCCCTGATGCGAGGAATCCCCGATGCCCGGCCGCAAGTGGTACGTCTTCGCAGCGCTCCCTCCTCGCGGGCGCGGGTCTCGCCACCTGAGCGTGCTCGGCGGGCGCTACTACCCCTCGCCGGAGGGCGTCCCGGGAAGGAGATGGATATGAGCGGGTCGAGCACCTCGAAGCGCGAGCTCCCTCCCTGCCCGCGCCGGCGGCGGGCGCCGCGGCGGCGAGGGAGCCGGCGCAGCGTCGCAGCCGTCCTCTCGGCGGCGCTGATCGCCTCGGCGTGCGAGCCGCTCGCACAGGCGCGAGAGACGGCCCTCCCGGGCCGTGCCGCGGAGGACGCTGCGAAGCCCGCCGCGCGGTCCCGCGGCACCCCGGCGCCGGCCGCGCCCGCGGGGAGCCGTTCCCGTGCCGGGCTCGACTCCTTGCTCACGCGCCTCGAACGACTGGACGCCGCCCTGGACGCGAGCGCCTTCGATCTGGATGCCCTCGCGGAGCGGCTGCCTACCGATCCCGCGGCGGCGTTCGCGTTCGTGCGGGACTCCGTCGCGTACGAGGCCTACCCCGGAGTGTTGCGGGGCGCCCGCGGCGCCTTGATGGCCCGCGCGGGCAACGCCTGGGACCGGAGCCTGCTCCTTGCACACCTGCTTCGCGCCAAGGATCACGAGGTGCGCTTCGCGACGGCCGAGCTCCCGACGGCAGAGGCCGACCGGCTCTTCGAGCAGCTCTTCGTGCCGATCGAGCATGGTGCGCCCGGAGCCGGCGATTCGGCGCTGGCCCGCGCCGCCGGGCTGGAGCCGCAGCACCGGGCGCAGCTCGTGGATTCCCTCGTCGCGGCCGCCGGCGAGGCAGCGGAGATCGGAGCTCTCGTCCGGTCCTCGGTCGAACGCCTGCGGCCGCTGCTGGAGGCCGGCCGGCCGCCGGCATCGGGCTCCGCACCCCAGCGGCTCGCCGCCGCGATCCGGGATCACGCCTGGGTCCAGGTGCGTGCCGGCGAGGACTGGCTCGATCTCGACTCCTCCTTCCGCGACGCTCGACCGGGCGTCGCCGTGGTTCCCTCCACGAGAGCCGGGCCCTCGGTCGCACCCGAGCGCTTCTGGAGATTCGCGCTCGAGCTCGAGCTCGTGCAGCGCCGCGGCGACGTGCGGACTCCAAGGGCGATCGGCGAATGGAACGGCAGCGTCAGCGACCTGCTGTTCTCGAGCATGACCCTCACGATCGCGCCGACGAACTACGTCCAGGGCGAGCTCTACACGCCGCAGGACCTGGACGTGGCGACGCGCTTCATTCCGGTGCTGCAGGTGGACGGCGGGATCCACACGGGATCGCCCTTCGACCTGGAGGGGCACGTCGGCACGAAGCTGGGAGAGAGGCTGGGGGTGTCGGGGGCGACGATCGACGCGCTGGTGGATTTCACCGCCGATCTCGAGGAGGGCGTGCGCGGCCTCGGCGCTGGCATCGGCGGCATGCTCGGCGGGGGCGGCATCGGAGGGATGGGGGAGCGCGACGTCACGCCCCCTGCGGAGCAGGCGCGGCCCTTCGTCGAGGCCATCCGCGCGCGCTACGTCCTCGTCTCGCCGGCCGGCGAGCGCGAGGCGCACGAGCGCACGCTGTACACGGCGCCTCCGGCGGCGGCCTCCACCGCGGATCTCCGCGAGAGCAAGATCCGGCTGCTCGGATCGGTGCAGATGCAGCTCTTCGGGGGCCGGATACCGGCACCCTACGTGCTGCACCGCTTCGCGCGCCTGCTGCTGGGAAACGAGCGCCTGCTGAAGCTCGCCGCGGGCGAGGGGCCGCAACCGGCCAGCCTGGAGGAGGTGGAGGAGCTGCTGCGCGCCGCGCAGCGCGACGCGATCCACCTGCTCGCGTACGCCTCGATGAGCGCGCTTTCGTCGATGGACCCGATCGACCGCGAACGTCTGCGGCGTGTGTACGTGGACGAGCCGAACCTCGTCACGTACACGGCGCAGGGGGTGGCGCAGGCGGACCGGCGGCTCCGCGTGGAAGAGGGCTTCGACATCGTTCGGGACGAGATCGCGTACGTCGCGCGCGACGAGACGGCACAGGCCGGGGCGTGGGACTTCCGGCTCCGGCGCGGGATCTACGTCACGGGTCTGGAGCTGGCGCTGCAGCCGGGAGCACGGGAAGCGGCGAACGCCCTGCGGGTGCTCGACGAAGCCGAGCGGTCGGCGGTGCCTCTGCGCGTTGTGCGGCCGCAGGAGCCGGTGGCCGCGGAGGAGCTCCAGCTCGCGCCTGAGGACCGCGCGCTCGTGGAGGCTGCGCTCGCGCGGGGCGAGACGGTCATCGTGCCGGAGCGCAGCGTCGAACTGGACGGACGGCCGCGCACGGGGTGGTTGCGCGTCGACGCCGAGGGGAACGCGCTCGGGATCCTGCAGGGGGGCGGTGGGCAGACGACCGTGGAGCACGTGCTCACCGCGTTCCTAGCGGGAGCCATCGTGGCCGAGATCATGAGCCTCTGGCAGTGCTACTGCCGCGACGCCTCAGCGGGCGTCTGCGTCGCGTACGTGACGTGCCAGGGATTCGTCGGTGGGATCCTGGGAGTCATCAGCCTGCTCACGATCGGCGACGAAGTCCTGCTCCTCGAGGGCTTCTTCGGCGGCGTGCAGATCTCGGGGTTCTGGACGTTCCAGACCCTCGGCGCTCCCATGGGCTGGCTCGGGTTCAACCTCATCGGTGGGGCCATCTCCGGCGAGGCGTGCGGGGGGCTGGCCGGGCTGCCCGAGCCCCCGGCCTACACGACCGAGAGTCCCATGTTCTGCTTCTGGCCCATCAGCTGACCGCGAACTAGGCTGACGGGTGTTCGGACCCATCCGATCCGAT
>JBHENL010000223.1:0-17323 GCA_046262075.1 Gemmatimonadota bacterium
GCCTCAGGCGCGCTGCGCGAGCTCGCAGCGCGCCTGAGGCTGGGCGGCGTGCGCTTCGCGGGTGCCCTGGCCCGGCCGGCGGTGGCCCTGCGCTACCGACAGGCCGACGTCTTCGTCCTGACACCGCACCACGAGGCGTTCGGGAACGTCTTCGCCGAGGCCCTGGCCTCGGGGCTGCCGGTCGTCGGCAGTGAGGTGGGAGGCGTCCCCGAGCTGATCCGCGAGGGCCTGAACGGCTTCCTGGTCGCACCCGACGACCCGCTGGCGGTCGTACAGGCGCTCCAGCGGCTCGAATCCGACCCGGCGCTGCGCGCACGGCTGGGGGCGCACAACCGGGCCGACGCCGAGGCACGCCTCTCCTGGAAGGCGGTCACGCAGCGGTACCTCGATCTCTACGCCTCGCTGCACGCCGCGCGAGCCGCCTCGCGCCAGGAGGCGGCATGAGCCGGGCCGCCAGGCTGACCGGCTGGATCCTGCGCGAGGCGCGGACCACCTTCGGCGCCGCAAGGCTGCCGGGCGACGCCCTGCGGGCGCTCGTGCGCCTGCGCCTCGGGCAGGCTCTCGGCGCTGCGGCCGAGAGCCCGTTCCACGCCGCGCGGCTGCGCGAGGCCGGCGTGCTCCGCGGAGCCGAACGTCCCTGGCAGGACCCCGAGCGGGCGCTCCAGGACCTCGCCCCGCTCACGAAGCGCGGGCTGCAGGTCGCCGGCTCGCAGGCTCTCGCGGGCGGCCGTGTCGATCCCGCCTGGTGGTCGTCGCGCTCCTCGGGCTCGACGGGCGAACCGTTCCGGGTCTACTACGACGCCCGGGGATGGGCGCTGCTCAAGCACCTGGTGAAGCTACGCGCCCGACGTGCCTGCGGTCTGCGCGCGTCCGACCGCGTCGCGCTGCTCGACGCCGTCGAGCCCCACCTCGAAGGCGCCACCGCGCTCGAGCGCACGGGCCGCGTGCGACGGATCAGCGTGCTGCAGCCGCCGGATTCCATCGCCCACCGGCTCGACAGCTTCCGCCCCGACGCCGTGTACGCGCTGCCGTCCGCCCTGCGCGAGGCCGTGCGCGCCGGTGCGGCCGCAGCTTGGCGGCCACGTCTGGTCTTCACCAGCGGGGAGCTGCTGCAGGGCAGCGCGCGCGCGGAGCTCGAAGCGGCGCTCGGCTGCCCCGTGCGCGACGTGTACGGCTCGTCCGAGACGAAGGAGATCGCCTGGGAGTGCTCCCGCGGAAGGACGCACGTGAACGCGGACGTCGTGCACGTGGAGATCCTGGACGGCGCGGGCCGCTGCCTGCCCTGTGGCGAGGAGGGGGACATCGTCGCGACGGTGCTCGTCAACGGCGCCATGCCGCTCCTGCGCTACCGGCTGGGCGACCGGGGGGCTCTGCTCGACGAGCGGTGCCCCTGCGGCCTCGCCTTGCCGCTCCTCGGCGTCGTCACCGGCCGCGAGGTGGACCGACTGCAGCTCGCCAACGGGAGCTCGGTGTCGCCCTACGCGCTCACGTGCGCGCTGGAGGACGTGGATGGGCTCTACCGTTACCAGGTCGTCCAGCTCGCCCCCGACCGGCTGCGCGTCCATGCTCAGACGGCCGCCGCCGGCGAGGTGACCGAGCGACGCATCCGCTCCGCCCTGCGTCGTGCGACCGGGCTCCCGCTGCAGGTGGAGGTCGAGTTCGTGGACGCGTTCGGGACCGGTCCCGGAGGCAAGTTCCGCGTCGTGCAGCCCCCGGACCCGTCCGGGCGCTAGAACCTCTTCCCGGAGACCCCGATGTCGTCCTCGAGCGCCCCACGCGTCCGCGCCAGCCACGACTCCGGCGGGGCACCGCCCTTGCCGCACCCATATACCCCCTATCCCGACCTGATCATCAATTTCTGCCCGACGGGCATGGTCCCGACGAAGCAGATGACCCCCCACGTCCCGATTTCGCCCGAGGAGGAGATCGAGGACTGCTGTCGCGCGCTCGAGCTCGGTGCGGCGATCGTGCACCTGCACGCCCGCGACGAGCGAGGCGTCCCGACGTACCGCGCCGAGATCTACGAGAAGATGATCCTCGGCGTCCGCGGGAGCTTCCCCGACGCCGTGGTCTGCGTGAGCTGCAGCGGCCGCAACTTCCCGGAGCTCGAGCGCCGCGCCGAGGTCCTGGGCCTGACGGGTCGTGCCCGACCCGACCTGGCGAGCCTGACGATGACCTCGCTGGACTTCCCGGGCGGCCCCAGCCTGAACGCTCCCGAGACGGTGGTCGCGCTCGCGGAGCGGATGGCCTCGGCCGGCATCAAGCCGGAGATCGAGTGCTTCGACTTCGGGATGGTGAACGCCGCCAACCTGCTCATCCGCAAAGGCCTCCTCTCGCCGCCGTTCTACTTCAACCTGCTGCTGGGGTCGCGCTACTCGGTTCCGGCCACGGCGCGCCACCTGTCGAACCTGGTGGAGGACCTGCCGCCGGGGGCGATCTGGGCGGCGGCGGGGATCGGCCTTTTCCAGCTCCCGATGAACGTCCTCGCCATCGCCATGGGCGGGCACTGCCGGACGGGCCTGGAGGACAACATCTACCACGGCTTCGACCGCGGCGAGCTGGCCACCAACGCCGGGATGGTCGAGCGGCTGGCGCGCATCAGCGAGGTGTTCGGACGTCCGCTCGCCACGCGGGCGCGAACCCGGCAGGCGCTCGGCCTGCCGCAGACGCCCGGCAGGGGCTCACTCGTGCCGGAGAGGGGCGACGGAGCCGTGCCGGCCGGCCGGCAGGGCGAACCCCAGGGCGCCGCTCGCCGAGCCACGCGGTGATCTCGACCCTGGAGCGTACGCTGCGCGGCGCTCAGCAGCGCTTCCTGATCCCGGTCCACACGTCGATCCGGCCCCGCGGGTGGATCGCCACGCACGATGCGCTGGCGCTGCCCTTCAAGCTGCGGGGCACGCAGCGCCTCTGCGTCGGGGATGTGGACGGCGTTGCGCTCCGCGTCGCGTGCGTCGGCCGGCCCAAGCGCTTCCAGCCCCTGCTCGAGCGCCTGGTCTGCCGCTCGAGCGCGTGGCGGGAAACGGGTGGCCTCGGCACGTGGGCTCCCGAGTCCTTCGAGGATCTGGACGCCGAGCTCGTCCTGGTCGACGTGCACCGCTGGGCGGCCGCCAGGTTCCGGCGCGCGGGCTGGCTCGTGATCCCCGACTCGGTGCGCTGGGTGGGCGACCTGACCGCCGTCCCTCCGGCCCGGCCCAGCAAGGCCCTGCGCAACGACCTCAAGAAGGTGGAACGCCACGGCTACACTTTGGAGGAGGCCGGCTCCGCGGACGACTGGCGCGAGTTCCACGAGCGAATGGTGGTGCCGCACGCGCGGCGACGCTTCGGGCCGGAGGCCTGGGTGCCCTCCTCGGGGATGCGCCGCCAGATCGCCTCACGCGGCCGTCTCCTGTTCGTCCGCCGCGGAGGGGAGCGCCTGGCCGGCTTCAGCGTGCTCGCGCGCGGCACCACGCTCTGGCTGGTGACCGTGGGCCTGCGCGATGGGGACGAAGCGCTGCTGCGCGAGGGCGCGGCCGTCGCGATCTACGCGTTCCTGTTCGCGTGGGGCCGCGAGCAGGGCTTTCGGCGCGTGGATTGCGGGCGGACCTCGTCCTTCCTGCTGGACGGCGTGGCGCGGCACAAGCGCAAGTGGGGCCTGAGCGCCGCGCCCGAGGCGCTCGCGCACCTCACCGCCGCCCGGCTCGATCCGCGATGCACGGCCCTGCGCGCCGTCTTCCGGCGCGAGCCCGTCTTCGTCGAGGGCGGCGACGGCCTCGGGCTGTTCCAGGGCTGACGTTGCGCGCCGAGAGTTCCTTTCCGCCGCTCGGCCGTGAATCCTTCCTCGGCCGCGACGAGCGGCGGATCGAGGCGTTCGGCGACGGTACGCCCGCGAAGCTCCGCGCCCGAGCCGCCCTCAAGCTTGCCGAAGAGCTCCTGCTGCTGCGGGTGCACGGCTCGAGGAGCCCGCGCGGCTGGATCGCGCTGCACCATGCGCTGTCGCTGCCGTTCAAGCTGCGGGCCCGACGGCGCCGGTGCATCGCGTGGGCGGGCGCAGAGGCGGTCGGGGTCGAGTGCGTGGGGCCGCCGAAGCGCTTCGAAGCACTGCTCGAGCGCCTCTTCGAGCGGCGCGGGCCGTGGCTGCGGGGATCCAGGACGGGGACGTGGCGTCCGCGCTCACCGCGCCCGAGCGGGGGCCACCGGATGCCCGCCGCCGAGGCCGGGCTCCGTGACGGGGGGGCGACGGAGAGACCCGCCGACCTCGTCGCGATCGACGTGCACCGCTGGATGGCGGCGGCGTTCCGCCGGAAGGGCTGGCTCCTCGTCCCGTCCGCCGTTCGCTGGGTCGGTGAGCTCTCGCGGCTGCCCCCGACGCAGAAGAGCCACAGCTTGCGGGAGGATCTGCGCGCGTCGCGCCTCGCGGGGTATTCGCTCGAGGAGGGGAGCTCGGATGGTGACTGGCGCGAGTTCTTCGAGGGGATGGTGCTCCCGCACGCGCGGCGCCGCTTCGAGCGCAGGGCCTGGCTCGCCTCTCCCCGGCTGCGCCGGGATCTGGCCGCGCGCGCGCGACTGCTCTTCGTCCGCCACGAGGGGAGGCGCGTGGCGGGAGAATGCGTCGTCGCTCGCGGGCCCGTGCTCTGGTCGCCGCTCCTGGGGATCCGTGACGGCGATCCGGAGCTGCTCCGCCGCGGAGCCGTCGCCGCCCTCTACGGCCTGGTCTTCGTCTGGGCGCGCGAGAACGGCTTCCGGACGGTGGACCAGGGCCGCACGTCGCCGTTTCTGCGTGACGGGCTCGTGCGCTACAAGCGGAAGTGGGGGCTCGACCCCATCGCGGACCCGCTCGCCCACCTGGTCGCCCTGCGCGTGAACCCGCGCAGCGAGCCACTCGCGGCGGCCTTCGCACGCGAGCCCCTGCTGGTCGAGAGCGGGCGCGCGCTCGAGCCATTCGCCGGCACCGTTCTGGCGTGAGCTCCCGCTTCCGGCGCTACCTGCACGACGCGCGCACGCTCCCCGGGGACTGCGCCACGGCCTGGCGGCAGGAAGGTCTCCCCGGCGCCTGGAAACAGATCTCGCAGCGGACCCTGCACCGCCTCTACCGCCGTGGCCGCCTGCTCGTCGTGCGGCAAGAGCTCGCCCGCGTCCGCGAGTGCGCGCCGCCTCCGGGCATCGAGATCCGTCCCCTGCGGGAGCACGAGTGGCCTGCGTTCCGCGCGCTGACGACGCAGCGCAGATGGGAGCGGTTTCGGATCGCTCTCGAGAGCGGCCGGACCTGTCTCGTGGCCTGGCGCGGACCGGAGCCCGTGGGCTACACCTGGATCTCGGCGACGATCTCCCCCGAGATCGAGATGCATCCTCTGCCCCTGCCGCCCGACGGCGCCTACCTGTGGGACCTCTACGTCCTCCCGGCGGAGCGCAACGGCGGCGTCGGCTCGGCACTCGTGAGCGCGCGGCTGGCGTACGCGCGCGCACGCGGATTCCGCACCGGCTGGCGGCTCATCTCGCCGCGTAACCGACCCTCGCTCCGTACGCTCGAGAAGACCTCGGGCAGCGGCACCCGGATCGTGGGCGAGCTCTCCTACCACAAGTTGCTGAGCCACGTCCGGGCGAAGGTGCGTACGCGGCCGGAGGGCGAGAGCTCCGATGCCGGCCCGGCCCCGCTTCGCGGCGCGACCCCGGCTCCCGGTGGCGAGCCGCTACGCGACAGCCCCGTGCCGCCCGAGGCTTGAGCGCGCGGCCCCACGGTGCGCCCGGACTCCCCGAGCGCAAGCGGCCGCGGCGTTCCCGGGTCCGCCGCATCCTGCTCTACGGCGCGACTCGTGGCCTGACCGAGGGGCTGCTCGCCGCGCGCGGTCTGACGCTGGCGGCGCTCCTATCGCCCGCCGCGTTCGGAGCCTGGAGCCTGTTCCGCCTCGCCGCGCGGTACGCGACCCTGCCGGGAATCGGCGCCCTGCGCGGCCTCGAGCGCGAGATCTCGCAGGCGGCGCAGCACCCGGGCAGCGACGCCGCGCCCTCCGGCCTGCCGGGCTCGAGCCTCGCCAGCGATCTCACCGCGCGTACCTCGCTCACGTTCACCAGCCTGGTCTCGCTCGCGATCTCGGCCGTGGCCCTGGCCGTCTCATTCGCGGCGGCCGACGCGGACCTCGTGCTGGGTCTGCGCGCGCTGGCGGCGGGCATGCCGGTCGAAGCGCTCTTCCTCTATACGCTCGTATACGTGCGCTCGAGGGGCGACCTGCGGACGTACGCTCAGCTCGAGGTCCTGAGCGCGGCCTTCCAGCTCACGCTGTGCGCGGCGCTGGCCTGGCTCCTGGGGCTGCCCGGTGCGTTCGCCGGCTTCGTGCTCGCCCATCTCTGCGTGTTCGCACGCTCGGCGCGGCGACTCCCGCTGCGGCCCGCCCTCTCGATCGGTCGCCTCCGCCGTCTACTGCGCGTCGGCGTGCCGCAGGCGCTCACCATCTTCCTCGGGCTGGCGCTGGTGTCGGCCGACAAGCTCGTGGTCGCCGCCTACGGGGGTATGGACCTTCTCGGCTACTACGCCTTCGCCGGAGCACTCGCGGGGCTCGCTGCCACACTCGGGCTGGTCATCCGCGTCGTCGTCTTCCAGGAGGTCTACGGCGAGGCGGTCCGCTCGGGCCACGTGCCGGCGGTCCGCGAGCACCTCTCGCGCACGCTGCTGCCCTTCGCCTGGCTGGTCCCGCCGCTCGTCGGCCTGGCCGCCATCGCGGCCGGGCCGGCCGTACAGCTGCTCCTCCCGCGCTACGAGCCGGCGCTGGCGGCGGCGCGCCTGTTCGTGTTCACCGGCGTGACCTCGGGTCTCCTGACGCTCGCGATGATCGCCGTGGTCGCGGCGGACCGCCAGCGCGGGCTGCCGGGGCGCGCCGCCCTCGCCCTCGTCGCCAATCTGAGCCTCTCGGCGCTGGCGCTGCGGTCGGGAGCGGGGCTGACGGGAGTCGCGGCGGCGGCCGTGGCGAGCCAGGGGGCGTACAGCGCCTCGGTGCTGCTCGTTGCGCTGCGGGCGGCCCACGTCGGACGTCCGGGGCTGGCTGCCGCGCGAGCGCTCCTGCCGGTCGGCTGGTGCGTGGCGGCGACGGCCGCCGCGACCGCCCTTGCCGACGGTCCGGGCCTGGGCTCGGCTGGCATCGCCCTCGGCATCTACGGGCTTCTGCTGCTGCCCCTGGTCCCATTCGTTCCGGATCCCGTACGGCGCCTCTCGCGCCGCTCCGGATCCGGCGATCCCCGGCCTGCCCTCCCCGGCGCCTCGCCCGTGGAGCTCGACGCGCCCTGAGATCCGGAGGAACGCCGCGCCCCAACTCGCGGCCGCGCGGTGGAAGAGCCGCCTCAGCCTCGGCGGGTGAGGGCTGCAATCCTCCGCGCCACCTTCGACAGCCGCTTGCGGAGCGCCGCGAGCGTCTCGCTCGCCAGCGGCGCCGGATCGGCGGGGTCGATCAGGTCCGACACCCACACCGTCGGCCCCGCGGGGCTGTCCGGCAGGCGTGGCGGGAACAGGCGCCCGTGGCGTGTCAGGCGGAGCTCGGGCCGCAGCCAGAGGACGCGGCGTGCGCCCTGCGCGACCGGCTCGAAGTCGAGCCCCGCGGCCTCGGCGTAGGCCGGCCAGACCGTGTCCGCACCGGCCGCCGCTTGCAGCGACAGGCTCACCGGGATCCGGGGGTTCAGCTCGATGAAGCGGAAGGAGCCGTCGCGGGGATCGAGCTTGAACTCCGAGTGCGAGATGCCGCGGTAGTCGAAGGCGTCGAGCACGCGGCGCCCCAGCTCTTCGAGGACCGGCAGGCGGAGGGTCTCGGCGGCCGTGGCGCTCCCATACGGCGTGGGGTCCTCGTCGAGCTTGCGCATGAGGACCGCGGCCGCCGTGCGTCCCGAGCGGTCCACGAACGCCGCGTACTCGTAGACGTTCTCGATGCCGCCCGGAACGAGCTCCTGGACGACCACCGCCGGCGCGATGTCGTGGAGCGCCGCCGGGAGCTCGCCGGGAGTGCCCACCTGGAGCGCCTTGAATCCGAGCGCCCGGCGGAAACGGTGAGAGGACCGGCCCTTCACGACGACGGGAAATCGCGCCTCGGACTGGATGGTCGCGATTCCGTCGGGAGCCTCGGGGACCCAGGTGCGCGGAAGCGGGATCCCGGCCGCCTCGACGCGGGCGTACTGGCTGCCCTTGTCGAGGATCGCCAGCGCCGTCCGGGGAGCGGGGCCCGTGAGGCGGAATGCCTCGGCCAGCCGCCCCGCATGCCTGGCGAGCGTCTCGACCGCCAGGTCGTCGATCGGCAGCAGGACGGGCTTGCAGGCGAGGGTCGAGCCGATCTCGAGAAGCCGCGTGAGCAGACCGTCGGCATCCTCGACCGGGTGCGGCGTCGGCAGGAAGGCGCGGGTGAAGCGCGACACCGCCGAGGAGCTGCGCACGGGGCCGGCGATCCAGACCGGGACCCCCCGCCGCCCCAACGCCCGCACGGCCGCCAGCTCTCCGCCGCTCGTTCCCAGGAGGACCGCGGGCAGGAGAGGAGCCGCGACGCTGCGCCTCACCGCGGCTCGTCCCGAGATTCGCCGGCATCCGTGCCGATGGCTCGAATCGCGGCGCGCACGGCGGCCAGGTTGTCCTCGTAGACGACCTCGCAGTAGGAGCGGAACCCCCTGTCCCTCGAGCGCGCCATCAGCGCGCGCGTGAGGGCCGAGCCGATGCCCCGGCCGCGCTCGCGCGGAACGACGTAGAGGCCGTATCCGTACGCCGCTCCCTCCGCGAGGTCGAAGCCGTGGAGCTCGAGCGCGGGATCCACGCTGCCGGTGAGCCACATGACCCCGAGCGGCACCGTGCCGCGCCACGCGACCCACGCCTCCCTTCCCGCCGCCGACCGGCGGGCGAAGAGCTCCCGCTGACGCCGGCCCGCCAGCTCCCGCAGCGCCGCCCAATCCTCCTCCTCGAAACGCGCGATGTGCACCCCCGGCGGCAGCGGCAGCTGGGCTACGACCGTCTCGAGTCGGGTCTCCACGAACCGCGGCGCGGGGCGGGGGCGCGGCGGCCGGAAGCGACTCCTCAGCTCCGCGCGCACGACCCCCCACCACCCACCGTCCCGGGCCAGCCGGCTCTGCCGCTCGCGACGGTCCAGCAGCGCGGGGAGTCGTGGTGCGCTCACCCGCCCCTCCGCCGCGTCAGTGCCATTCGACCACCATGCGTCCATTCTCCTGGCGCACGTCCGTGCCCAACCTGGCGCAGGCGCTGCGAAACCGGCGGCGCAGCGGGCCTGCCTCGTCGCGACCTGCGGCCCTGGTGTGGCCGTACTCCAGCTTCAGCGGAAGGGCTTCGAGCCGCACCGCCCGCCCCTCGTCCAGCGTGACGAAGAAGAGCAACCCCAGATCGAGGCGGAGCCGGTGAGCGCGGAGCCGGCGCTCCAGGCGCGCGGCACGCTGGGCCTGGGCCCGGAGCAGGGTCCTCGACGCATCGCCGAGGTCCCCTGCCCTCAGTGATCGAGCCACGTCCGAGGCGATCCCCGCCAGCTGCTGGCGGGCGGCGCTCCGGAACCGCCCCACGCGCGTCGTCGGCTGTGCGCGGGGCGGGTTGTAGTCGTTCACGAAGTCCCCCAGATCGTACAGGACGGCGCGCTCGACGCCGTGGGGCGCGTGCGCGGAATGGCCCGCGACGAGGGTGACGTGCGGCCGCAGCGCCGCCGCCGCGGCGCGCACGTGGCGCGGGGGGGCGAGGCTCAGGTTCGGGCCCCAGTGCGCGCCCAGGAGCACGGCGTCGCCGGCCGCCGCGCCGGCGGCGAGCGACTCGAGCAGCCAGTCGGGCACGCCGACGTGCAGATCGGCGAACGCCACTCCGGGTCGCTGCTGGCCGGCCGCGAAGTCCGCCGGATGGTCCGTCACCGACACGATCGCCAGCCGAAAGCCGCGCGCCTCGAGGAGCGCGTGAGCGCGCGCCTGCGAGAGGTCGCGACCCGCCCCCGCCCACCGGATCCCCACGCGCTCGAGGTGCTCGAACGTCTCCAGCAGCGCATCCGCTCCGAAGTCCAGGGCGTGGTTGTTCGCCAGCGTCACCGCGTGCACGCCCAGCTCCGCCAGCGCGTCCGCCGCGGCGGGCGGCGCGCGGAAGAAGAAGCGCTTGTGGGGCGCCGGCCAGGGGCTGCCGCCCTCGGAGATGCAGCACTCGAGATTCGCGACGAACAGGTCGGCGTCCCGCGCTGCCTCTCGCACCGCGGGCGAGAAGAGCCCGCGGCCGCCGGGCTGGAGGAGCGCCGCCGCGACGCCCCGTCCCAGCATCGTGTCTCCGGCCAGCGCGAGCCGGACCTGGCCCCGCGGCGGCCGGGACTCGCCCGGCTCCGTGCGGCTCCGCGGCTGGAGGCCCGAGGTCGAGAACGTCACCGCGTGGCTCCAGCAGCTGGTTGACCCGGTGCAGCGGAAGCCCGACGCTTCCTGCCGGCTTTCCGCCCGGAAGAGGAGCTCCGATGTCCACGTGCCGACCCGCCACGCCGCCTGCGCCGACAACCGGGCGACCCGCCCGCGATCCATGCGGGCCGCGGTCCCGCGGCGGCGCAGAAGGCTGAGGCCGGCGCGTGTGCGGGATCGCCGGCGTCTGGCACCGCGCAGGTGCGCCCGCCGACCGCGGGCTCCTGCAGCGCATGGGAGACGTCCTCCGCCATCGCGGGCCCGACGGCGAGGGGATGCACGTGGATGGGCCGCTGGGCCTGGTCCATCGCCGGCTGCGCATCCTGGACCTGTCCGACTGCGCGCGCCAGCCGATGGCCACTCCCGACGGGGCGCTCTGGCTGAACTACAACGGCGAGATCCACAACTTCGTGGAGCTGCGGCGCGAGCTGCAAGCGGCGGGCGTGCGTTTCTGCTCGACGGGCGACACCGAGGTCGTGCTGTGGTCGTACCGCGTATGGGGCCTCGAATGCTTCGAGCGCTTCAACGGCATGTGGGCGCTGGCACTCTGGGAGCCCCGCGTACAGCGCCTGCTGCTCTCGCGCGACCGCTTCGGCATCAAGCCGCTGTACTACTCCGTGCGCGGCCCGCGGGTGGCCTTCGCCTCCGAGGTCAAGGCGATCCTGAAGGCCTTCCCGGAGGAGCGCGCGGCCGCCGTCGACGAGGTGCGCGCATTCCTCTCCGGAGCGTACCCGGACGGAGGCGCGGCCACCTTCTTCGCGAACGTACGTAGCCTGGCCGCCGGCAGCTTGGTCACGTTCTCGCCCGAGGAAGAGCGCGTGCGACCGTACTGGAGCTTCCGGCCCGGGTGCGAGGCGCCGGCCCCGGACGCTCCGGAGCGGTTCGCCGAGCTGTTGCGCGATTCCGTGCGGCTGCGGATGCGGAGCGACGTCCCGGTCGGTACCTGCTTGAGCGGCGGCCTCGACTCGAGCGCGGTGCTCCGGCTCGCCGCCCCCTTCGCGCAGCGCCCGTTCCACTGCTTCTCGCTGATCTACGACGACCCGCGGATCGACGAGAGCCGATACGCAGCGGCGGCGGCCGACGACCCCGAACGGTTCCTCGTGCACTGGGTGCGCCCGGAGTCCGACGACCTCCTCGACACGATGGCGCGGATCGTCTGGCACCACGACGCGCCTACGCCGATGCGGGGCCGCCTGGCCCAGTGGTTCGTGATGCGCGAGGCCGGCCGGCACGTGCGGGTCGTGCTCGACGGCCAGGGCAGCGACGAGCTGCTCGGCGGATACGTGGAATTCGTGCTCCCCTACCTGCTCGACCGCCTGCGCCTCCCGCCGGCGCCCGGCGCCAGCCGGTTCTCCGTGCTCTCCGAGCTCGCGGCGCTCGCGCGTGTGGACGGGCGACCGCAGACGCTCCCGCTGCGCATGCTTGTGCGTCCGCTGCGGAGGCGGCTGGGGCTCGACCGGTCGCCTCCCGCGCGATTCGTGAGCCGCGACTTCGTGCGATCCGGGCCATCCGCGCCGGCCGAGCGGTTCGGCCACACCTGGTCACGCAGCGACGTACCGCGCCCCTTCGCGAGCCATCTGAACAACGCGCTCTGGCTGCACCTGCGGCATGCGGGGCTGGGAGAGGTCCTGCACGCCGAGGACGCGCTGAGCATGGCATTCTCCGTGGAGGCCCGAACCCCCTTCCTCGACCACCGGGTGGTCGAGCTCTGCTTCTCGCTGCCCTACCACGAGAAGATCCGCGGCGGCTGGACGAAGAGCCTCTTGCGCAGGGCCCTCCGCGACGAGCTGCCGCCCACGATCCGGGACCGCCGCCGGAAGCTCGGCTTCCCGGCTCCCGTGGCGGAGTGGCTCACGGCGCCGCGCATCCTCCCCGCCGTGCGCGAGCTGCTCCTCGAAGGCCCCGCCCGGACTCGCGGAATCCTCGACCGGCCCCGAATGGCGGCCCGGCTCACGGCCGCCGCCGAGGGCCGATCGGACCTGGGGCGCCACGTGATGCTCCTCTGGCGGCTGGTCACCCTGGAGCTCTGGTTCCGTCAGTTCATCGACGCCTCTGCACGGCGGCCGGCGACGTTCCCCTAACCCGTCTGCCGCCCGGCACACGGTAGCGCCTGGCGCGCGCGCGGGGCCGCTCATCGGGGCGGGGAAGCGATCGTCCGCAGCCGGCAACCGTCGCAGAAGTAACGGCGGCCGCAGGCCGTGCGCCAGCAGGCCACCGTCTCGCGCCGCGCGAGGAGGATGCGCTCGAGGTGGTCGGCCGGCAGCGAGCCCTTCAACAGCACGAGATCGCCGGACCGCAGGAAGACGCGCAGGTGCTCGGCGGCCTGCTGGACGGTGCCGAACGTCGAGAGGTCCGCCAGACGCTCGGGCCTGCGGGCCGCCCGGGCGCGCCCCGCCCACCTGCCGACGAACGCCACGTGATCGGCGACATCCAGCGCCTGCTCGGCCACCTCGCGATACCTGCTTCGCGCGTCCCCCTGCGTATCCGAGATCGTGCCGAACACGACGACCTTGCGCTGCGCGCGAGCGGTGCGGACGAACTCCAGCGCAGCCGGAACCGACCACAGGGGGGCCTTCCACTCGTCGCGGATGAACGTGACGCCGTCGTCGGTCTCGACGGGACTCATGCGCCCGCGCCAGGGCTCCACGGCTTCGAGCGCGCGCGCACCCTCGGCGAGCGGGACGCCGAGCGACTCTCCCGCGGCGAGCGCGGCGAGGGCGGCGTGGACCCAGTGCGCACCGCAGAGCCGGGTCTGGACGCTGGCCGCGACCCCGCTGGCGACCACCGTGAAGGAGAGCCGCTCGGGCCACGCCGCGCGGACGTCCGTCGCGCGCACGCCGGCTGCCGGCGAGAGCCCGTAGGTGACCACTCGGCCGGCGCAGCGGCCGATCATCGCCAGCACGCGCGGGTCGTCCGCGTTGAGCACCGCGACCCCGTCGGGGCGGAGCGCCGCGACCAGCTTGCCCTTCTCCTCGGCGACGCCGTCGGCGCCGCGAAACGCGCTGAAGTGGTCGGAGCCGACGTTCGTCACGATGCCCATGGACGGACGCAGGAGCCGGATCGGCTCGTCCAGGCTGCCGGGGCCGGCCGCGCCGAGCTCCACCACGCACGTGCCGCTGCGCCGTGACGTCGCGAGGAGCGTGCGCGCCACGGCGTACGTGCCGTTGTTGGAGTCCTCGCTCTTCGTCCCCGGATAGCGGGTCGCGAGCACCGCGGCCAGCAGATCCTTGGTCGTGGTCTTTCCGCAGCTGCCGGTGACCCCCACCCGGGCCACGTCCCGCAGGCGCGAGCGGTGCGCAGCCGCGAGGGCGATCGCCGGCCGCTGCCACGCCGGCCGGAAGAGACGCTTGCCGCGCGTGAGTCCCCGGTCCACCCACCGCGCCAGCCCGCGGGGGGCGCTCACACGACCTGCGCAGGCGCGTCGTCTCCGGCGCCGTGCGACGCCTGCCCGCGGGACACCTCCGCCCCACGCCGGCTCAGGTCCACGAGCCGTCCGAGCCCGTCCACGGTCCCCGAGCCCTTCAACACCACGAAGTCACCGGGCTCGAGCAGTTCGCGCAGCGCCGCGGCGGCCTCGGGCAGCGCCGGGAACGCGCGCGGGCCCTCGCCCGTGCCCTCGCGCCGAGCCTTCAGTGCGCCCCTCGACCAGCGGCCCACGAACCACACGTGATCGGCGACCTCCAGCGCCTGCCGGGCGACCCGTGCGTACGATCTGTGGTTGTCGCCGGGAAAGTCCGAGATCGTCCCGACCACCAGCACCTTCCGACTGGCTCGCGCCGCGCGCATGAACTCGAGGAGCGGCGGGACCGACCACAGCGGCGCCTTCCAGTCGTCGCATACGAACGTGACGCCGTCATCACGCAGGACGGGCCGCATGCGTCCCGGCGCGGGCTCCACCCGCTCGATCGCCGCGACCGCTTCCTCGAGCGGGACGTCGAAGGCGACGCCGACGGCGAGGGCCGCCAGCACCGCCGGCGCCCAGTGCGTCCCGCAGAGCCGGGTGGCGACCGGGGCGGCCCGCCCCTCGTGGAGGAGGGTCAGCGACAGGCGCTCCGGCCACGCGCCACGCACGTCCACCCCACGCACGAGAGCGCCCTCGGCCAACCCGAACGTAAGGACCCTGGCCCGGCATCCTTCGCGCATCGGCAGGACGTGCGGATCGTCGGCGTTCAGGATCGCGAAGCCCCCCTCCGGCAGCGCATGCACGAGCTTGCGCTTCTCCGCCGCGACGGCCTCGCGACTGCGGAAGGCCTTGTAGTGATCGAGTCCCACGTTCGTGACCACGCCGACGTGCGGCCGCAGGAGCGCGATCGAGCGGTCGAGCGAGTTCGGCCCCCCCGCGCCCAGCTCCTGCAGGCAGTAGTCGTCGCTGCGCCGTGTCGCGAGCACGGTCTTGATCACCGTGCGCAGGCTGTTGGACGTGCCGCGGTTGCTCCTGCCGCGCAGCCGCGTCGCGAGCACGGCCGCCGCGAGGTCCTTGGTCGTGGTCTTCGCGCAGCTGCCCGTCACCCCCACGAAACGCGTCCGGCCGAGGCCGGACCGCCAGACCGCCGCCACCGCGACCGCGGCCTCGCTCACGGCTCGCCGCGCCAGCCGGACTCCGCGCCAGCGACTCTTGGCGTGCACGGGGCTCACGGCGTCTCCCCGGTGGCGTGCGCGAGCCGGTACGCCTCGTTGCGCTCCAGGCCGCAGGCCACGGAGAGCAGGTCGGCCAGGTCGCGCCGGCTGAGGGCCCTGGTCCAGGGCCGCGTGAGCACCGCACGCGCCCGGCTCCGGGCCTCGGCCGACGCGCCCTCGAAGTCCTGGCCCATGCCGCGCCCGGCCACGAGCACCACGAACTCTCCCCGCAAGCCGCCCTCCCGGTCGGCGAGACCGCGGCGGAGGTCACCGGCGTCGCCGCGCAGCACCTCCTCGTGGAGCTTCGTGAGCTCGCGGGCGACCACGACCTCGCGGCCGGGTGCCGCGGAGTCCAGCTCGGACAGCAGCGCGAGCACGCGCTCGGGGCTCTCGAGAAGGATCGCCGTCTCGGGTCGGGAGAGGAGGGACTCCAAGAAGGAGCGCAGCCCGGCCGGCCGGCGGGGCGGGAAGCCGGCGAAGACGAAGCGGTCGGTGGCGAGGCCGCTGGCGGACAGGGCCGCGACGGGCGCACAAGCGCCCGGGATCGGGATCACGCGCAACCCGGCCTCGTGCACCGCGCGCACGAGGCGGTAGCCGGGATCAGAGATGCCGGGGGTGCCCGCGTCGGACGTGAGCGCCACCGGGCTGCCGTCCAGGAGTGCCTGGAGGACGGCGCCGGCGGCGCGCTCCTCGGTGCGCTCGTCGCAGAGCACGACGCGGCGCGGGCGGAATCCGTAGCGTTGCGCGAGTACGCGCAGGCGGCGCGTGTCCTCGGCGGCCACGACCGGGCAGGCGCGCAGCACCTCCACGGCGCGGAAGGTGAGGTCGCCGAGATTGCCGATGGGCGTTGCGACGACGTGCAGCGCCCGGGGCACGGCACCCGGGCGGGCCGGATCATCCGCAGCGCCCGGCTCGAGGTCGCGGCCGGATCGAGGACGGGAGTCCACGTCCCGAAGCTGGCGCGCGGGCGACGCCGCTGTCAAAGCGGCCTCACGCGCGGCTCGAGGAGCGTGCGAGCCTCCGCCGTCCCCTCCGAGCCGGGGGGCGTGCCGCAGGCCCGGTGGCGGCCGGGGCATCACTTCCCGACGCGCTGGATCTCCGCGCCGAGCGCGCGTAGCCGCTCGTCGATGCGTTCGTAGCCGCGGTCGATCTGGCCGATGTTGCCGATCTCGCTGCGCCCGTGGGCCGAGAGCGCAGCGATCAGGAGCGCCATCCCGGCACGGATGTCCGGCGACGAGATCCTCGCCCCGCGCAGCCGCGCCGGGCCGCTCACGACGGCGCGGTGCGGATCGCAGAGGACGATCCGCGCGCCCATCGAGATGAGCTTGTCCACGAAGAACAGCCGGCTCTCGAACATCTTCTCGTGGATGAGCACCGTGCCGCGCGAGCGCGTGGCGGTGACCAGGGCGATCGACGTCAGATCCGCGGGGAATCCCGGCCACGGGGCGTCGTCGATGCGCGGGATGGCGCCGTCCACGTCGGAGACGACCTCGAGGTCCTGCCCGGGCGGGATCCAGAGATCCTCCCCCTGCACCTCCACGCGCACGCCGAGCCGCTGGAAGACGAGCAGGATCATGCGCAAATTCGCCGGGCCCGCGCCTTCGATCCGCAGCCCGCCGCCGGTCACAGCGGCGAGCCCGATGAAGCTCCCGACCTCGATGTGGTCGGGCATCAGCACGTGCTCCGCGGCCCCGAGCCGGGGTCGGCCCCCGTCCGCGCCGCGCACGCGCAGCGCGTTCGTGCCCACCCCGTCGATCTCGGCGCCCATGGAGCGCAGCAGCCGGCAGAGTCCCTGGACGTGCGGTTCCGAGGCGGCGTTGGCGATCGTGGTGTCGCCGTGCGCGGCCACCGCGGCCATCACCGCGTTCTCGGTGCCCATGACGCTCGCCTCGTCGAGGAAGATCTCCGCGCCGCGCAGCCCGGCGGGCGCCGAGAGCCGGTAGGCGTCGTCGTGCAGCTCCACGTCGGCCCCGAGAGCACGGAAGGCGTGCAGGTGGGTGTCCACCCGCCGCCGTCCGATCGCGTCGCCCCCTGGCCGCGCGAGCTCGGCCCGGCGGTTTCGCGCGAGGAGCGGGGCCGCGAGCAGGAACGATCCGCGGATCCGGCCACCCAGGTCGCGCTCGGCGCCGCGCCGACCCACCTCGCCGGCCGAGATCACCACCCGGCCGGGCGCTGGGCGCTCGACGCGGCCCCCGAGAGCGGCCGCGAGGTCGAGCATCGTGTGCACGTCGGCGATCTCGGGCACGTTCGACAGCGTGACCGGCTCCTCGGAGAGCAGGGCGGCGGCGATGGCGGGGAGGGCTTCGTTCTTGTTGCCGGCGGGACGGACGGTGCCCTGCAGCGT
>JBHENL010000224.1:0-9374 GCA_046262075.1 Gemmatimonadota bacterium
ATCTCGGTCGCCTCCCAGAGCTCCTGGCGAAAGTAGTAGCGCGCGTTCATGTACTCCTTCTCCGCCAGCCGCTCGCGCAGGATGGCGGCCCGGCTCTCCACGTCCTCGACCAGGGGTGACGCGGGGTACTGGTCGACCAGGCTCTCGTAGGACGAGATGGCGCGGCGCGTGTCGGCCTGGTCCAGCTGGGGCCTCAGCGACTGCTCCTCGTAGGAGCGGCCGGCCAGGAAGAGCGCGTCGTCGGCCAGCGAGTCGGCGGGGAAGTCCGTCTGGAAGCGCTCGAAGTCGAGCGCCGCCGATGGGTACTCCTCGAGCTCGAAGTTGGCCTGGCCCAGGAGGAATCGCGCCTCGGCGACTCGCGGGTCGCCGGCGTAGTTCAGCACGAACCGGTTCAGGTGCTCCGCGGCCAGCGACCAGCGCCCCTCCTCGAACGCGGTCCGCCCGGCCGCGTACTCCTCGTCGGCGGCCAGCACCTCGCTCACCGGAACGCTCGCGCAGGCAGGCGCCCCGGCTACCAGCGCCAGGACCCACACCAGCCTCCTCCAGGCGACCATCCTCACGGCGACTCCCCGACCGGCGCCCCACCGATCCGGATGTCGAGGAGCCGGCGCTCCGCCTCGCCGTAGAGCCGGCTGGACGACGACGGCGAGAGCTCCAGCACGCGCACGAAGGCCGCCTCGGCCGCGGCGACCTCCCCGCTGCGGTAGCGCACTTCCCCCAGCAGGTAATAGGCGTCGTCCAGGCGCGTCTCCGGCTGCCCGGCCTCGAGGACCAGCGCCAGATGGTCGAGCGCCTCGGCGTAGCGGTGCTCGAGGAAGCTCGCCTGCGCGGAGCGGAACGCCGCCTCGCCCAGCCGGTAGCGCACCTCGCGGCTGTCGGCCCTTTCGCCGCCGGTCGCCGCGTACTGGCGGTAGTAGGTCACCGCTTGCCTCCAGCGACCCAGCCGCTCGAGGGCCAGCCCGAGCCGGTACGTCGCCTCGGCGTCGAGTCCCGGGGCCAACGCCAGCGCCAGCAGGTAGCTCTCCGCCGCGCGCTCGTAGTCGGGGAGCTCGAACCAGTGATCGCCGATCTCGTAGTACAGGGGACCGAGATTGCGCTCCGGCTGAGCCGCGCGCGCCGCCTCCACGGCCTGGATCGCGTTGAACGGATCGCCGGCCTGGAACCAGCGCGAGGCGAAGAGCAGCCAGGTTCGAGCCACGCGCGCCCGCGAGCCGGGGTCGCGCCGCACCAGCTGGTCGAGCTCCTCGCGCGCCGCGTACACGTTCTTGGAGTCGAGGTCGAGGAGCCCCAGCTTCCAGAGGAGCTCCTCCGGCGGCCGCTCCGAGCGCCGCATCGCGATCCGGAACTCGGCCTGGGCGTCCTGACGCTTGCCGTCGGCGAGGAACCGGTTCCCCTTGACCAGGTGATCCTGGGCCTCGCTCGCGCAGCCACCGAGCAGGGTGGCGACGGAGAGCGCCGTGCCGGCGGCGAGCGACCGCGGCCGCTTCACCACACTAGAGCATGCCGAGGTAGACGCGAGCCGTCGGGTCTCCCGGCGCGATGCGCAGGCACTCCTCCCACAGGGCGCGCGCCCGCTCGCGCTCTCCCTCGCGCAAGTGCACGAGCCCCAGGCCGAGCCGGGCCGGCACGTCGTTCGCCTTGGACGCCAGCACCTTGCCGAACTCCGAGGCGGCGAGCGTCGTGCGCCCCAGGTCGAGGTAGGTGCGCGCCAGCTTCAGGCGGATGTCGTGGAAGGCCGGCGCCAGCCCCAGCGCGCGCCGAAACTCCTCGACCGCCTCCGCCCGTCGGCCGCCCTCGGCGTAGACGTCACCGAGCTGGGCGTGCAGGTTCGCCAGCCGCGCCCGCGCCGAACGGCCCAGCCCGCCTCCGGCGACCTCCTCGGCATGCTGCGCGCGCAGGAAGCTGGCCCGCGCCTCCTCGAGACGGCCGAGGTCGTTGAGCACCAGAGCCAGGTTCAGGTGGACCTCCGCGTAACCCGGGTTGATCGCCAGCGCCTGCCGAAACTGCTCGAGCGCCTCGTCGGAGTGGCCGGCCAGGTGGAGCGCGAGGCCGAGCAGGTTGCGCACGTCGGCCCAGTCCGGGTTCTCCCGGGCGGCCTCGGAGAAGGACCCCACCGCCTCGGCGTAGTTCCCGCGGTCGAACGCCTCCTTGCCGCGCTCGAGCAGGGGCTGCCGCAGGCGCGTGGCGAGCATGGCTACCATGGCCGGTGCCGCTCCAGGTCGGCGTCCACCATCATGCGCACGAGGTCCTCGAAAGACGTCCGCGGCTGCCAGCCCAGCCGCTCCCTGGCGCGGGAGGGATCGGCCAGCAGGCGGTCCACCTCCGCGGGCCGGGAGAGCGCGGGATCGAAGCGCACGTGCTCGTCCCACGGCAGCCCCGCGTGGTCGAACGCGATCTGCACGAGCTGGCGCACGCTGTGGCTCTTGCCCGTGCCCACGACGAAGTCCTCCGGCTGATCCTGCTGCAGCATGAGCCACATGGCCTCGACGTAATCGCCGGCGAACCCCCAGTCGCGCTCAGCTTCGAGGTTCCCCAGCTGGAGCTCCCGCGCCAGGCCGAGCTTGATCCGGGCCACGCCGTCGGAGACCTTGCGCGTCACGAACTCCAGGCCGCGACGCGGACTCTCGTGGTTGAACAGGATCCCCGAGACGGCGAAGAGATCGTAGCTCTCGCGGTAGTTCACGGTGATGAAGTGGCCGTACGCCTTCGCCACGCCGTAGGGGCTGCGGGGATAGAAGGGCGTGGACTCGGTCTGCGGCGTCTCGCGTACCCGGCCGTACATCTCGCTCGAGGACGCCTGGTAGAAGCGCATCGACGGATCGACGAGCCGCACGGCCTCCAGCATGCGCGTCACGCCGATCGCCGTGAACTCCCCCGTCAGCACCGGCTGGTCCCAGGACGTGGGGACGAACGACTGCGCCGCGAGGTTGTAGACCTCGTGCGGCCGCGCCGCACGCAGGGCGCTCACGAGCGAGAGCTGGTCCAGCAGGTCGGCCTGGTGGAAGACGATCCGCTCGCGCAGGTGGGCGATGCGCTCGAAGCGCTCGGTGGAGGCCCGCCGCACGACGCCGTGCACCTCGTAGCCCTTCTCGAGCAGCAGCTCGGCCAGGTACGAGCCGTCCTGGCCGGTGATCCCGGTCACGAAGGCCCGTCTCCTCATCGCGCCTCGCGTCCCGATGCCGCGACGGGGCCGCGCTCGTCGAGCAGCCGGCGGATCGTGAAGGCCAGCATCTCCACGGCCGTCTCGTTGAAGCCGCCCTCGGGGACGATCACGTCGGCCCACCGCTTGCTCGGCTCGACGAACTCGATGTGCATGGGGCGGACCGTGCGCTCGTACTGCTCGAGCACGCTGTCCAGCGACCGGCCGCGCTCCTGCATGTCGCGCCGCGTCCGGCGGATCAGGCGCAGGTCGGCGTCGGTGTCCACGAAGATCTTCAGGTCCATCACCTCCCGCAGCTCCGCGAGGCCGAGGATCAGGATCCCCTCGACGAGAATAATGCGCCGCGGCTCGAGCCACACGGGAGAGCGCGCGCGGGTGTGCGTCGTGAAGTCGTAGACCGGCCGCGGAACCGCCTCCCCGCGCTTGAGCGCGCGCAGGTGCTGGGCGAGCAGCTCGTTGTCCAGACTGTCGGGGTGGTCGAAGTTCACGAGCTCGCGCTCGTGCGGCGGGAGCGCGGAGAGATCGCGGTAGTACGCGTCCTGCTCGACGAGCGTGGCGGACTCGGCGTGCAGCAGGGCGAGCACGTTCTGCGCGACGGTGGACTTGCCGGCGCCGCTCCCCCCCGCGATGCCGATCACCACGTGGCGCACGTCAGGACCGGGCGTGCGCTCGGGCGGCCGGCTCGGCAGGCTCGGCGGAGACCCGTTCCTCCCGGGGCAGGCCGCCGAAGTACTCGATCGTGCGCCGCAGGCCCTCGTCCAGCCCGACGCGTGGCTCCCATTCGAGGTGTCGTCGCGCGAGCGTGATGTCGGGACGCCGGACCTTGGGATCGTCCTCCGGCAGCGCCTCGTGCACGATTCGGCCGGCGGAGGGCACCAGCGCCTGCACGCGCAACGCGAGGTCACGCACGCGCAGCTCGTTCGGGTTGCCCACGTTCACCGGGCCGACGAAGCCCGAGCGGTACAGCCCCCAGATCCCCTCCACCTCGTCCGACACGTAGCAGAAGCTGCGCGTCTGCTCTCCGTCGCCGTAGACCGTCAGCGGCTCGCCGGCGAGCGCCTGGCGGATGAAGTTCGACACCACGCGGCCGTCGTGCGGGCGCATCCGCGGCCCGTAGGTGTTGAAGATCCGGACGATCCGGACGTCCAGCCGGTGGTGCCGGTGGTAGGCCATCGTCATCGCCTCGGCGAAGCGTTTCGCTTCGTCGTAGACGCCGCGCGGTCCGACCGGGTTCACGTTCCCCCAGTAGCCCTCGGTCTGGGGATGCTGCAGGGGGTCGCCGTAGACCTCCGAGGTCGAGGCCAGGAAGTAGCGGGCCGCCTTGGCGCGGGCGAGTCCCAGCGTGTTGTGCGTGCCGAGTGAGCCGACCTTCAGCGTC
The DNA here is from genome assembly GCA_046262075.1 of Gemmatimonadota bacterium. GTDB lineage: Bacteria > Gemmatimonadota > Gemmatimonadetes > JACCXV01 > JACCXV01 > JBHENL01. Next base: position 4,539 of record JBHENL010000224.1, read on the forward strand.
TGAATCGGATACGTGAGATAGTCGGTCGGGCTCGCGGGCGAGGCGAAGTGCAGCACGCCCTCGAGCTCGCCCTCGACCCGCAGCGGATCGCAGACGTCGTGCTCGACGAACTCGAACCGCGGCTCGCGCCCGAGATGCGCGAGGTTGCGCCGGTTGCCCGTGATGAGGTTGTCCACGCCGAGGACCTCGTAGCCTTCGGCGAGGAAGCGGTCGGCGAGGTGCGACCCCAGGAACCCGGCGGCGCCCGTGATCAGGACTCTAGACACGCGGCGCTTCCTCGGGGACGTAGACCGGTGGCCGTCCCATGGACACGTACGTGAACCCGTGCTCGGCCATCTTTGCGGGCGGAAAGATGTTGCGGCCGTCGAAGACGATCGGCTGGCGCAGCGCCGCGCGAATCCGCGCGAAGTCCGGATAGCGGAACTCGTGCCATTCCGTCACGAGGAGCAGCGCGTCGGCGCCCTCGAGTGCCTCGTACGGGCCGGCGGCATACTCGATGCCCTCCCCGAAGAGCGCGCGGGCGCCCTCCATGGCCTCGGGGTCGAAGGCGGTCAGACGGGCGCCCGCGGTCAGCAGCTCCTCCACGATGAGCAGCGCCGGCGCCTCGCGCAGGTCGTCGGTCTGGGGCTTGAAGGCGAGCCCCCAGAGGGCGAAGCGCAACCCGTCGAGCCGCTCTCCGAAATGGGTCTTCACCTTCTGCACGAGCCGCCGTTTCTGCGCCTCGTTCACGTGGTGCACGGCCCGCAGCAGCTTCGCCTCGTAGCCGTTCGCCGCTCCCAGCTGCTCGAGTGCGCGCACGTCCTTGGGGAAGCACGAGCCCCCGTAGCCGACGCCCGGGAAGAGGAACGACGGGCCGAGACGGCCGTCCGAGCCCACGCCCTGACGGACCTTGTCCACGTCGGCCCCGACGAGGTCGCAGACGTTCGCGATCTCGTTCATCAACGTGATCCGCGCCGCCAGCATCGCGTTGGCGGCGTACTTCGTCATCTCCGCCGAGCGGATGTCCATCGTGAGGATCGGCTTGCCGGTGCGCACGAACGGCGCGTACAGCTCCTCCATGACGCGCAGCGCCCGCGGGTCGTCCGAGCCGAGCACCACGCGATCGGGCTTCATGAAGTCGTCGATCGCGGCCCCCTCCTTGAGGAACTCGGGGTTCGAGACGACGGCGCAGGGGTGGTCCGTCTCCTCGGCGAGGGCCTGCGCCACGCGGGCACCCGCTCCCACCGGCACCGTGCTCTTGTTGACCACGATCTTGGGCCCATTCGCGTGACGGCCGATGCCACGCGCCACGTCGAGCACGTGGGTGAGGTCGGCGGAGCCGTCCTCGCCGGGCGGCGTGCCGACGGCGATGAAGAGCACCTCCGACTCGCGGACCGTGCGCGCGAGGTCGGTCGTGAAGGCGAGCCGGTCCTCGGCGGCGTTGCGCTCGATGAGGCTGCGCAGCCCGGGCTCGTAGATCGGCACGTCTCCCCGGTTGAGGCGGGCGATCTTGCGCTCGTCCACGTCGCAGCAGACGACGTGGTTCCCCATCTCCGCGAAGCAGGTCCCCGCCACCAGGCCGACGTAGCCCGTGCCGATCACGCCGAGATTCATGAGCTCTCCAGGTTGGGGGTTGGCGTCCCGCGCAGCGGCCGCGGCGCGGGCCGGCGCACCGGCGCCGGCGCGGATCGGATCCGCTCGATCAGACCGGTCGTGCTCGCCCCCTCCTCGAGGGGAACGCGCTCGACGCGGCCGCCCCAGGCCTCCACCAGCTCCGCCCCGACGATCTCCTCGCGGGCGTAGTCGGCGCCCTTCGTGAGCACCTGCGGCCGGATGCGCCGGATCAGCTCGATGGGCGTGGGCTCGTCGAAGGCGACGAGGAAGTCCACGCACGCCAGCGCGGAGAGGATCCGTGCCCGCTCGTCGAGCGAGAGGATGGGTCGGCCCGGACCCTTCAACCGGCGCACCGACGCGTCGCCGTTCAGCCCCACGACGAGACAGTCGCCGAGGGCGCGGGAGGCCTGCAGGTAGCGCACGTGGCCGGCGTGGAGCAGATCGAAGCAACCGTTCGTGAAGACGATTCGGCGGCCCTCGCGGCGCAGGGCCTCGACGGCCGTGACCACCTCCTCGAGCGGCCGGCGCTTCGCCGGGCCCGAGAGCTCCCAGCGGGCGAGCGACGCCTCGAGGTCCGCGCGCGTGACGACCGCCGTGCCACGCTTGCCGACCTTCACGCCGGCGGCCGCGTTGCCCAGCGCGCAGGATTCGACCGCCGAGAGCCGGGCCGCGAGCCCGACGGCGAACCCCGCCACGAAGGTGTCGCCCGCGCCGGTGACGTCGTAGACCTCGCGGGCGCGGGCGGTCAGGGCCAGGACCGAGCCCGCGCCGTGCAGTTCGACGCCGTGCTCGGAGCGCGTGAGCGCGAGCCCCTCCGCGCCGACCCGCTCGCGTACCTCCCGTGCGGCCGCGGCCCGGCCGGCGGCGTCGGTCCAGCCGCGCCCGGCCAGGGCGCGCAGCTCGCGCTCGTTGGGAACCAGGTACGTGACGCCGCGGAAGCGCTCCGGGTCCGATCCCTTGGGATCGACGGCGACGTCGATGCCCGAGGCGCGAGCGCCGTCGGCGACGGCCGCCACGAGCGCCGCCTGGACGCTGCCCTTGGCGTAGTCGCTCACGACGGCGGCGTCGGCGGGCGCCAGCTCGATCGCGAGCCGGCGCCGCAGCTCGGCCGTGGTCGCGGCCGCCGGCGCGGCGGGGCGCTCCTGGTCCACCCGCAGCAGCCCCTGGGCGCGCGTGCCGACGCGGATCTTGCGCGGCGTCACCCGCCCCGGCTCCGTCACCAGGTTGGACGGGTCCACGCCGAGCTCCTCCAGGACCTCCCGCAGCTCGTCGCCGGTGAGGTCGCCGCCGATCGCACCCACGAGCACGGGGCGCGCGCCCAGCGCCAGAACGTTGCGGGCGACGTTCGCGGCGCCGCCGGGCGCGCGCGTGCGCTCCTCCAGCGAGAGCACGGGTACCGGGCCTTCGGGCGAGAGCCGCTCCGCGCTGCCCCACCAGTATTCGTCGAGCATGGCGTCGCCGAAGACGACGATCCGCGGGCTGTCCAGACCCGGCAGCCTTCCGAGCAGCGGGATCTCGGTCATGGGCGGGCCGGCGCCGCGGCCAGCGGCCGGCGGCCTGCGGCGAGTGCGCCGCCTTCGGCGAGAAACCAGGCGGCGAACTCCCGGATCCCCTCCTCGATGGGGACCTTCGGCTCGTAGCCGAGCAGCCTGCGCGCCTTCGAGATGTCCGCCCAGGTGCGCTTCACGTCACCCGGCGGCCCGTCCTCGTGGCGGACCTGACCCTGCAGGCCGAGAGCGGCCTGCAGCATCTCGAGGAGCTCGTCGAGCCGGACGCGGCGCGAGTTGCCGATGTTGAAGACCTCGAAGCAGGGGCGCGTGCGGAGGAGGAAATCGATCGCACTCAGCGTCCCCGCCACGGCGTCGGACACGTAGGTGTAGTCCCGCTGCAGCAGCCCGCGGCCGTAGACGGGGAGGCTTCGGCCGGCGCTGAGATATCGGGCGAACTTGTGGACCGCCATCTCGGGACGCTGCCGCGGGCCGTAGACGGTGAAGTAGCGCAGGCAGACGACGTCGAGCTGAGCGACGTGGTGCAGGGCGTGGGCGATCTCCTCGACCGCCTTCTTCGTGGCCGCGTACGGGGAGGCGGGCCGGTTGGCAGGCGCGTCCTCGACGAACGGGACGGGGGTCTCGTCGCCGTAGACCGACGAGGAGGACGCCAGCAGCAGCTTGGAGGGGCCGAGATCGCGGCACGCGATCAGCAGCTGCATCGTCCCCTCGACGTTGGCCGAGACGTAGCCCAGCGGGTCCGACACTGACGGGCGCACACCCGCCTTGGCCGCCAGGTGGATCACCACCTCCGGCCGTTCCTCGCGGAGCAGCGCCCGCACGAGCTCCGCGTCGCGCAAGTCGCCCTCCACGAGCCGGAACCGCTCCGAGGCACGCGCCTGGAGCAGGTTCGCCTCCTTGTAGGAGCGGGGATAGAACGGGTCGAAGTTGTCGAGGCAGACCACCTGGTCTCCGCGGCCGAGGAGCGCGTCGGCCACGTGTGAGCCGATGAAGCCGGCTCCGCCGGTGAGCAATGCGCGCAAGGGGGGAATGCTCCGGGTCGAACGTTGAGGCCGCTTCGACCCGGACGGGCGAGGCGCGGCGTAAGATGAGGAGTAGCAAAGACTTGCTACTTACAGCACAGCCGCCCTCGCGTCAAGGGACCCTTGGACGGAGAGGAGGCCGAATCGCGTCCTCAGCTCGTCGCCGGCTCGAGCGTTCCGAGAGCCTCGCCTGCCCGCGCGAAGAACTTTTTCACGCCAGGGATCTGATTCAGGAGCGGCTCCCCCGGCTGGATCGCTGCGCGGCCTGGCGCAGGCCGGCGGTGCCGGACGCGAGCTCTGGATGGCCGGCTTTCTCGAGCGATTCGAACACGTCCGCGATGGACGTGAACGCCGCCTGCACGAGCGCGGCGTGGCGTGGCGAGTCGGGATCCTCCTGCACGCGCTCGGCCGTCGCCCGCACGTCCTCGAGCTGCCCCTCGAGCGAGCCACCGCCGACGTCGTCGCGTTCGACCACTCTTGCCAGCGCGGCGGCGAGCCGCTCCAGGCCTTCGCTCACGTAGGCGTGGTCCGGACCGGCCTCCTGGCCCGGGTCCGATTCCCGAACGAAGGCCAGATAGTCTCGGATCTCATCCGGCAGCGCGTCCTCCTCGCCGGCGAGGTCCGTCGTAGTCTCCGCCCCGACGCTCTCAGCCCGGTCCGCCACATCGGCCGCGGGGGCGTCCCGGAGGTCGTCTCCCTCGCACCCGCTCAGG
>JBHENL010000225.1:0-16532 GCA_046262075.1 Gemmatimonadota bacterium
GCCGCGCTCGGGCTCGCGGGCGGACGCGCCGTTGCCGCGACCGTCGTCGGATCCCGGCGGCCGGCCGGAGCGCGGCCGCCCCGCCGAGCGCGCCGCCAGTTTCCGGCCGCGCCGCGGGCGCCGCTCGCCGGCCGCGCTCGACCCCGCCGGAGCCTCGGGCCTGTCCCGCTCGCCGTCGCGGGCCATCAGTCGAGCGTGAAGTAGTCGGGGGACTGGTAGGCGCCGCTCCTCTGCTTGCGGATCTGCATCAGCAGGTCGTTCACCAGCGTGCTGGCGCCGATCCGGAAGAGGTCGGGCGTGAGCCACTCCGCCCCGAGCACCTCGTGGACGAGCACGAGGTACTGGATCGCGCTCTTCGCCGCCGAGACGCCACCCGCGGCCTTGACGCCGACTTGGGCGCCGGTCTCCTCGTGGAACTCGCGCACGGCCTCGAGCATGACGAGCACGGCCGGGAGCGACGAGGAGCGCGGCAGCTTCCCCGTGGAGGTCTTCACGAAGTCGGCGCCGGCGGCCATCGCGAGCATGGCGGCCTTGCGGACGTTGTCGTAGGTGCCGAGCTCGCCCACCTCCAGGATCGCCTTCAGGTGGGCCTCGCCGCAGGCCTCCTTCGTGCGCGCGACCTCGTCGAAGACGCGGGCGTACTCGCCCGCGAGGAAGGCGCCCCGGTGGATCACCATGTCGATCTCCTCGGCGCCCATCGCCACCGCCTCACGCACCTCGGCCAGCTTCACCGAGAGCGGCGTCTGCCCGGCGGGGAAGCCCGTGGCGACCGAGGCGACGCGCACGCCCGAGCCGGCGAGCGCGCGGGCGGCGACCGGCACCAGGTCCGGATAGACGCAGACGGCCGCCACGTGGGGCAGCGAGGGGTCGAGCGGATCGGGCCGCACGGCCTTGCGGCAGAGCGCGCGCACCTTGCCGGGAGTGTCGGCGCCCTCGAGGGTCGTGAGGTCCACCATCCGCAGCGCCGTCTCGAGCGCCCACAGCTTCGCGGCGCCCTTGATGCTACGCGTGGCCAGCGCGGCGGCGCGCTCCTCGAGCGCGACCGCGTCCACCGCGGGGACGCGCGTCAGCGGGTACGCGAAAGGCGCGCGCGCCGGGACCTCGCGCCGGACGGGCAGCTGAGTGGCGGGAACGGACGGCATGGAGGCAATCTACCCGGGCGGCGCACCGAGTCTAGGCGAGCCGGTTCGAACGAGGCGATTTTCTGGGCGTCTAGCCCGGCAATCAGGCTGAGGCCGCCGGCCCTGGCACGAATCCCAGAACGAGGATTCGCCGCGCCATCTCGAGCGCCCGACCTGTCCTCGCGCCTCACTCCGGCGGCCGCACGAAGTGGTTCAGCGGCCCGTTCCCCGCCCCCAGCGGGAACGCCTCCTCGATGGCGCGCCGGGTGAAGGCGCGCGCGCGGCGCACGGCGCCCGCCATCGCCTCGCCGCGCGCGAGGTAGGCGGCGATCGCGGCGGCCAGGGTGCACCCGCTCCCGTGCGTGCTGCGCGTCCGGAGCTTGGGCTCCTCGAACACCTCGAGCGTGGCGCCGTCGTAGAGGACGTCGCGGATCAGCTCGCCCGGCAGGTCGCCGCTCTTCACCAGCGCGGCGCGCGCCCCCAGCTCGTGCACGATCCGGCGCGCCGCCCGCTCCAGGTCATCGAGACCCGCCACGACCAGCCCCGAGAGCACGGCCGCCTCGGGGGCGTTCGGAGTCACGAGCGCGGCGCGCGGCAGCAGCTCGTCGCGGATGGTCGCTTCGGCGCCTTCGTCCAGCAGCCGGTCGCCGCTGGTCGCGACCATCACCGGATCCACGACCAGCGGGGCGAGATCGAACTCGTCGGCGGCGCGGGCGACCGCGAGCACCACGGCGCGCGAGCCCAGCATCCCCGTCTTCACGGCGTCGGGTGGGACATCGGTCACCACCTCCTCGATCTGCGCCCACACGAACTCCGCCGGCACGGCGTGGACGCCCGAGACGCCGCGCGTGTTCTGCGCGGTGAGTGCCGTGAGGACCGCCGCGCCGTAGACGCCGAGAGCGTGGAAGGTCTTGAGGTCGGCCTGGATCCCCGCACCACCGCTCGGGTCCGAGCCGGCGATCGTCAGGGCGACGGGGGGAGCGGTGCTGAGGGAGGGAAGGATCTCGGAGGCTGGCACGAGTGCCAAGATGGCCCGCCCCCGTGCCTCCCGGTCAAGCGGGGAGGGAGCGGGGGCGGGGGGGATCCTCCGACGAGAGCGGCGTCCTCAGCGGTAGCCGGACATCCGGCTGCGCACCTCGTCGAAGCGCGCGTCGCGCAGGATCAGGTTGCCCCTGGGCGGCAGCTGCGCGATGAGCGCGCGCGTGTTCGAGATCCGCTCCTCGGTCAGCGGATGGGACGAGAAGAACTTCTCCAGCCCTCCCGGGGAGTTGCGCCGCTGCGCGAGCAGCTCCTGGAACATGGTCACCATGCCCGTCGGGTCGTAGCCGGCGGCGTACATGTAGTCCAGACCCAGCCGGTCGGCCTCGCGCTCGGCGTCGCGGCTGTACTTCGCGAACAGCCCGCCGCCGACGACCTGCGCCAGGAGCTGCTGGTAGATCGCCGGATTGTTGCCCAGCACCAGGCTCGCGATCGCGCCGAAGCCGTACTGCTTGGTCAGGTTCTCCGTTCCGTGGCGCGCGACCCCGTGCGCCAGCTCGTGCGCCATCACGCTGGCGAGCTCGGCCACGTTGTCGGTGGCCTTGATCAGGCCCGTGTGCACGTACAGGTGGCCGCCCGGGACCGCGAAGGCGTTGATCGCCGGGTCGTTCACGATGTGGAAGCGCCAGGGCAGCTGGCGGTAGTACGTCTGGGCGGCGAGCCGCTGGCCCAGCAGGTTGATGTAGTCGTTGGCCACCGGGTCGTTGACGAGATCCATCTGGCGCGCGACGTCGCGGTGCAGCTGGTCTCCGAGCTGCCACTCCTCCTGGAGTGAGACCAGGTTGAACTGGCCCTTGTTCGGCCCCGCGGACGCGCACGCGGTGAGCGCGGCGGGGGCCACGGCCAGCGCGAGGCCCCACAGGAGCCAACGGCCGAGCCACGAGCGACTGCATCTCTGGATCTGCATCTTGGAGCCTCCTGGGTCGGTCCGGCGCGAGCTCCAGGCTGGCCGGAGCGGGCGGAAGCGCCCGCGGACGCCCGGCGGTCCGCCGGACGCCGGCGACCCCGCCGACGCGTTCACGTAATAGAAAGGTCCATGCCAGAAAGTTCCGGCCTCTCGAAGCGCAAGGAGTCGTACTTGCGCGGCCTCGCGCGCAAGTCCGTGCGCGCCAGGCGTGGGCGCTTCGTCGCTGAAGGGCCGCGGGTCGTCGAGGAGGCCCTCCGCGGGCGCCTCCGCGTGACCGAGCTCGTGGCCACGCCGTCCGCCGCAGGGGACATCGACCGCTGGCGCGCCGCCGGGCTCCTGGACCACGTCGAGGTCTCGACCGCGGACGCGCGGGCGTTCCGCGGGCTCGCCGAGGGCGTCCACCCGCAGGGCGTGCTCGCGGTGGTGGAGGAGCCCGCGGAGCGGCTGGAGGACCTGGTGCCGAGCGGCCCCGTCCTGGTCCTGGACCGGCTGCAGGACCCGGGGAACGCCGGCACCCTCGTGCGCTCGCTGCAGGCCACCGGCGGCTCGGTGGTGGTCGCCCTCTCGGGCACGGTCGACCTCTTCAACGCCAAGGCGGTGCGGGCGAGCGCGGGGAGCCTGTTCCACCTCCGCGTGGCGAGCCGCGTCCCGGCGGCGGCCCTGCTGGAGTGGCTCGACGCGCACGGAGTGCCGCTCCACGTGCTGCATCCGGCGGGTGAGCCGCTCTTCGGCCCGGGGTGGAGCGCCCCCGGCCACGTGGCGCTCGCGGTGGGGAACGAGGGCGGGGGCGCCGACCCGGCGCTGCTGCGGCGGGCGGCGTGGACGCTGGCGCTGCCGATGTCCGCCGGCGTCGAGTCGCTCAACGCGGGGGTCGCCGGCAGCGTGGCGCTCTACGAGCTCCTGCGCAGGCGCCGCGAAGGACCGGCCGAGGCGCCTGCGCTGTCGCGGGAGGTCGAACCGTCCTAGTTTGAGGGCACCTCGGCCGAGCCAACCCGGATCCGGACCCACGTGAGCGAACCGACCCTCCTCGAGAGCCCTGGCTCCGTCCTCGTCATCGACGACGAGGAGGGGGTGCGCGAGACGCTGCGGCAGCTCCTCGAGTACGAGGGCTACCGGGTGACGCTCGCGCCCAGCGCCGAGGCGGGGCTGTCGCGCTTCCGCGAGGCCATGCCCGACGTGACCCTCCTGGACGTCAAGATGCCTCGCGTGGACGGGATGGAGGCGCTGTCGCGGATCCGCGCCCTCGATCCCGACGCGGTGGTCGTGATGGTCTCGGGCCACGGCAACGTGGCCTCGGCCGTCGAGGCGGTGAAGCGCGGCGCCTACGACTTCCTCGAGAAACCGCCGGACCGGGACCGCGTGCTCACGACGCTCGGCAACGCCGTCGCCGCCCGCCGGCTGATCCTCGAGAACCGCCAGCTGCGCAGCCGCTCACGCGGGGACGCGATCGTCGGCGAGGCCCCGGCGCTGAAGGAGGTCCTCGAGCGCGCGGCGAAGGTTGCGCCGACCCGCGCGTCGGTGCTCCTGACGGGCGAGAGCGGCACGGGCAAGGAGGTCGTCGCGCGGGCGATCCACCGCATGAGCGAGCGCCGCCGCGGGCCGTTCGTCGAGGTGAACTGCGCGGCGATCCCGCAGGAGCTGATCGAGTCCGAGCTCTTCGGGCACGAGAAGGGCTCGTTCACGGGAGCTCACGCGCAGCGGAAGGGCAAGTTCGAGATGGCGGACGGCGGGACGCTCTTCCTCGACGAGGTCGGCGACATGAGCGGCTCGGCACAGGCGAAGGTGCTGCGCGCGCTGCAGGAGGGGGTGGTCGAGCGCGTGGGGGGGAACGAGCCGATCGCCGTGGACGTGCGCGTGCTGGCGGCCACGAACAAGAACCTGGAGGAGGAGATGCAGGCGGGCCACTTCCGGGACGATCTCTACTACCGTCTGAACGTGGTGCCGCTGCACGTGCCGGCGCTCCACGAGCGCACGTCCGACATCCCGCTGCTGGCGAACCACTTCCTCGCGCTGTACGCGGCCGAGAACAACGCTCCCGTGAAATCGCTCGCAGCCGACGCCGTGGAAGCCCTCGAGCGGCGCGAGTGGCCGGGGAACGTCCGCGAGCTGAAGAACGTCGTCGAGCGTCTCGCGATCCTCAGCGAGAACGCCACGATCTCGCGGATTGAGCTCGAGGAGATCGAGCCCCCGCGCGGCGCCCCGGCCGGCCGGCCGCTGGCGCACGACGGCACGTTCCAGGAGTACAAGGAGACCGCCGAGCGCGCCTTCATCCTCGAGAAGCTCCAGGAGAACGACTGGAACGTGAGCGAGACCGCGCGCAAGCTCGAGATGCCGCGCTCCAACCTCTACAAGAAGATCGAGAAGTACGGCCTGCGCCGGGAGGAGAAGGCGTCGTGACGGCGCCGCCCCGCGGGCAGACCGCGTCCGTGCGCGCCACCGCGGCGCACCCGGTCGCCTACTCCGAGGCCACGATGACGCAGCTCATGGTGCCGCAGTGGGTGAACCTCCACGGCACGGTCCACGGCGGCTACGTCCTCATGCTCGCCGACCAGATCGCGTACGTCGTCGCCTCTCGCCACGCCGGACGGCCCACGGTGACGGCCTCGTTCGACGAGGTGGACTTCCGCTCGCCGATCCACGTGGGGGACATCGTGACGCTCCACGCCCGCGTGAACCACGTGGGGCGGACGTCGATGGAGATCGGGGTGCGCGTCGAGGCCGAGGACCTGCTCACCCGCGAGGTGCGCCACACGAACTCGTGCTACATCACCATGGTCGCCATCGACGAGACCGGGCGGCCCGTGAGCGTCCCGGAGCTGCGGCTCGAGACGGAGGAGGAGCGGGCCCGCCACGGTCGGGCGCGCGAGCGGCGGCGGGTCCGCGAGGAGCGGCGGGTGCGCCGCCGCCCCACCGACGCCGGGCCGTCCGCGGGCTGAGACGGCGTGGACGCGCTCTCCTCGGCGCTGGCGGTCCTCACCGCGATGTCCTGACCAGCGTGGCGATCGGCATCGTGACGATCACGAGCACGAGCACCTGGGTGCCGGTCCTGCTCGCGCTGATCGGCGCGGCGTTCCTCTTCTACGGCAGCCTGCTGCTGATCTACGAGGCGCGGCACGCGCACGCGGTCGTGCGTGCCGAGATGGACTTCGTGGGGCGGCTGCAGGAGCACTACGCTCCGGATCAGCCGGTTCAGGAGCGCCGCGGCGCGCGGCCACTCTTCCGAATGCCCGGCGGCGGCCGACCGGTTGGCCCTTGACAACGTATGCCACTTTCGGTAAACTCAATAGTTTGAAGGACTTCGCCCAGCCCGTAGCCCTCCCCCGCACAGCCAGAGCGTCCCAGACGTGATCGCACCTCCCCACGCCGGTACGCTCGCCCACCCGACCCATGGCGCGCTGCCCCAGGCGCCGGCGGCGCCGCGCCGGTTCCAGAACCTGATCGGCGGGTGCTGGGTGGACGCCGCCGGGGGCGAGACGTTCGAGAACCGGAACCCGGCGCGCCACGAGCAGGTGCTGGGCCTCTTCCCGCGCTCGCGCGCGGAGGACGTCGAGCGTGCGGTGGCGAGTGCGAGGCGGGGCTTCGAGGCCTGGCGCCGCGTCCCGGCGCCCCAGCGTGGAGAGATCCTCAGGCGCTCGGGCGACCTCCTCGTGCTTCGCAAGGAGGAACTCGCCGCGACGATGACGCGCGAGATGGGCAAGGTCCTCCTCGAGACGCGCGGCGACGTCCAGGAGGCGATCGACACCGCCTACTACGCGGCGACCGAGGGGCGGCGCCTGTTCAGCTACACCGTGCCGTCCGAGCTCGCGCGCAAGTGGGCGATGGCCTTCCGGAGACCCGTCGGAGTGGCGGCGATCGTGACGCCGTGGAACTTCCCGCTGGCGGTTCCGTCCTGGAAGATCTATCCCGCGCTGGTGTGCGGGAACGCCGTGGTGTGGAAGCCGGCCGAGGAGACGCCCGAGACGGCGGCGCTCTTCTGCGAGATCCTCCTCGAGTCCGGCGTGCACCCGGAGGCGGTGAACCTGGTCTTCGGCTTCGGGGAGGAGGCCGGAGCGCCGCTGGTCGAGAGCCGCGGCGTGGACCTGATCTCGTTCACCGGCTCCACGGACGTGGGGCGCGAGATCGCCTCGCGGGCCGGGCGCCAGCTGAAGGGGGTCTCGCTGGAGCTCGGAGGAAAGAACGGCCAGCTCGTGCTCGAGGACGCGGACCTGGAGCTCGCGCTCGAGGGTGTCCTCTGGGGAGCCTTCGGCACGACCGGCCAGCGCTGCACGGCGACGAGCCGACTGCTGCTGCAGGAGGGGATCCACGACGAGTTCGTCGCCGATCTGGAGCGCCGCGCGGCGGCCCTGCGGCTGGGCGACGGTCTGGAGCCGGCGACCCAGGTGGGCCCGATCATCAACGAGCGGCAGCGCACGTCGGTCCACCGCTACGTCGACGTCGGCCGCGACGAGGGCGTCGACGTCCGGCTGGGCGGCGCGCTGCCCCAGGCGCCCGCGCTCGCCGCCGGCTGGTTCTATCCGCCCACGATCTTCACCGGCGTCCAGCCCGGGATGCGCGTGGAGCAGGAGGAGATCTTCGGCCCGGTCCTCTCCGTGGTTCGCGTCGCCGACTTCGAGGAGGGGGTGCGGGTCCTGAACGGCACGCCCTACGGCCTCTCCTCGTCGGTCTACACCCGCGACGTGAGTCGCGCGTTCGAGGCCATGGAACGAATCGAAGCCGGCATCACGTACATCAACAGCCCCACGATCGGCGCCGAGGCGCACCTTCCCTTCGGGGGGGTGAAGTGCACCGGAAACGGTCATCGCGAGGGGGGGTGGGCGCCGTACACGTTCTTCTCGGAGGAGAAGACGGTCTACGTGGACTACAGCGGCCGGCTGCAGCGGGCGCAGATCGACACCCACGGCTGAACGCCGGTGCATCGCAGCGGCCAGCACGCCGGGCCCGAGCAGGAACGGCCGTGGGAGGAGGGGGTAGAGCCAGACGCGCACGGATGTTCGAGATACGACAGGCATGAGCGATCCGGCGGGCGCTGCGCCCGAGCCGCGGATGCCGTCCGTCCCCCAGACGGAGGTCCCCGGACCCGCGCCCGCCGCCCCCGGTCCTTCGGCGTCCGCGCAGGCCTCGAGCTTCGCTCAGGGACTGTGGGAGTGGGCGAAGTCCATCGGCTTCGCGTTCCTCCTGTTCCTGGTGATCCGGACCTTCCTCATCCAGGCGTTCAAGATCCCCACGGGATCGATGGAGGACACGCTGCTGATCGGAGACTTCCTGCTCGTCAACAAGGCGGTGTACGGCGCGCAGATCCCGGGCACCCACTACCGGCTTCCGGCGTTCGAGAACGTCCAGAGGCAGGACGTCGTCGTGTTCGAGTACCCCGACCCGCTGAACGAGTACGAGCCCGATCCCGACTACGTGAAGCGTGTGATCGGGCAGCCGGGTGACACCGTGCAGATGGTGCAGAAGCGTGTCTACGTGAACGGCCGTCCGCTGGACGAGCCCTACGCGCGTTCCGTTACGAATGCTCCGGAGGCGGACTACGACCCGCACTTCGACTGGCAGCGCACGCACCTCGTGGGCGGGTTCGACGCCTCAGCGTACCGCCCCACGCGCGACACGTGGGGGCCGCTCGTGGTGCCGCCCGGCAAGTACTTCGTGCTGGGGGACAACCGGGACAACTCGGCCGACAGCCGCTACTGGGGCTTCGTGGACGCGGGGCTGATCAAGGGCCGGCCGCTGATCGTGTATTTCAGCAAGCGATCCGACGAGCTGATCCCGCAGTTCGAGGACATCCGCTACAAGAGAATAGGAAGCGTGATCAAGTGAGCGAGCGCAGCGAGAACGGCGCGGGGAAGGGCGAGCGACGGCGGCAGAAGTCCGCTGGCGAGCCGGCGCGTCCGTCGTCCTCCACGTCCAAGCGCCGCCCCGCGGCGCGGGACGGAAGGAGAAAGGCGGCGCCAGCCTCGGGGAAGGCGAGCTCCGGTCCCCGCGAGTCCAGGAAGGCGCCCGCGGTGAAGGATGGGGCGAAGCCGGCAAGGCCCGCGGCAGTGGGCTCGAAGGCCGCGGCTCAGTCGCCGACGAAAGACGGCAGGTCGGCCGCGAAGGATGCGAGACCGGCTGCGCGCGACGGCAAGACGGCGCCCCCCACCGGCGTGCGCCCCGGAGCGCGAGCGGGCGCGGGGCAGCCCGCGCGCGGCGGCTCCGCGGCGGCGCCCAGGGCCAAGACCGCCGCGCCGCGCGTGCCGCGACCGCGCAGCCGGGCCTCGCTCGAGCTGAACAAGGCGAAGAAGTCCCACTTCGACGAGGGCTCCCTCGACCAGTACCTGAAGGAGATCAGCCAGTACCCGCTGATCACCCGGGAGGACGAGGTCGAGCTGGCGAAGCGCATCAAGAAGGGGGACCAGGCCGCTCTCGAGAAGCTCTGCCGATCCAACCTGCGCTTCGTCGTGTCGGTCGCGAAGAAGTACCAGAACCAGGGCGTCTCCCTCGCCGACCTCATCAACGAGGGCAACCTCGGGCTCATCCGCGCCGCCCACAAGTTCGACGAGACCAAGGGCATCAAGTTCATCTCCTACGCCGTGTGGTGGATCCGCCAGGCGATCCTGCAGGCGCTGGCCGAGCAGTCGCGGATCGTCCGCGTGCCGCTGAACCGCGCCGGCACGCTGCACCGCATCGGCAAGAAGTCGAACTCGCTGCTGCAGGAGCTCGGCCGCGAGCCGACGGTCGAGGAGATCGCCGACGGGATGGACATCTCCCTCGAGGAGGTGCGCAAGACGATGTCCATCTCGCAGTCGCACCTCTCGCTCGACGCGCCGCTCACGCCGGGCGAGGACAACAAGCTGCTGGACTACCTGCCGGACGAGTACAACCCGAGCCCGGACGACAGCGCCTTCGAGCGCGCGCTGGGTGAGGCGATCCAGGAGTCGCTCGACACGCTGAAGCCGCGGGAGGCGAAGATCCTCAAGCTGTACTACGGCCTGGACAACCAGGAGGCCATGACGCTCGAGGAGATCGGCTCCGTGCTGGGGATCACCCGCGAGCGCGTGCGGCAGATCAAGGAGAAGGCGCTCTCGCGCCTCCGTCACGTGAGCCGCGCGCGGGCGCTCCAGAGCTTCCTCAGCTGACGCGCGTCTGGGCCGCCGCCCTCCTGGCTCTCGCCGGGGTGGCCTGCGCGTCGTCCCCCGAGCCTCGCCCCGACGCGTCCGCGCCCACCCCCCCGGCGGCCGCGCTTCCCGACAGCCTCGCGGCGGAGCGGCAGCGGAACGCGTCCGCCTCCGCGGCGGCGGACACGCTCGGGCTCGCGCCCCCAGCGGCCGCCGCGCTGGCCGGCGCCGCGGCGCCCGCGTCCGCGGTCTCGCCGCCGGCCGCCGCGCGCGCAGCGCCCTCGTCGCCACGCCGGGCGCCGCTCCTGCCGTGGCCCTTCTTCGGACGCCGCAGCCTGGCTGCGCTCGGCGCCTCGGGAGTTGCCGCGCTCCCGCCCGGATCGCCGGAGCATCGGCTGCTGGTGCAGCTCGATCTGCGCGAGTGCGCGCCGCGGGGGGAGACCTCCGGCGGCCGCTGCCACTTCCTGGAGCGAGGCAGCGTCTACGAGATCCGGCGTCAGGGAGCGGGCGAGCCGGCGCGCTTCGTCCTGCGCCGGCTGGCGGTCGACCGAGAGACTCCGGCCGCGGCAGCGGCGCTCCGCGTCGATCTCTCCGATCCCGAGCAGCCGTTCCTGATCCTGCCGCGTCGCGCGGCCGACTCTCCGGGTCCGGAGGAGCCCACGACGGGATCGGCACCGTGAGCGCGCGCGTACGGCCGCGCGTTCCGGCCTCGCCGCGCGCCCTGGCGGCGTGGCTCGGTGGGGCGGCCGTCGCGGCGCTCGTCCTGGCAGCTCCGGCGGGCTGTGCCCGCGACGGCGAGGAGTCGGCGACGCTGGCCGAGAGCCGCGACACCGGCGGCGACCCGACAACCGGGGACGGCGCCGCGGCGGCGGCGGGAGACCCCACACGGCCCCCGGTGGCGGCTCTCGAGCTGATCGACGAGAACGACCTCCGCGCGCGGCTGTCGTTCTTCGCGTCCGATCTCCTCGAGGGCAGGCGCGCGGGAACCCGCGGCGACGCGCTGGCCGCGGCGTAACTGGCCAGCGAGCTCACCGCGCTGGAGGTAACGCCGGCGGCCCACGACTCCTCGCACGTCGTGCGTTTCCGCCTGCCCGCCGCGGTGACGTCGCCCAACGGCGCGGACTCGTCGCAGAACGTGGTGGGGCTGATTCGGGGCTCCGACCCCGCCCTGGCCGGCCAGGTGGTGGCGATCGGCGCGCACTTCGATCACGTGGGCGTCGGTGTGCCGGTGGGGGGAGATTCGATCTACAACGGCGCCGACGACGACGGCTCGGGCACCGTAGCGCTGCTGGAGGTCGCCGAGGCGCTGGCGCGCGGCCCCACACCCCGGCGTTCGGTGCTGATCGCGTTCCATGGCGCCGAGGAGCAGGGGCTGCTGGGCTCTTTCGTGCTCACGCTTCAGCCGCCGGTCCCTCGCGACAGCATCGTCGCGCACCTCAACGCCGACATGATCGGCCGCAACGCCCCGGATTCGCTGTTCGTGATCGGCGCGGGCCGCATCAGCTCGGAGCTCGACCGGATCGTCCGCCGGCAGGGCGCGGCGGCGGGGCTCCACCTCGACTTCACCTACGACGCGCCGGAGCATCCCGAGCGTCTCTACTACCGCAGCGACCATTACAACTACGCCCAGTACGGCATTCCCGTGGCCTTCTTCTTCGCGGGCCTGCACCCCGACTACCACCAGCCCTCCGACGAGGTCGAGCGGATCGACTTCGGCAAGCTCGAGCGCGTGACCGAGCTCCTCTACCGCGTGGTCTGGGAGGTCGCGAACCGGGCCGAGCCACTCGCCCGGGACCGCGCGCCGGCCTAGTCCTCGTGCCCGCGGAGCTCGCGCGGCGCGGCCGGGCGTGCGTAACGCCTCCGTCACGTCCGTCACGCTACCAGCGGAGAGCCGTCACACTTCGGTGATCGCCTCTTCGGCGAATGGTGAGCTCCGAGGGCGATACTCGGCTCCGCCGCGGGTGTCCCGGGCCGGCCTCGGCCGCGGGCTCACCTTCCGCAGGAGGATCCACGATGGACCGCCGCGCGTTTCTCGCTCGGGGGATGGCGCTCGGCACCGGGCTGGCGCTGGGCTCGCTGCACGCGTTCGGCTCACGCATGGCCGGCGCGGGCAGCCGGCCGGTCGTGCAGGGCTACGGAGCGCTCGTGGCCAAGGGCGACCTCATGCTCCCGCCGGCGTTCCACTACGAGATCCTCTCGGTGCAGGGCCGGCCGCAGAGCGACGGGACGCTCACCCCCGGCATGTTCGACGGCATGGCGGCCTACCCGGGTCCGGACGGCACCACGATCCTCATCCGCAATCACGAGAACCGCCGCCTCCCGGGCGAGATCCCCGTGGTGGTTCCCGCCGGGCTCCGTTACGACGACGACCCTTCCTACGTCGCCGGCTGCAGCCGGCTCGTCGTGAAGGAGAGCCCGGGCGGGCCGAAGCGGCGCTACGCCGTCGTGGAGAGCTTCAACCTCCTCGGCGGGACCGACGCCAACTGCGCCGGCGGCGCGCTGCCCCCGCTGACGTGGATCACCTGCGAGGAGGCCGTGAGTCGGGGGGCGACCGGCCGCAAGCACGGCTACGCCTTCGAGGTGGACGGCTCCTCCGGCGGCCCCGAACTCGCGCGACCGATCGTCGCCGCGGGCCGCTTCGTGCACGAGGCGACCGCCTGGCACGCCGGCGTGCTCTACCAGACCGAGGACCGCGGCCTGGACCTCGGAGGCTCGTGCTTCTACCGCTACGTCGCGAGCCGCGCGAACCGGTCACGCGACCTCGCCGGCACGACGGGCGTGCTGCAGGCGCTCAAGCTGAAGGACCAGTTCAACGCGAACATGGACCTCGGCCGGCTGCCGGGCGTGCCCTACGCCTGCGAGTGGGTCACGATCGCCGATCCGGACCATGACGACGACACCGATCTGCGCATCGACCGCGTGCCCGGCTTCACGCCGCTGCGCTACCAGGCGCAGGACAAGGGTGCCGCGATCTTCGACCGCCAGCAGGGCATGTGGGTCGGTCGCGGGCGGATCTTCTTCGACTGCACCACCGGCGGCGCGCTCGACCTGGGGCAGGTGTGGGAGTACGACCCCGCGCGGGAGGCGATCACGCTGGTCTACGAGTCGGCCTCTGCGCTGTCGTTGAAGCACCCCGACAACGTCGTGATCGTGCCCTGGACCGGTGACGTCCTGCTGCAGGAGGACGGCTACGGCGAGCAGTTCATCCGCGGCCTCACGCCCGAGGGCGAGATCTACGACTTCGCGCGCAGCCTCACGAACCGAACGGAGTTCTGCGGCGGCTGCTTCGACCCCGGCGGCGGAACGCTGTACGTGAACCAGCAGGGGAGCCGGGGGGAGCTGCCCTTCGGGCCCTCCGGCGCGCAGGCGGTCACCTACGCGATCCACGGCCCGTTCCACGCGCGGGAGGGGATCCGCGTCAGAGGCCACGGGTCCGGTCCGGTCTGACGCCGGGGCCCTGCGGTTGCGCAGCCGCCCGAGCGGCATAGGCTCTCGCCATGCGCCTGGTCCTCTTAGCTCTCGCCGCGCTCGCGGCCCCGGGACACCTGCCGGGGCAGACGGAGCTCCGCGCGCCAGCTTCGGCGACCCCGGCGCAGCCCGTGCCCTACGCCTCGCTGGAAGAAGGGGAGCGAGTGATCGTCGAGGTGGAAGGCGGCGTGCGCGGCCCCGCATCGGCGCTCGCGGGCGGGATCCGGCCGGGCGCGCTCGTGGGGCTCTTCGAGGCGGGCCCGCCGTTCCTCGTCGCCGTCCCGGCCACGGAGGGGACGCGGCTGCTGTGGACGGCTCCCGCGGACGGCCGGCTGGCTTTCGCGGTCGAGCCGGCCGGAGCGGGCGAGCTCTCGGGCGGCTACGATCTCCGCATCACCGAGCTCGGGCGCCGCGGCGATGCTCGTCAGAGGCGCTTCCCGGCGCCGTGGATCGGGTTTCTGCCGCGCACACCGGACGCGCTCGTCACGCTCGCCTTCGAAGATCGTGCCGGCTTCGGGCTCGACCGGCGCACGCTCAAGGTCTTCCTCGACACCGAGCGCGGCCGTCGGTTCGTGCTCTCCGACGCGTTCGATATCGGCGCCCGAGGCGCGCGCCTCACGGCCCTGCCGCCCGAGGTCGTGCTGCCACCGGGGGTGCACCGCGTGAGCGCCACGATCGGCGACGCCCTCGGCAACACCTCCCCACCGGCGATGATCTTCCTGGATCGGCCGTGAAGCGCTCGCCGGCCGACGCGTGCCTCAGGAGGTCGGCGCCTCGCTCAGGGCATAGTCGAGGATCTCCGAGAACGTCATCCGGCGTCCCTCGCTCCACGCCGACTGGAAGGCGTCGAGGCCGAGCCGCTCGCGGGTGGCGGCGACGTCCCGCTCGTGATCCGGGTGCATCGCCGGCCACAACGGCGCCCCGACCGCCTCCTGGAGCGCTTCCTCGGCCGCGAAGAGACGCACGGCGCGCTCGGGGTCGCCGCCGGCGGCGTGCACGCGGGCCAGCCCTTCCAGGCACAGCGCGATGTTTCGCCGATCGGCGAGTTGGCGCGCAATGGCGAGGCTCTCGCGATACAGGGCCCCCGCCCGCGTTGGGTCGTTCTCGGCAAAGGACACCAATCCTAGGGCGTACAGGTTCACGGCCTCGGCCGCGCGGTTGCCCAGCTCGCGGCTGATCTCCAGCGCCTGCCGGTAGAGAGCGCCCGCCCGCTCCACGTCCCCGAGGCACCGCAGGGCCTCCCCCAGGTTGTTCGACAACATTCCCGCGAGAACGCGATCCTCGACGTCCCGCGCCACGTCTCGCGCCTCCTCGAACACCGCGACCGCGCGAGCGTGCTCCCGGCGCAGGTAGGCCTCGACGCCGAGCAGGTTCAGGGCGCGCGCCCGGCCACGGGCGTCGCCCAGCTCGGCGTAGAGCGCCAGGCTCCGCTGCCCATGGTCCACGGTGCGCTCCAGGTCGCCCTGGGCCGACGCCAGGTTGCCCGCCCCGAGCAGCGCCCGCGCCCGCTGCTCGGGCGGCGCGTGCGGAGCGCACGCGAGCATGCGCTCGATCCACTCGCGGCCCTCGTTCACGTAGCCGTGGACCATCCAGAACCGCCACAGCGCACCGGCCAGCCGCACCCCCGTCGCCGCGTCGTCGGCTGTCGCAGCGGGCGAGGCGCACCAGTCGAGAGCACTCCGCAGGTTCGCGTGCTCGCGCTCGAGCCGGTCCAGCCAGGCCGCCTGGTCCGGCCCGGTCAGCGCTGGCGCCGCGAGCTCCGCCAGGTGCACGAAGTGCCGGGCCAGCCAGGCGCGCAGCGGCGGCTCTTCGCCGGCCCGGGAGAGCTGCTCGAGCCCGTACTCGCGGATCGTCTCCAGGACGACGAACCGGGGCTGCTCGTCGACCGCGTCCCCGCGCTGCACGAGGCTCTCGTCCACGAGCGTGGCGATGCCTTCGACTCCGTCGAGGTCGAGGCGCGGGGGGGCGTCGTGGAGGTCCCGTGCCAGCTCGAGCGAGAAGGCGCCGGAGAGCGCGCAGAGGCGGCGGAAGAGCGCCTGGTCGGGCGGACGCAGCAGGTCGTAGCTCCAACCGATGGCTCCGCGCAGCGTCTGGTGGCGCTCCGGCATGTCGCGCCGGCCGCCGCGCAGGAACTCCAGCCGCCTCTCGAGCCGTGGAAGCATCGCGGCAGGGCTCATGAGCTTGACGCGCGTAGCCGCGAGCTCGATGGCCAGCGGCAATCCGTCGAGCCGGCGACAGACGTCGACGACGGAGCCGGCGTTCGCCCCCGTCAGGCGGAAGTCCGGCTGGACGGCCTGCGCGCGCAGCACGAACAGATCCACGGCCGGGAAGCCTTGGATCTCCGCCGGGTCCAGAGGCCCTTCGGCAGTGGGTACGGCGAGAGGCGGCACGGGGAACTCGTGCTCGCCGAGCAGGCGCAGCGGGGCGCGGCTGGTCACGAGGATCTTCAAGGCCGGCGCGGCGAGCAGCAGCTCGGCCACCTGCGGCGCCGCCTGCAGCACGTGCTCGAAGTTGTCCAGGACGAGCAGCATCGGCTTCGTCCGCAGGTGCTCCTTCAGGCTCTCGAGCGGGGAGCGCTCGTCGAACTGGCGCAGCCCCAGCGTCTGCGCCACGGTCGAGGCCACCAGCGCCGGCTCTCGCGTCGAGGCGAGCGGCACGAAGAAGACTCCGCTCCCGAAGTGGGGGATCGTCTCCGCGCCGAGTTGCACGGCCAGGCGGGTCTTGCCCGTTCCGGCCGGGCCGGTGAGGGGCACGAGCCGCACGGACGTGCGCAGGAGCAGCTCCTGCGCGGCGGCGAGCTCCCGCTCACGGCCCAGGAGCGGCGTCGCCTGCGCGGGGAGGTTGTGTGGCCGCAGGTCCAGGGTGTCGAGTGGCGGGAATTCGGCCGGAAGTCCGACGATGACC
>JBHENL010000226.1:0-2513 GCA_046262075.1 Gemmatimonadota bacterium
CCGTTGGGGCCGAGGAAGCCGAACACCTCGCCGCGATGGACCTCGAGGGTCAGGTCGGCGACAGCCGCCTTGCCGCCGTAGAGCTTCCGCAGGGAGCGGGTCTCGACCGCGAGGCCGGTCTCGGACGGCTCAGGCGCCGGCTTCGATCGGCCGGTCGCCTCCACCTGCGCGTCTATGCGCCGGCTCCGAGCGTGAGGCTCGGGTTCGAGCAGATCGCACCGTGCAGGAAGCAGGTCGTGCAGGCCTGATGGCGCAGCGGGTAGGCGACGCGCATCGCCTCCTCGAGGCCGTCGCCCAGCCGGGCATCGGGCGCGTCCAGGAGAATGGGACAGACCCACACCCCCCGGCTCGTCGCCACGCGAGCGAAGCGGCAGATGAGGTGCTCGGGATCGTAGCCCTCCATCATCTCGGAGGTCACGAAGTCCGACCCGTCGTAGCCGCCGGCGCGGAGCGCCTCGGCGCCGATCCGCAGCGCCGGGATGAGCTTCACGCGCGGGCGCGTGCAGCCGCGCGCGCGCAGCATCTGGACGAAACCGGCGAACGCCTCGTCATCGCGGTCCAGCGGCCAGGTGCGGGTGGCCGTCACGATGGGGAGGAAGCCCGCGGCGACGAGACGGTCCAGCCCGCGCATCGCGCGCTCGAACGCTCCGGGGCCCCGAAGGGCATCGTGGTCAGCCGCCGTGAAGCCGTCGACGGACACCCGGAACTCCAGCGAGTACGGCGACTCCGCCGCGATCCGCTCCAGGCGCCGGACTCGATCTTCGTGCAGCAGGGTGCCGTTGGTGAGCACCGTGGCCGGCCCCCGATCGAGAGCACTCTCGAGGATCTCCACGATCTCCGGGTGGGCGAACGGTTCGCCGCCCGTGAAGTAGTACTCGCGCACCCCGAGCTCGACCGACTGCTCCAGCAGCCGCTCCACGTCGTCGCGCGCCATCATCTCGAAGGCGTGGTTCGTGGGGCTGCACGAGATGAAGCAGTGCGTGCAGGTCAGGTTGCAGATCGTGCCGGCGACCTGGAACCAGAGCACGTCGAGAGCCTCGAGCGCCACGACCGGTGGCCGGCCCGGATGGCGCGCCGGCGGTGGCCGCTCGAGTTGCACGAGACCGCTCACGATCGGGAGCCGCAGCGCGCGTGCGGTGCGTCCCTCAGACGCGGCGGATGTGGGAGCGGATCAACTCCGCCGTGCTCTCGTCCACCTCCTCGATGCCGTGCCCCTCGCGCGCGTGCTCGGCCGCCTTGCGCATCACCTCCTGCTCATCCTCTCCCCGGATCCGTGTCGCGCAGCCCTCCATGATGTCACCGCACCGCAGCTCCATCGCCATCGTGATCCCCTCCGCGTACCTGGTTTCGGCATTCCGGCGGCCGCCGAGCGGATCCCGGCGGCGAGGAAACTTACGCCCGCCCGACGGCCGCCGCCACGCGGCGCCGCCGCGGTCGAGCCTCGCAACGCCGGGGCGCGCGCGCATATTCCCTGCGGGCCCGGCGGAACAAACCGCCGGTGCGGCGCGTTCCAGCGTGCACGCCCTGGCCTCGAGGAATCGAATCCGACGTGACCTCCCGCTTCTCCATCCGGCTCGTCGTGCTGGCCCTCCTGGTCGCGGCTGGCGTGGGCGCGGCGGTCCTGCTGCCCCTCGAGGAGCTGCTGGGTCGCTTCTTCGACCGGGTGCGTGTCCTGGGAGCGTGGGGACCCGTGCTGCTGGCGGCGGCCTACGTCCCGGCGTCGTTGCTCTTCGTTCCCGGTTCGGTGCTCACGCTCGGAGCCGGCTTCCTGTTCGGGCTCGGCGTCGGAACCGTCGCGGTCTCGGCCGGGAGCGTCATGGGCGCTTGCGCGGCGTTCCTCGTGGGTCGTACTCTCGCGCGTGGCGCGGTCGAGCGCCGCGTCGTCTCCGACCCGCGCTTTCGCGCCATCGACGACGCCGTCGCCCGTCAGGGCTTCCGCATCGTCCTGCTCACGCGTCTCTCGCCCATCTTCCCCTTCACGCTCCTGAACTACGCCTACGGCGTCACTCCGGTGTCGTTTCGCGACTACGTCCTGGCCTCCTGGCTCGGGATGCTGCCCGGAACCGTGCTGTACGTCTATCTCGGCACGGCCGCACGCAGCCTGGCCCAGCTCCTCGCGGGAGACGTCGAGAGCGGCACGGGCGGCAAGGTCTTTCTGGCGCTGGGGCTCGTCGCGACGGTGGCCGTCACGGCGCTCGTGACACGGACGGCGCGTCGCGCTCTGCGCGAAGCGGCGCGCCCGGAGGCGGCGCGCCCGGAGACCCCGCGGCCGGAGGCTACCCGTTGAGCTCCGCTCCGAGAGGGGGCGCTCGGGGCGCCGATCGAGAGGTGCGGGTACTTCCCGACGACGTTCACAACCGCGATCTCGTCGAGAACGTACACCCCCCCCGCTGGGTCAATCCCCCGCCGGCCGCGCGCTACAACCTGGTCGTGGTCGGCGCCGGCACCGCGGGCCTGGTGGCCGCCGCCGGGGCCGCCGGCCTTGGCGCGCGGGTGGCGCTCGTCGAGCGCCA
>JBHENL010000227.1:0-23858 GCA_046262075.1 Gemmatimonadota bacterium
GGGGAATCGAACCCCGAACGGGAGGACTCATGACCGGCACGATCTCGCGCGAGGAGCTGAAGGAGAAGCTGGACCGGGGCGAGGGCGTCAGGCTCGTCGAGACGCTCGCACCCCACGCCTACGAGCACGCGCACCTACCGGGCGCGGTGAACCTGCCCCCGGACAGGATCGCCGAGCTGGCGCCCAGGCTGCTGCCGGACAGGGACGCAGAGATCGTGGTCTACTGCGCGAGCCCGACCTGACACGCGTCCGAGAGAGCCGCCCGTGACCTGGCGGCCTTGGGCTATACGAACGTGAGGGACTACGAGGGCGGTAAGTCCGACTGGATCGAGGCCGGTCTTCCGGTCGAGAGCTTCCACGACCACTGACCGCGTGCCGGTGGAGCCGTTCGGCTCCGCCGGCGTTACTCCGGCCGGAACGCCACCTGCTGCTCGGTCCAGGCCGGAACGGCCACGCCGCTGCGGCGCGCCGGCCGATAGCTCACCTGCCGCACCGACGTCAGCGCCGCGTCGTCCAGCCGCGGATCTCCCGACGGGGTGATCACGCGCGCGTCCTCGACGCTTCCCCCCGCGCTCACCAGCACCGCCAGCCGAACGGCCGTGCGTGCCATGGGATCGTCCGTCCAGGCGCGCACGAGCTCGATGCGACCGGAAGCGCGGTTGACGAGGCCGCGCAGCTGCCGGGACTCCTTCAGCGTCCAGGGGTGCGGGGCCTCGCCGGCCGGGGCGGCGCCGGCGGTCCGTGCGATCGCCGGCTGCCCGACCGCGGGCGCAGTCCCGGAGCCGGACGGGTGCTCCGAAGACGGGGCGGGACCGGTCGTGACGATGGATCCGGAGAGATCGCGGACGAGGTGCTCGAGCCGCGCGATCTTCAGCCGCGTCTCGTCCTGCTCGCGCTTGGCCTCGACGTAGCTCGACCGCTCCCGCCCTCCGGCCGTTCGCGAAGCGACAGGGGCATGCTGCGCGGGGCGCTCCACGGCGCCGGCGGCGTCCGAGGTGGACGTGGCGAACCCGCCGAGGATCGCGACGACGACGGTGAGGACGACCGCACCCGGCACGATGAAGGCGGCGGCGGCCCATTCCGGGGCGGCCTGCCACGAGGCGACCATCCGTGCACGCGCGAGCTCGAGGCTCGCGCCGAAGGACGGCACGGGCGCCAGCTGCAGTCGAGCCGTCTCGAACGCGGCGCTCAGGCGCAGACGCCTCGTGGTCGCGAGGTCCCCTGCCTGACGCAGCCACGCCGCGGCGACGACCGCCGCATCGCGCCGCAGCCGGGCCGCGTCCCGGAGCGCGACGGCCGAAGTCAGCCGCGCGCTCCGGAGCGCGGTGGCGGTCGCGCCCCGAGCGCGGTCGAGCCCCAGCTTCCAGCCCGCGCGCGCGATCTGCGATTCCGCGATTCCCGTTGCCGCCGCCGAGGTGGCGTGCAGCAGCGTCGAGGTGGGCTCGTGCACGTTGCGCTCGGGATGGACGCGGCGCGCCTCGAAGCGGAAGTCTCCGCGCTCCCGCCGCAGCAGGCGGTTGAGCGCTGCGAGGCCGCGCAGCGGGCCGGCGAAGGAGGCGACGGCCTCCCCGTGCTGGAAGATGATGCGGCCCTCCCGCGAGCCGTCCTTCAGGACGAGCACGCCGGTCTCTCTCGACTCGTGGAGCGCGCGCAGGAGCTGCGGCGCGGGCACGCGCTCGACGCGACCACGGAAGACGCGCTCCTCCTCGCAGGCCGAACGGGGCTGCGCGTTGGGGATGGCACCCGGGGGCAGCACGAGCGCCTCGACGAGATCCTGCTGGAAGGAGTCTTCCCAGTCGTGGGACATGATCGGCCCGGCTTTCGTTACTCGTTCGGGAAGGTCCGGCCACGGAGCCGGAGGGACTGCTGCCGCGCGAAGCAACATCCGTTCCAGCGTGTGCGATTCCTCGACAGAAGAGAGCCTAGGACGAAACGGGGCAGGGGCTTCGAAGGGCGGACCACCCCCCGCGCACAGGGCTCGTGCCCGGGAGGGCGCATCGCCGAGGGTGGCGCTTTACGGCGCCTTTGGCAGGAGTCGGTCCGGCGGCGGATTGCGCGCGAGGGAGCCGTCCGAACCGTCGACTCGCTCAGTCCTCTCCCGAGAGCCGGCGGTTCAGGTCGTAGGCGGCGCTGATCAGCCCGAGATGCGTGAACGCCTGGGGAAAGTTGCCCAGGTGCTCGCCGCGTGGCCCGAGCTGCTCCGAATAGAGCCCGAGATGGTTCGCGTAGCCGAGCACCTTCTCGAAGAAGAATCTCGCCTTCTGCAGGTCGCCGCTTCGCGAGAGACACTCCACGTACCAGAACGTGCACATGCTGAACGTGCCCTCCGTGCCGGGCAGGCCGTCGTGGAAGCCCTCGCTGTTGCGGTAGCGGTAGACGAGCGAGTCCTCGACGAGCACCCGATCGACCGCGCGGAGCGTCGAGAGCCAGCGCGGGTCCGTCGGCCCGACGAACTTCACCAGCGGCATGAGCAGGCACGACGCGTCGAGCACATCGGAGCCGGGGCTCTGGACGAACGCTTTCACGCGTGGGTTCCAGAAGCTCCGCTGCACGTCGCGGTAGATCTCGTCGCGCACGTCGATCCAGCGGGCGAGGGGTGCGGGAAAGGAGCGCTTCTGCGCGAGCCGCACACCGCGGTCGATCGCGACCCAGCACATCACGCGCGAGTAGAGGAAGTGGCGCGAGCCGCCTCGGGTCTCCCAGATGCCTTCGTCCGGTCGCCGCCAGTTGTCGCACACCCAGTCGATCAGCCGGGTCAGCTGGATCCAGAAGTCGTAGGAGATCGGCTGGCCGTACTTGTTGAAGAGGTAGACCGAATCCAGCAGCTCGCCGTAGATGTCCAGCTGGAGCTGGCCCGCGGCGGCGTTGCCGATCCGCACCGGGAAGGACCCGCGATAGCCCTCGAGGTGCGGCAGCGTCTCCTCGGGAAGTCGGTGGTGGCCGTCCACCGCGTAGAGGACCTGCAGTGGCTGGTCGGGCTCGAGCTCGTGGCAGCGGTCCTCGATCCAGCGCATGAACGCAGCCGCCTCCTCGGTGTAGCCCAGCCGGATCAGGGCGTAGAGCGTGAACGAGGCGTCCCGGATCCAGGTGTAGCGGTAGTCCCAGTTGCGCGTGCCGCCCATCGCTTCGGGCAGGCCGAAGGTTGCCGCGGCGACCAGCGACCCGTGCGGCCGCGACACGAGGAGCTTCAGCGTGAGCGCCGAGCGGTTCACCGTCTCGCGCCAGCGGCCCTGGTACGCCGAGAGGCCGATCCACTCGCGCCAGAAGTTCAGCGTCCGCTTGAACTCCCCGGCCACGTGGGCCCGCAGGTCGTCCGACGGCTCCTCTCCCGCCACGGCCTCCTCGAGGACGAACGAGGCGCTCTCCCCGGCCGGCAACGTGAACTCCGCCACCGCGTCGCCGTTCTCCAGCCGCAGGGGGACCGTGGCGCGGAGCCGCAGCGCGAGCCCGCCAGCGCCCTCGGAGCGGAACAGGACCTCGCCGTCCCTCAGGTCGGCCCGGTGTCCCGCGCGGGCGTAGTCGAAGCGCGGCGCGCAGACCATCCGGTAACGCATGTCGCCGCGGACCGACTTCGCGTGGCGGACGAGGCTGTGCACGTGCCCCGCCTCCTCGACCGGCATGAAGTCCGAGATCTCCGCCACCCCGCGCTCCGAGAGGAAGCGCGTGAGCAGCACGTTGGAGTCCGGCAGGTAGAGCTGCTTCGGCTTCGCCTCCTGGACGAGGGGCTGGAGGCTGAAGCGTCCTCCCCGCTCGTCGTCCAGCAGGGCGCCGAAGACGGTAGGCGAGTCGAAGTGCGGGAAGGAGAGGAAGTCGATCGACGCGTCCACTCCCACGAGGGCCACCGTGTGGAGGTCGCCCACGATCCCGTAGTTCTCGATCGGCTGATAGGGCATGCCGTGCCTCTCAGAAGCGGTCGGGGGGGACGTGATCTCCGGCTCGCACGGGCCCGGTGGCCGCACGCTTGCGGCGGTAGTAGCGCCGGGCCTTGGCGCGGCTGCCGCACTCGCGCATGTCGCACCACCGCCGGTTGCCGCGCCGGCTCCGGTCGACGAAGATCCACCCGCAGTCGTCGTTCGCGCACGCTCGGACCGGCGGGTGCGGCGACGTGAGCAGCCGGGCTGCGGACCAGGCCACGGGCCAGAGCAGCCCGTCGTCTTGCAGCTCCAGCCGCGGCCAGCCCCAGTCGTACGTGTCCCGGTTGCCCCCGGAGCGGGTGAGCTCGGCGCGAGCGAGGGCCGCCGCCAGGTGCCGGTTCAGGACGGACAGCCCGTCCGGGGGAGTGGGCGCCCCACGCGCGAGTGCGCCGAAGACGGCGTGGACGGCTCGACGCAGCTCGTGCGTGCGCTGCACGAGACCCGCGCCCCGCTCCGGGCTGTGCTCGACGCGCTCCAGCAGCTCCTCCGGATGCTTCACGATGCCCGCCTCTCTTCCCCACTCGACGATGTCCGCGGCCGAGGCGAGGCGATCGCGCTCGATGGTCCCCTCACGTCTCCAGGTGACCGTGTTGATGAAGTCCAGGCAGAGCTCACCTCCGATCCACTCGAAGGGGAGCCGCAGCGGATCAGGAGTCGTCATTCGGGGGCTATCGCCAGGCGGGAGGTGGACACGATAAATCGCGTGCGGCCGGGGTTTGCGTTAACTGTCTAACGCGTCTTGACAGGTAGCAACGACACCGTGTAACCTTCTATACTTCTGATGCTAGTCAGGTACCGCTGCACGCCTCACCAGGGATACCCGATGTGGGACGAGTTGATCGCCCGTGAGATCGCCCGCCAGAGACAGCTCGAGCTGCTGCAGGTACGAGCGTGGGACGCCCACCGCGACCCACCCCACGCCCGGGCACCGAGCGGGAGCTCCACCACCGCGTCCTTCCGGCGCCTCCTCGGTGCGCCGGCCCGCCTGCTCCGCGCGGCGCGGGCGGGCACTCGGCCGTTCTCGCGCGCACGCCCGAGCGTGGCCTCTGCCGCCGGGCAACCGGCCCCGGCGCTGGTCGTGATCTGGTCGTTCGAGGTGCGGCCGGAGCGCGCTCCGGAGTTCGAACGCGCGTACGGACCCGACGGCGACTGGGCCTGCCTCTTCGCGAGGTCGGGCGACTACCAGGGCACCGAGATCCTCCACGACCACCAGCGGCCGGGCCGATACCTCACCGTCGACCGCTGGTCGTCGCCCGAGGCTTACGACGCCTTCCACGCGGATCACGCCGCCGCGTACGCGGCGCTCGACGGCGAGCTCGGCGAGCTGACCGTCCGCGAGACGCCGCTGGGAAGCTACGAAGTTGCGCCCCCGACGGAGAGGCCCTCGTCCGCCTCGCGGCCGAGAAGCTCGCCGGCGAACGGATCGGATCTGCTCCTCGGGATCCGCATGTGAGCCGTGGCCGGCGCGGCGCGGGTCGCCCGAGCTGGGTCGCGCTCCTGCTGCGCCGGCGCTAAGGTCCCGGTCGCGCCATCCGCCCTACGCGAGCTCCGCACCTGCCGCCTTCCACAGGTCCCGTGACGCCCCACATCGGCAGCGCAGAGCCGCCGGCCGACGACCGCCCTCCCGTTCCAGCGGCCGAAGAAGGCTCACCGGCGGCGCTGGAGCGCTGGCGGCGCGACACGCCGGGTTGCGGCGAGGTCGTCCATCTGAACAACGCGGGGGCCGCGCTCGAGCCGACGCCCGTTCTCGAGGCGATGCAGCGCCACCTGCGGCTCGAAGCACTCACCGGCGGCTACGAGGCCGCCGACCAGATCGAGGGCGCGGTGGTGCGGACCTACGCGGCGGTGGCCGCCCTCCTCGGATGCGAGCCGCGCAACGTGGCGCTCGTAGAGAACGCCACGGCGGCTTTCAACCAGGCTGTCGCGGCGCTCGACCTGGGGCCCGGGGACGCGCTCGTCACCACCCGCTGCGACTACAACTCGAACCAGCTCGCCTTCCTCTCCCTGGCGCGGCGGCGGGGCGTCGCCGTCCTGCGCGCCGAGGACCTCCCCGAGGGAGGAGTGGACGCCCAGTCCGTGCGCGAGCTGCTCCGCCGTCGGCGCTGCCGTCTGGTCTGCGTCAGCTGGGTGCCGACGAGCTCCGGGCTCGTCCAGGACGTCGAGGCCGTGGGTGAGGTCTGCGAGGCTGCGGTTGTCCCCTACCTCGTGGACGCCTGCCAGGCCGTGGGCCAGCTGCCGGTCGACGTCGGGCGGCTGCGCTGCGACTACCTGTCGGCCACGGCGCGCAAGTTCCTGCGCGGGCCGCGCGGCGTCGGGTTCCTCTACGTGTCGGATCGCGCATTGGCTCGCGGGGACGCCCCGCTCCTGGTGGACATGCGCGGAGCGACGTGGCGGGAGGCCGACGTCTTCGAGCTCGCACCCGACGCGCGGCGGTTCGAGAACTGGGAGTTCTCCTATGCGCTGGTCCTCGGGCTCGGCGAGGCGGCGGCGTACGCGCTGCAGGTCGGCGTCGAGCGCGGCGGACGGCGGGCGGCGGCGCTCGCGTCCCGGGCGCGAGCGGGCATGGCCGCGCTCCGGGGCGCGCGGCCGCTCGACCGCGGCCGCCAGACCTGCGCGATCGCGACTGCCGCCTTCGAGGGCCTGCCGGCGGAAAGGCTGGTGCGTGCCCTGCGGGAGCGCGGCATCAACACGGCCGCCACCCTGCGGGAGTACGCGGTGCTGGACATGGACGACAAGCGGGCCTCGTCGGCCCTCCGCGTCTCGCCGCACTACTACAACACCGACGAAGAGGTGGACGCGCTGGTGTCGGAGCTGGGGGAGCTGGCGGGGACCTGAGAGGTTCGGCGGTCGCCTCGAACGAAGAGGCCGCCGGGCAGGCGCGCGGCGGCCTCTTCGAGACGATTGGCTCCCCGGGCCGGACTCGAACCAGCGACACGGTGGTTAACAGCCACCTGCTCTACCGACTGAGCTACCGGGGAAGGATGCCGCGAATGTAAGCCCGCGCCCCGAGGCGGTCAAACGTGGTATCTTTCGAGCCGTGAACGCGCTCGACCTGGCCCTCCTCGCCTTCCTCCTCCTCGGCGCGCTCGGCGGCTTCGCCACCGGCTTCGTGAAGGCCGCGGCAACCCTGGCTGGGCTCGTGCTGGGGTTCGTGCTCGGATCGGCGCTCTTCCCGTCGCTCGCGCCTTTCTTCCTGCGCTGGACCGGCAAGCTCGCGGTGGCGAGCCTGCTGGCATTCACCTCGATCGCCATCGTCGCGGCGCTCCTGCTCGACGCCATCGGCGCCGCGGCGGCTCGCCTCGTCCAGCTGCTCCGGTTGCAGGTCGTGAACCGTCCGCTGGGAGTGCTGCCTGCCGCGGTCTCGACCGTGCTCGTCGCCGGCGTCCTGCTGGCGCTCCTCAACGGGTTCTCGGTCCTCGAGCGTCAGCGCGCGGAGTCGCGCCTCGCCTCGTGGATTGCCGCGGTGAGCGAGCCGCTCGTCGAGCTCCTTCCGCCGCCGTGGAACGGGCCGCCGCGCGAGCTGCCTCCGACGCCGATCCCCGCGCCCGACGCTCCGCCGCTCGCACGCGGCTGAGCGCAGCGACGCGGCGCTCGTCGCAGCGCGGAGGGCGATGCCGCGCCGGTCGGCCGCGATTTTCTATTGACAACTCTTCGCGCCTCTCGCTAGAATCCCGCGCGATGGCTTCAGTGGTGGTTCCGTTTCTACTTTTTCGGAGGTTAGAAATGGCCACGAAGAAAGCTGCCAGCAAAAAGAAGAGCTCTTCCAGCTCTTCGAAGAAGTCCGGCTCGAAGAAGAGCTCGGGCAAGAAGAAGTAGCTCCAGCTCCACAGCCCCAAAAAGGGATGGGGTGGGATCGAGGTACCGCCTCCACCGCCTGAAGCCGAACGAGAAAAGCCCGCCGACCCCGGCGGGCTTTTCGCTTGCGGCCGTGCGTGCGGCCGCGAGGGGCATCAGGGCTTCAGCACGACCCACTCGATCTCGTTGATGAAGTTGCCTACCTCCTCCGCCGAGTCGCTGCGGAAGGCGAAGCATCCCGGCCCGCCGGAGGGGAACGCCCCCTCGAGCCGGGCGACCTGCTCCGACACCCACGGCGCGTAGCTCTTTCGCAGGCAGAGCTCGACCCGATAGGGGCGCTCCAGGCGCAGCGGCCGGATCTCGCCGTCGCGCACGCGCCGCACGGCGCGCGCGGCCGCCTCGCGGATCCACTCCCGCACCTTCTCCGGAGCGTGGACCGCCGCGGCGCTGCGGCTCAGGGCCTGCTTCACCGTCACGGTCTCCATCGGTCCCACCATCGCCTCCGTCTCGGCGGTGAGCACGTCGTCGCCGGTTGCCAGCGCCATCGGGACCCCCATCTCGCCCGCGATGAACGCCGCGATCCCGGGTTCGTTGAGGACCTTGCCGTTCACCGTGAACGAGTCGAAGGCGAAGTTGTGGGCGATCACTCCCGCGGAGCCCGCGTTCGCGTGCGCGCCGATGATGAACAGCGCGTCCAGCTCGGGGTTGAGCCCCGTGGACATGACGATCGGCTTGGGATAGCCCCGGATGAGGAGCGCCTCGGGGTCGAGGGCCTCGGGGAGCGTGTTCCGGAAGAGCGTCCCGCCGTGCCCGTCGTTCACGACGAACTGGGTGGCCCCGGCGGAGCGGGCGCCCTCGATCGCCGCGTTCACCTCGTCGGTGAGCTCCTGCCGGAAGCGCTGGTGGACGGGATGCCCGCCCCGGTACTCCGGGCGCATCTCGGTCGAGTTCATCACCGCTCCGGCCAGGCCCTCCATGTCGGCGATGATGTAGACGGTGAACCCGTCGCGATCCATCTCGGCCTGCAGCTTCTCGCGCGCCATCTCGTACTCGGTCACGCCGAAGGTCGCCTCGGGAGGCAGCGTGTCCCGCGGGCTGGGGTACGGCGTGGGCGCGGTGCCGGCGACGGCGACTCCCGTCGGCGGCGCGCCGGGGGCGGCGGGGGCCGGCGCTCCGGCCGGAGCCGCGGGCGCGGCCGGCGCTGCGGGAGTCACGGGAGCCGCAGGAGCGCCGGGGGCGTCGGCCGGCGCGGCGGGCGCGACCGCGGCTGGCGGTGGCGGCGGCTGCTGGCCGGCCAGCTCCCCGCTCGCGAGCGGTGCGAGGAGCAGCACGGCGGGAGCGGCAAGCCCGACCGCGACAGCACGCACGCGCGGCAGACGGAGCACGCGGCGGCAAGGACTCCGGCGAGCGGATCGTGAGGTCGGCATTCGGGGTCTCCGGGTCAGAAGACGATGAGCTCGAGGTCGTTCATCAGATGGCCGATCTCCAGCGCGTCCGCGGTCACGAAGCGGAAGGAGCGCGGGCCCGTCCGCTCCAGCCCGTAGCGCTCGAGCGCCGCCACCTCGTCGGCGTGCTCCGCGAAGGAGGCGCGCAGCGCGAACGCGACGCGATAGGGCTTCTCGAGCGTGAAGGGACGGTACTCGCCCCGGCGCTCGTTCTCGACCGCGCGGCGCGCGGCTTCGCGCAGGCCCGCCTGCACGCGGGCCGGGGTCCAGGTGGCCGCCGCGTTCCTGCCGAGCGCCACCTTCGTCTGAACCTCCTCGAAGCCGCCGAGCATCGCGCGCGTCTCCTCGAGCAGCACGTCGTCCCCGGTCACGAGCGAGACCGAGACGCCCATCTGACCGGCCATCAGCGCGTTGATCCCGACCTCGTTGAGCGAGACGCCGTTCACCGTGAGCGTGTCGACGGCGAAGTTGTGAGCCATGACGCCGGGGCTGCCGGCGTTCGCGTGCGCGCCGAGGAACATCACGGTGTCGTAGCTCGCGTCGAGTCCGGTGATCATGACGAGCGGCTTCGGCCAGCCGCGGACGAGCGTGGCCTCGGGATCCAGCTCGAAGGGCGGGATGTTCGCGAAGTCGTTGCCGCCATGGCCTTCGTTCACGGTGAAGGCGGTCGCACCGGCCTCGCGCGCCCCCTCGATGGCGGCGTTCACGTCCTCGGCCAGGATGCGGCGGAAGCGTTCGTAGTCCGGGCTCGTGCGGCAGGTCTCGCAGCCCGCCTCGGCGCCCGAGAGCACCTCGCGGCTGAACACCGTCCCCGCCATGCCCTCCATGTCGGGCACGATGAAGACGCGGAAGGTCTCGGCGTCCGCGTCCTGCGCCTGGCCCGGACCGGCGCGCCTCTCCTGCGCCGGAAGCCCCGCGGGTGCGACCCCAGTCAGCCCCGCGAGGAGCAGCGCCGCGAGGGCGGGACGGAGGCCCGCCGAGCCGATGCAGCCGGGCCTCATCGGAGCACGACCTCCTCGATGGCGTTCAGTAGGTGGCCGATCTCCTTGGCGTCGCTGGTGACGATCCGGAAGGTGCGCTCGCCGGTCTTCTCGAGCTCGAATCCCTCGAGCCCTTCCACGCCCTGCACGTACTCGGCGGGATAGCTCTTCCGCAGCGCGAGCTCCACCCGGTAGGGCTTTTCCAGGACGAAGGGCGCGAAGTCGCCGTTCCGCTCGCGGCGCACCGCCTCCTCCGCCGCCTCCTCCAGCATTCGCCGGACGCGCTCGGGGCTGTAGGTGATCGCCGCCGACCCGCCGAGCGCCTTCTTCACGACCACGCCGATCAGCCCGTTGCCGAGCATCTCCTGCGTCTCGGCGACGAGCACGTCGTCGCCGCTCACCATCGACACCGACACGCCCATCTCGCCGGCGATCAGCGCGTTGATCCCGACCTCGTTCAGCTCCCGGCCGTTCACGGTGAACTCGTCGAAGGCGAAGTTGTGCGCCAGGACGCCGCGGCTCCCCGCGTTCGCGTGGGCGCCGGTGAAGATGACCGTGCCGAAGCTCTCGTCGAGCCCGGTGATCATCACGATCGGACGCGGCCAGCCGCGGACGAGCATCGCCTCTGGGTCGAGCTCCCACGGCAGCACGTTCGCGAAGAGGTTGCCGCCGTGCCCCTCCGTCACCACGAACGACTCGCCGCCCCCCTTGCGGGCGCCGGCGATCGTGGCGTTCACCTCCCCGGTGAGCAGGGAGCGGAAGCGGTCCCAGTAGTCCACGCTGGTGAGGTTCGTGTAGCGCTCACCCTCCGTCCCGGCGATCACCTCGTGGATGTCCACCGCACTTCCCATCCCCTCCATGTCCGGCACGACGAAGACGCGGAAGCCCTCGCCGGGCGGCAGCCGCTTGGACGCCATCTCGCGAGCACCCGTCACCGGCCCCGCGGCGGGAGCCTGGCCGCGCACGGGCGGGTCGTTCAGCAGGACGCCGGCCAGGACCAGCGCCGCGGCGGCGCCGGGTCGCGTCCAGCGGCACGCTCGTCTCATCGAGCCTCCTCGGATCGGGGGAACCCGGACGCGCGCGCGAGGCGCGCCGCCGGGGTGGGTCAGGACAGGACCAGGAGCCGGAGCTCCGTCATCTCCTCGATCGCGTAGCGCACGCCCTCGCGCCCCTGACCCGACTCCTTGACGCCGCCGTACGGCATGTGGTCCACGCGGAAGCCGGAGATGTCGTTCACGACGAGGCCTCCGACCTCGGCCGTCTCGAAGGCCTTCCAGACGGCGCGCAGGTCGTTCGTGAAGATTCCGGCCTGGAGCCCGTACGGCGAGTCGTTCAGGGTCGCGAGCGCCTCGTCGAGGTCCGCGTAGGGCCGCAGCGTGACGACCGGAGCGAAGACCTCCTCGCAGTTCACCCGCATGTCGGAGCGCGTGTCGAGGAGCACCGTGGGCTCGAGCATCGAGCCGCGGCGTCCGCCGCCAACCGCGACGCGCGCGCCGCCGGCCACCGCCTCCCGGATCCAGGCCTCGGCCCGGATCGCGTTCGACTCGTCGATGAGCGGCCCCACGTCGGTGGTCTCGTCGAGCGGGTCTCCCGTGCGCAGCGCGCCGACGATCCCGACGAAGCGCTCGGTGAACGCGTCGCAGACGTCGCGGTGGACGAGGACCCGCTGCACCGAGATGCAGGACTGCCCGGCGTAGGCGTAGCCGCCCAGCGCGCAGCGGCGCGCGGCGTGGTCCAGGTCGGCGTCGGCCGCGACGATCACGCCCGCGTTCCCGCCCAACTCCAGCGCCACCTTCTTCCGGGCGGCTCGCGCGCGGATCGCCCACCCGGCGCGCCCCGAGCCCGTGAACGTCACCATCCGCACGCGCGGATCGTCCAGGAGGGGCGCCGCGTCCTCCACCGAGCAGGGCACGACGTTCAGGCCGCCCGGCGGGTATCCGCAGCCGTGCAGGATCTCGGCCAGGCCGAGCACGCACAGGGGATCCTGCGGCGGCGGCTTGAGCACGAGCGTGGCGCCGCACGCCACCGCCGGCGCGATCTTGTGAGCCGCGAGCAGCAGCGGGAAGTTGAACGGCACGATGGCCGAGATGGGTGCCAGCGGGAAGCGGCGCGTGATCCCCCACCGCCGCTCGCCCGCCGGGACCAGGTCGAGCGGGAGCACCTCGCCCCCGATCCGCTTGGACTCGTCCTCGGCCACCTCGAAGACGAAGATCGCCCGGTCCACCTCGAGGCGCGCGCTCGTCACGGGCTTCCCCGCCTCGCGCGCGAGCAGGCGCGCCAGCTCCTCGCGGCGCTCGAACAGCCCCTGGCGGATCCGCCGCAGCACGGCGGCGCGGGCGTGCGAGGGGAGCTCGCGCGCCGCGCGCGCGGCCCGCACCGCCGCGTCGATCGCGGCGCGCACGTCCTCGGCGTCCCCGACGGCCGCCGAGCCGACGGGCTCGCCCGAGAAGGGGCTGCGGATCTCCCACACGCCCTTCCCACCGCGCAGCTCGCCTGCGATCAGCAGCGGGGCGGCGCCCGTGGCCTGCGCGGCCGCGCGCGTCACGCCCGCCCCCCACCGCCGCGGCTCAGTCGCAGCGCGCGCACCGCACGTCCTCCACCGGCCGCCCCTCGGCCAGGTCTGCGACCCATTCGGCGAGCCGCGTGCCGCCGACGGACTCGTCGTAGAACCGCCGGGTGGGTGTCGCGCAGTGCTCGTGACCGGCGGCGACGAACGAGCGGAAGTTCGGTGCGCGCGCGTGGATCGCCTCGAGGCTGGCCTCGAGCGCCTGCTCCCAGGACGGCGAGGCCGCGGTCGCCGCATGCGAATCCGCGGAGTCGCGTGACTCGGCGACCGCCTCGTAGTAGCGGATCTGGACCGAGTCGTGGGCGGTCGTGTACTGCGCGAAGACGGCCTCGGGATGGGAGGCCGCCACGGCCGAGTAGAAGCGCTCCATGGTGAACTCGCCCGCGGGGATCGCCCTCAGTGCGGGGATCCAGCTCGGGAAGTTGTCGTGCGCCCGGTAGTCGGTCTGCAGGTCCACGGGCCGGTCGAACACGAACGCCTCGGCGTCGCCGAGCTGCGCCACGCGCGCGTCCGGGTATTCGCGGATCACGTAGGGCGTGAACAGGATCGAGGCTACGCTGCCGGCGCTGCAGCCGCTCACCAGGACGCGCTCGGGATCGGGCACTTGCTCGTAGGCCCAGGCGAGCGCGGCACGCGCGTTGACGTAGCCCTTGTGACGCATGGTGACTCGGCTCCAGCCCTCCCGGCGGGCCGCCGCGGAGGAATCGTCGTACGTGCGCACGTGGTCGCCCCAATGCACGTCTCCCGTGCAGTAGGGCACGAACAGCATCGACCAGCCCCGGAACGGGTTCCCCGGGTTCTCTAGGTCGAACACGCCGGGCTTGCCGGTGGGGTCCTCGTCGCGGCTCACCGCGTCCTTCAGGAAGTCGCTGCCGGGCCGGCAGGTCTCCGCGTCCCAGCAGCCGCCCCCGCCCTGGAAGAAGACGAGCAGCCGCTCGGGTTCCGCGCGTCGCGCCCAGAAGGCATAGGGCGTGCCGCGCGCGCACATGGTCTCGCCGCCCGGATCGATCCGGGTCCAGCCGCGCGCGGCGCCGGCTCCGGGGCCGGGCCCCGCCTGGCCTGTCGCGGCGCCGGACGCGCATGCCGCGAGCGCGAGGACGAGCGGCAGTCCGCCGAGCCGCGCGCGCCGGCGTCTCACGCGCGCCCGTAGACCTTGAGCACGTCCCCCGTGACCGCGTCGCTCTCGAGGAGGAACACGACCGCCTGCGCGATCTGCTCGGGCCGCACCCAGGTGGCAGGATCGGCCTTCGGCATCGATCGGCGGTTGGCGGGAGTGTCGATCACCGAGGGCGCGATCGCGTTCACCTGGACGTTGCGATCGCGCAGCTCGGCGGCCAGCACCTCGGTGAGCTTGATCAGCGCCGCCTTGGAGACCGCGTAGGCTCCCGCGTTCGGACTGGGCTCGAAGGCCGCTCGCGAGCCGACGGTGACGATCTTTCCGCGGCCGCGCTCGAGCATCGAGGGGAGAACGGCGCGAATCGTGAGCAACGCGGAGCGCAGGTTCACCGAGAGCATCCTGTCCCACACCTCCAGCTCCGTCGCGACGACGTCCGCGCCGCCGGCATAGCCGCCCGCCAGGTGGACGAGCGCGTCGATGCGCCCCACGCGCTCGAGCGCTCGCGCCACGAGCCGAGCGACCTCGTCCTCGCGCGAGAGGTCCGCCCCGAAGGCATGGGCCTCGGCGACCTCGCGCGCGAGCTCCCGCGCGCCCGCCTCGCTCCGGTCCACGAGCACGAGGTGCGCGCCCTCGGCGGCGAGGATGCGCGCGACGCAGGCGCCCACGCCCCCGCCGGCGCCAGTCAGCATGACGATCGTCTCGGAAAGCAGCAAAGACGGTTCCTGAGCGGGAGCCCGCGCGGCGCGTGACCGCGCTCGAGCACGCCGAGCGCTACGGGATCGGTCGGAGAGGTCGGCATCGCCTTGCGGTCCCCGGACGGCAGCCCGTCGCACGCCGGGCCCGCCGCCCGTACATTCGATTGCTCCAGCCGGGCCCCTCGAGGCGGCCCCTATAATAGATGTTCCGGCGGTGGAGGGTAGCCGCCCCCTCTGGACCACGTAAGTAACGCGTTGCCAGCAGGTTGAATGCTGACCATCACCGGCGGGACCGGCTTCGTCGGATCGCGAATCGCGCTGCGGGCGCTCGAGGGCGGCCGGCGGGTGCGGGTGCTGGCGCGCCGTCCCGGCGAGGCGCGGGAGCTGGCGGCCGCGGGCGCGGAGCTCGCCACGGCGGACGTGCTCGACCGCGACTCGCTCCAGCGCGGCTTCGAAGGCGCCGACGAGGTGATCCACCTGGTCGGCATCATCGTAGAGCGCGGCACGAGCACGTTCGAAGCCATCCATGACCGCGGCACCAAGCACGCGCTCGAGGCCGCGCGCGCGGCCGGCGTCCGGCGCTTCGTGCACATGAGCGCGTTGGGTGCCCGGGCCGGCGCCGCCAGCCGATACCACGCGAGCAAGTGGCGGGGCGAGGAGGCCGTCCGTGCGAGCGGCCTCGAATGGACCATCCACCGACCGTCTGTGGTATACGGCAGAGGCGACGGCTTTCTCTCGCGCTTCGTGGCGCTGATCCGCCGGAGCCCCGTGGTGCCGATCCCCGGGGACGGCCGGAACCTGCTGCAGCCGGTGTGGGTCGAGGACGTCGCCGCCTGCTTCGTGCAGAGCCTCGAGCGGTCCGGGGCCCGGGAGCGGGTCTTCGAGCTGGGCGGGCCGCGCGCGCACACCCTGAACGAGATCGTAGAGCAGGTGATGCGCGCCCTCGGCGCCAGGCGCCGCACGGTCCACGTCCCGATCCCGCTGCTGCGGCTGAACGCCGCGGCTCTGGAGAGGCTCCTGCCGAACCCACCGGTCACCCGCGACCAGCTGCTCATGCTGCGCGAGGACAACGTCTGCGACACGACCGCGATGCGCGACACCTTCGACGTCGCGATGCCCGAGCTGTCCGAAGCTCTGCGGCGCGTGCTCGCATGAGCGCCGGCCCCGGCGTCGCGCCGCTCCCGGAGAGGGAGGCCGTCGCGGGCGGTCCGAAGGGCGGGGAGCCCGGGCCCGCCGAACGCATCGGTCTGCCCGCCGGCCTCGCACAGGAGGTGGAATGTCTCCTCGAGTGTCACGGCCAGGCGGGAGGCGCCATCCTGCCCGCGCTCGAGGCACTCGAGCGCGCGTTGGGATCGATCCCCGACGGGGCCTTCCTCGCCGCGGGCCGGCTGCTGGGCGTCCGCCCGGCGGACCTGAAGGAGCTGGCGGTCGCGAGCGGGCGATTCGCGGTCGAGCGCGCGCCGGCGCACACGCTCGTCGTGTGCGTCCATCGCCACTGTGCCGCCCGCGGCGCGGCTGGCCTGCTCCGCGCACTCGAGGCGGGGATCGGCTTGCGGGCCGGCGAGAGGCTCCCCGGCGGCCGCCTGGCGCTGGAGACCACGCGCTGCCTCGGAGCGTGCAAGCTCGGTCCGAACGTGCTGCTGGACGGCGCCTGCTATCACGCGGTCACGCCCGAGGGGCTCTTGCGGATCCTGCGTCCGCTCGGGCCGCGACGCTCGCCGGCCGCGTCTCGGGGCCCGGCAGAAGCCACCCCTGTGCCGTGCCCGTGAGGCGCGGGTCCACCGGCTACGCCTTCGCTTCGACCCCGACCCGTCCTCGAAGGAGCGCTTCATGATCGTCCGTTCCCGCGTCTCTCTGCTCGCCGCCCTTCTGGTCCTCGCCGCCGGCGCGACGGCCTCTCCGGGGCGCGCCCAGGTGCCGCACGACGGTGTCGAGCACCCGGAGATGTTCGCCGAGCGCCGGGCGGAGCTCCTGCGCCGGCTGCCACCCGGCGCCGTCGCCGTGTTCCACGCCAAGCCGGTGTACGAGCGCAACAACGACGTGAACCACCCGTACCGGCAGGCGAGCAACTTCTACTACCTGACGGGCTTCGAGGAGCCCGAGGCCGTTGCCGTGCTCTCGAACGCCGGCGAGGGGCCCGCGTACACGCTGTTCGTGCGGCCGCGCAACGCCGATCCGTTCGACGCGGAGGGCGAGATCTGGGCCGGAAAGCGCTGGGGGACCGAGGGCGCGCGGCAGGTGTTCAAGGCCGAGGCCGCGTACGTGATCGACAGCCTCCCCGCCGTCCTGCCGCGGCTCGTGCGCGGAGCGTCCGACGTGCTCTACAGCTCCGCCGGCGCGCCGGACTTCGGGGAGCGGCTGCGGGGCTGGGCAGGCCCGGGAGCGGGAGGCGGTCCCGCCGCGAACGCCGGGTTCGAGAGCCCCGACGCGATCGTGCACGAGATGCGGCTGATCCTCTCACCCGCGGAAGTGGTCCGTGTGCAGCGTGCGATCGACATCACGGCCGAGGCGCAGCGGGCCTCCATGCGCGCGGCGCGACCGGGCATGTACGAGTACGAGCTCGAGGCGCTGCAGTACTATCTCTATCGCGTGAACGGCTCCCGCCGCTGGGGCTTTCCCTCGATCGTGGGCTCCGGCCCCAATTCCGTGACGCTCCACTACGAGGAGAACGACCGGCGGATGGAGGACGGCGACGTCGTGGTCCTGGACATCGGCGCCGAGTACGCGATGTACACCGCCGACGTGACGCGCACGATCCCCGTCAACGGGCGCTTCACGCCCGAGCAGCGCGAGGTCTACCAGGTCATCGTCGACGCGCAGGACGCGGCGATGGAGCTGATGCGGCCCGGCAACACGATCGCGCAGTCGAGCGCCCGCGCGGCCGAGGTGGTGACGCGCGGGCTCGTGAGACTGGGGCTGCTCCAGGGCAGCGTCGAGGAGAACCTGCGGAGCGGGGCCTACCGGCGCTTCTACATGCACGGGCTCAGCCACTGGATCGGCCTCGACGTCCACGACCCCGCGCCGTACAGCGAGCCCGACGGCTCTCCGCGCGTCTTCCGGTCCGGCATGGTGCTCTCGAACGAGCCGGGGATCTACGTCCGCGCAGGGACGCCGGGCGTGGACCCGAAGTGGTTCGCCATCGGGGTGCGGCTCGAGAACGACGTGCTGATCACCGAGGGGGACCCGGTGGACCTGACGGCGGCGGTCCCGCGCACGATCGCCGAGGTGGAGGCCGAGATGGCGAAGCCCGCGCTGACGATCGACACGGGCGCGGCGCGGCCGCCGCTCACGCCGCCGCGCGTTCCCGCCGGGGTGGCGCCTTCGCCCGAGGTCTCGAACCGCACCCTGGGCGGTCAGGACCGCGACGTCACGCCGCCGCCGCGCGTGACGCCACCGAGCCAGGGCAAGCCCAAGGGAGAGCCCCGGCCCTGAGCGGCGCCGGCCTCGAGCGGGAAGCGCGGGTCGCCGAGTCGCTCGGCCTGTCGCGGGCACGGCGGCACATCTTTCTCTGCTGCGACCAGACCAAGCCCAAGTGCAGCGGCCGCGAGCAATCGCTCGAGGCCTGGCGCTACCTGAAGAAGCGGCTGAAGGAGCTGGGGCTGGCCGACCAGGGCGGGATCGCGCGCACGAAGGCGAACTGCCTGCGGATCTGCGAGGGGGGCCCGATCGCGGTCGTCTACCCGGAGGGGACCTGGTACGCCGGCTGTGATCCGCCCGTCCTCGAGCGGATCATCCAGGAGCACCTGATCGGCGGCCGGCCGGTGACCGAGCACGTGATCGCCCAGCGGCAGGCTGCTCCCTAGCGGCTCCTCGCGCCGACCGCGGGCGCCACCGTGCGGACGCTCACGAGATCGGGATCCAGTACGTGAGCTTGAGCGCGAGGATGTTGTCGCCGCTGGCGCCGAGCGACTCGAGCAGGTCGCGGGGACCGACGAGGCTGCCCGCGGTGTCCGATTCGGCGCGGTTCTGCTGCCACACCAGGAAGAGCGTGCTCCCGGGGTGCCACTCCCAGCGCAGGAGCAGGTTGCTGCGGAACGAGAGCACGTCGAAGTCCGGGTTCGGGAGCTGGAACGCCTCGTTCTCGAGCGTCACCAGGACGTTCCCTTCCTCGTCGCGCGCGAGCGTGCCCGCGTCGTCGCCGAAGGTGCGCAGCTCTCGCGAGCCGGGCTCGGGCAGCTCGCCGAAGCCGTAGAACCGGCCGCTCGAGGCGAAGGGCTCCGCGTAGACCTCGAGCCCCAGGTCCGGGGTGAAGGCGTAGTTCGCCCGCACCTGGGCCGCCAGCTGGCTCTGCTCGTTGTAGCCGAAGACGTAGCGCTTCCCGAAGGTCTGGGCCGGCCCCCCGTCCAGCGTCGCCAGGTACTGGCGGGGCGCGGTTCCATGCGAGTAGCTCGGTGCGATCGACACGCGCCAGCGATCGCCGGGTTGCGTCGAGATCTCTCCACCCAGCTCGAGCCTGGAGGCGTCGAAGCTGTTGGCGGCGTAGAACAGCCAGCTCTCCCATCGCGTCGGCGCCTGCGGGTTGCCGTTCAGCTCGGCGTAGAGGTCCCAGGCTGACCAGAGCCCGGTGAGCGGTCCGCCCCGCGTGTGGTCGTCGCTCGTCCACTCCGGGACGCGTCCCACGTCGAGCACGCTCGTCCAGAAGTTGTTCCATGTGACGGTGGAGTGGAGCCCGACGCGGCTGAAGCGCCGCACGCCGCCGAAGTTCAGGCTCGAGTTCCCGAAGAGGCCGATCGAGTAGTTGCGCAACAGCGGCCCCGGCTCGTCCTCGCGGTAGCGCAGGTTGCCCCAGAGGGCGATGTCGTCGGCCCGGCCGAGGCGGCCGGCGTCGTTGAGCTCGAGTCCCGGGCTGTCGCCCCAGACGCCCGCCT
Organism: Gemmatimonadota bacterium; assembly: GCA_046262075.1. Classification (GTDB taxonomy): domain Bacteria; phylum Gemmatimonadota; class Gemmatimonadetes; order JACCXV01; family JACCXV01; genus JBHENL01. The sequence continues at coordinate 19,381 of JBHENL010000227.1, forward strand.
CCGCGCGCCAGTGGCCGCCGCTCACCTTGCGGAAGCGCAGCGCGGCGGTGCCGCCCGAGAGCGACGTGCGCCCCGGGTCGAGCCTGGCGTGCCCCTGGTCCGGGCGCTGGTAGTAGTGCACGGGCGAGCGCTGGGTGCGCCCGATGGCCGCGGAGTCTCCGGCCACGTGGCTGAAGCCGACGTGGCCCTTCACGTCGTACTCGCCCCCGCGGAAGCGGAGGTTCCAGTCGACGCCGCCCGCGAAGGCCTCGCGCGCCAGCAGCGCCACCAGCGGGTCCTCGCGGGAGAGATCGCGCCTGACGCCGGTGAGCATCACGGCCACGGTGGAGCCCGCGGCCCCGATCTCCTGCTGGAGCCGCGTGACGCCGAACGTCGTCAGCGGCTCGATCCGGACGTTGCGCGTCTCGCGTGAGGCGAGGTCGAACGTGCGGGCGTGCTCGTCGTCGGTGAGGGCGGCGAAGCCACCGACGGAGAGACCCGAGTCCATGCGCCCGGTCAGCTTCGCCGCGCCCAGGATCGTGCTCGTGGGAGGGGCGTCCACGAAGTCGCCCTGCGGGATCCCGTGCGGCCGCCCGCCGATCCGGCGCGTGTAGAAGTAGGGCGGCGGATCGTTCGACTGTCCGCCGGCGTAGAGCTGCGCTCCCAGCAGCCGGCCGCCTTCGGTGAAGAACGGCCGGCGCTCGTCGAAGAAGATCTCGAACGCCGACAGGTTCACCTGCGCGGGATCCGCCTCCACCTGGCCGAAGTCGGGGTTGAACGTCGCGTCCAGCGTGAGGCTCGAGCCCAGCCCCATCTTGAGGTCCAGGCCGGAGTGCGCGCCCATGTCACGGCCGTCGTCGAGCGGGTTGCCGGGGTCGACGAGGTCGCCGCTGGTCAGGCGCGCGTCGCCGGAGACGTAGGGCACGAGCTCGATGCGCCGAGCCGCGCCGACGCGCTCGATCCCGACCAGCTCCCCGAAGCGCGACGACCACGCCGACTGGTCCCGCGGCACGAACGACCAGAAGACCGTCTCGTTGCGCGCCGGCATCACGCGCTGGACGTTCAGCCCCCACACCTGCCGCTCGGCCCCGGAGAAGCGCAGCTGCGAGAAGGGGATCCGCATCTCCGCCGTCCAGCCCTGCGGCACGCGGCCCGCGCGACCGACCCACACCGGGTTGAACGTGGCGTCCGTGCCGGACTCGCTGTCCTCGGGGTGGAACCAGTCCGTCCGCACGCCCGAGGCGGTGACCCCGAAGCTGTAGGCCGTCCGCCGGTCGTGGTACGTGTCGAGCGAGACGAGGATCCGCTCGGCGTTGCCGTCGTCGTCGCGGCGGAGCATCACGTCGGGGATCGCATCGGGGTCGTCGGCGTGCATCCGCGCCGCGACGTAGAGCGCCTCCTCGTCGTAGAGGAAGGCGACCTCCGTGCGCTGCGTGGGAGGCGAGCCGCGGTCGGGCTCCTTCTGCACGAAGTCCGATGCCCAGCGCGCGTCTCGCCAGGCAGGATCCTCGAGGCGGCCGTCGATCTCGGGCGCCTCGCCCTCGAGCCGCAGCGCTTCGAGGCGCTTCGGAGTCGCGGCCGAGGGCAGGCTCTCCGGCCGTGAGCGGAGCGTGTCCCCGGCGGCGTCGGCGCCGGGCGGCCGCGCGCCGGGGGTGGCGAGGCGCGCGCGGGGCGCCGTGGGTGCGCCGGCGGGGCCCGTCCAGTCCGCCTGCCGTGCCAGCGACAGGGGGGCGCCCGCCGCTCGGGCGACGGCCGAAGAGCGATGCGCCGCACCCGCGGGGAGCGCCGCGGCGAAGAGCAGCATCACGACCGCGGCGGTCGCCTTGCGACGCGGCACCGCTGCGCACCCCCGAACGCGGGTGGACATGGGTCAGGAGGGCTCCGGGAAGGGTTCTCGCGAGGCCGCAGGGTATGCCGCTCGACAGCCCTCGGCCAGGCGGGCGACGCGACCCGGGACCGGGCGGGACGAAGCCCCGGTTCCGGGGGACGAACGGAGATCTCGCGCGGCGCCCCGGCCGGCCTGCATCCCCGAAAGCGCCGCCCTGGATGTTTGGATCACCGTTTCGGCCGCAGCGTTGTCGGTCCGGGGCACGACCCGTCTCAGGTGGCTTTCGACTCCCCAGTCGCAGGCTCGACTCGACGGCCAGCATCGGGACAGCTCGAGCGGTCGTGCGCCGCGTCGCTGGAATGCGAGGCGGCGTGCGCCGGGACTGCAGCCCGTGCGCGAAGCAGCTCGGCGGGGAGGGCGGTCACGGTGGGCAGCCCGCTCGGCGTGGCCGGTTTCGCGCCGACGACCGCCAGCGACAGGAACGCGGGGAAGAGGAGCGGAGCGGCGAGCAGCAGGGCGCGAGCGATCATCGGGACTCTCCAGCGTGGAGGGTGGTGGTCCGGTCCCGCCCCCCCGAACGGGACTGCGACGGCAGCACGGCGACAGTGTAGCGGCGCGACCGCCGTCGTGGGTGGAGGTGCCGTCCGGAATTCGTCAGCGCGACGTCAGGATGTGGCGGAGGCGGCCCGGAACGGCGCCTGAGAGACCGTCCGTGACCTCGATCCCCTTGCGGAGCGACGCGCGCGCGCAGAAACGTTGGACGCGATGCGCGCGCGTCCTCTTCATACGTCTCGCAGGCTGCGATCGTCCTTCGTCGTCGTCCTGCTCCTGCTCACGCTGGGACTGGCCGGCGTCCTCGCTTGGCAGGCGCACCGCGCCGCCACCTCGCACCGCGCCGTCGCCGAGGACACGCTGCGCGACTACGCGGGCTTCGCCGCGTGGCGCTTCGCCAGCGTGCTGAAGGGCGAGTTGCACTGGATGTTCTCGATGGCACTGCACCCGCTCGGAGCGGCCGCCCATCACGGACGGGGCGCCCCGCTCCCGGACCCGGCGTCCTTCAGCGTCCCACCCGAGAAGGCGGCGTACTTCCCCGACCACATGGTCCGGGCGTACTTCCGCCTCGACCTGCGCGACGGCGGCCTCGAGGTGCGCGGCGACCGGGCCTCCGAGCGGGTGCGCGCGTGGATGGCCGATACGGTCACGCGCAACGCGCGGGGCGTGTACTGCCCGGAGTGCAAGCTGGCGAGCATCTTCGGCAGCCCGGAGGGCGAGCCGCGCGTCTTCGTCTACACGCGCACGAGCGACGGCTACGAAGGACCCGCGACCGCCGAGGGCTTCGAGATGGACCCCTCGACCCTGCGGCCGATCCTGAGTCGCCTGATCGCCGACGTGCGCTATCTGCCGCCGTCGCTCATGGGCGACGTGCCCACCGACTCCGTGCTGTCGTTCGTCGTGCGCGACGGGGCGGGCCGGGAGCTCTACCGCTCGCCCCGGCAGTACCCCGGCGACTACTCCGCGAGCGATACCGTCGCCACCGCGCTCGGCGGCCTGCGGGTGGACGTCTCGCTGCGGCCCGACATGGCCGAGGAGCTCGTGATCGGAGGTCTGCCCAAGTCGCGCCTGCCGCTCCTGCTGGGCGTGCTCCTGCTCACGGCGGGCCTGGTCGCGGCCGCGTTGATGCAGCACCGCCGGGAGTACGAGCTCGCGAGGCTGCGCGCCGACTTCGTCTCGAACGTCTCGCACGAGCTGCGCACCCCGCTGGCGCAGATCCGCATGTTCGCCGAGACGCTGCTGCTGGGGCGCATACGCTCGCCCGACGAGGGCCGCCGGTCGCTCGAGATCATCGATCAGGAGGCCCGCCGCCTCACGCACCTCGTCGAGAACGTGCTGCACTTCTCGCGGTCCGAGCGCGGCGCGGTGCGCCTCGCGCCCGAGCCGACGGACGTGGGCGAGCTCGTGCGCGAGGTCGTGGACTGCTTCGCGCCGCTGGCGCGCGCGCGGCAGATGGTCCTCCGCGCGGAGCTCGAGCGCGGCCTCGTGGCCCCGGTGGATCGGGGTGCCGTGCGCCAGATGCTCCTGAACCTGCTGGACAACGCGATGAAGTACGGACCCGCCGGGCAGACCGTGACCGTCCACGCCTGCGAGGCCGGGGAGCGCGTGCGAATCCTGGTGGACGATCAGGGGCCGGGCGTTCCGCCGCGCGACCGTGACCGCGTCTGGGAGCGCTTCTGGCGCCTGGACCGTGCCGCCGACGCCGCGGTGGCGGGCACGGGCATCGGCCTCTCCGTCGTGCGCGAGCTGGCCCGGCTGCACGGCGGCCGCGCGTGGGTGGAGGCCGCCCCGCGTGGCGGGGCCCGCTTCGGCCTCGAGCTGCCTCGCGGCGGCGAGGTCGCGGAGTCGTGGCGGCGCCCCGAGACGCTGGAGCGGGCGGACTCGGGCGCGGCCGGGCCCGCGCCCGCCGCTTCCATCCCCGTCGCTCGAGACCTGGACGCGGCCGAGGACGACGCGGCGCTCTCGAGCTCCTGGGGCGAGCTCCCCCGAAACGAGGCACGGTAGCCGTGCGGCGGATCCTGGTCGTCGAGGACAACCCCGACCTGGCCTTCGGGCTGCGCAACAACCTCGAGATCGAGGGCTACGACGTGGCCGTGGCGGCCGACGGGATGGAGGGGCT
>JBHENL010000228.1:0-8429 GCA_046262075.1 Gemmatimonadota bacterium
GCGCGATGGTGTCGCCGTAGCGCTTGGCGAGGCCGCGGATGGAGACCGCGAGCGCGGGCTCGACACCCTCTCTGGCGCGCACGAGAGCTAGCGAAAGCCGGGAACGCGGGAAGCGGGCGGCAGCGGGCTCCGCGGGAGACCATCGGCCACGCCGGCATTGTAGGCACCAGGTGCCACGTCGTTCGGTGCGTCGGGGTGGAAGAGAGAGGCCAGGTGCTGGATCTGGCCGCGACCTGGGCCGAGCTCGAACTGGCCACCGCCGTAGACCGCGATCCGCCGCTCCTCGCAGTACTCGTAGAAGTCGAAGAGTCGCTGCAGGGTGCCGAAGCGCGACGGCTTCGAGTTCAGGCACGCTGGCGGGAACGGCAGCGCCTCGACGTCTTCGACGGAGTGGATCGGATAGTCCCACGTGAGCCGCTGGCGGTGCGGCTCGAGCACCGGATCGGTCTCGCCGCTCAGCCGCGCATCCTCCAGCCAGGCCCCCGGGAAGCCCTCGGCGACGCGGCGGTACAACTCCGCGGAAGGCGTCGCCTCCACCCAGTCGCCCTCGTAGAGGCCCTTCAGGTCGACGACGTCCACGGCACCCGTCGCCGCGAGCTGCGCGACGAGCCCGTCGGTCCAGGAGTCGCGTGCGTCCAGCTTGAAGCGGAGATCCGGGTACAGGGCCAGCCACGCCTCTACGGCGTTCTGCGAGACGACGAAGCGCACGGGCGCGGCCTCGCGGCCGATCGCCTCGGCGAGAGAGAGCCCGTTCTGACGCAGGGCGAGGTCGAGCGCGGCGGCCTCGAACGCCCACCGGCGGTAGCCGGGCAACTCCGTCAGGCGTTCGCAGAACGATCGCAGGGTGGAGGAGGTGGCGAGCTCGAGCGGGCGACCGCCGGCCTGCGGATCGTACGTCACGTCCTCGCCGAGGCCGTCCTCGCCGCCGCCGAGGAGGCGGACGAGGGTGCGGCCCGGAGCGCCCGCGCGCGCGAGCGGCTCGAGCTCATACCCCTCGACGCTCAGTGGCAGGTCGGCGACGCGATCGTAGAGAGGCATGGGTAGACTCCTCGTCGGCAGATCGAGCGCGTGAGCCCGAATCCTCGAGACGTGGCCGTGGAACCTCGACGGCCGCGGTGCCGAGGTCAACTCGAGGGCGCTCCCCCGTCAGCCACCGCTGTTTCATCGCGTCTCCAGCTGCCGTTTCGTGAGACGCGCCACGCCGAACCGACGCACTCTCCCCGCGCGGCAGAAGCTCCATCTCCTCGCGGCCTTCGAGGAAACCCGTCAACCGCTGCGGTCGCGGTCCAGGCATTGCGAATGCCTCCGGCGCAAATGACGGCCCTGCGTTGCGGCGGGGGCGAGCTCCGTCGCCGCTCGCGAGAGCTCCACTTCAGCCCATCCCGCGGAGGTCCCATGAAACGGCACGGGTCCGCTCTCGTGTCCTCGTCGCTCGTTCCGCTTGCGATCTTGCTCCTGCTCCTCTCTCTGCCGGCGGTCCCCGCTTCGGCGCAGGATCGCGACTGCCCGTTCCTCTGCCCGCCCGCCTTCAGCATCTCGCCCAGCGTCTTCGTGACGCGGGCGTTCGACGCTCCGGACGTGCGCCTTCTCCCTGGAGGCCCCCTCGCCGAGCTGGAGCCGCGGACGGACTTCATCCTGTTCTTGAACCTCCTGATCCCGACGACGTTGCCACGGGTGAACGTCTCGCTGCAGATCGGGTGGGCTCCGTACGCAGAGCGTGAGGCGAACCCCTTCACGGGCTACACCGCCGCGGAGGCGGGCCAGGATGGAATCGACGCGAACGAGCCCGCCATCGACATGGGGCTGAACCTGAACGTGCTCCGCATGAAGGAGGACACGCGCGGCTGGCTCGGCCTGACCTTCGAGGTGCTCGACCAGTTCGGTCCAGCCCAGCGGCCGGACGACGCGCGCACGTACGAGCACAATCTGGACTTCGAGCTGGACGCCTCGTTCGGCGTCTTCAACTGGTTGGCCGGAGACGGCTACCTCAAGAACGTCACGGCGTTCGCCGAGCTCGACTATCTGGCGACCGGGCGCGCCGACGAGGGTGACGAGGTTCCGAGCGGCGAGCGCCAGTTTCTGGAGGACGACAGCCCCTGGACGTTCATTGCCGGGTTCACGCTGCCGGTCGCTCCCCTGGTGCCAGGAACGTGAGAACCGGAAGCTCTTCGCACGGGACGAATCGGGATGTTCCGCACGATGTTTCAAGCGGGTGCCGGACCGTCGCGTGAAACGCGCCCTGCCGGCACGCGCACGGCGAGTCGTGCCGGCAATCACGAGGTGTCAACGTGTTGGCTCGCTGCCCTGTTGGAGAGGCGAGAGGCCCCGTGCTTGCATCTCGTGCGGTTTCTGCGCTGCCGTCCGGTCCCCTGTGGGTGCAAGCGGCGGCCATCCCTTTCCGGCGCCCCCGGGCGCCCGCTAAAGCGCGCGCGCCCGCCACTCGCCTTCCGCCATTCCTTCGTCCCTCCTGCAGCGGGAGGAGGTGGGGGCGCCGCGCTGTCTCACCCGACCGTCGTTCGGTCATGGGCATCGGCCGACGAAGGAACGGCACCCGCAGTCCCGTAGAGGTCGCACTTCAAGAGGAGGCCGTCAGATGAGATCCTGCCCTCGGAGCCTGGGCCCAGCCCTGGCGCTGCTCGTAACCCTGGGACTGGCTGCGACCGTCGGGGCGCAGGACCCCCCGAAGGAGGATCGCTCCCGCATGGGAGTCCCGGGCGAAATCCTGCCTTCGCCACCCGATCCTGACGCCCGCGAGATCCCCTTCCAAGGTGGCCTCAAGCCCGCGGATCCTCCGAAGTCACTCGCGCCACCTCCGCGCCCCCTCCCGCCATCCGACATGGAGACGCTCCGGGTGCTCTATCAGCGCCCCTCCCCGATGGGGCCCAAGCCCATCGCGCGTGAGCCTGGCGCGGCGATCCTCGTCGAGGGCAAGGGGCCGATCTTCTCCCAGCTGCCCGGAAAGCCGGCGTTTGCCGACAAGTACCCGCCGGAGCTGCTCGAGGCGACGGGCGCGATGGACCTCTTTTCCAACGACAACAACGTAGCCCTGCCCGCTGGCGAGGTTCGCTTCGTCGCGTTCGACCGCACGCTGAACGACTCGAAGCTCTCGCAGGACTCGATGGCCTTTCACGCCAAGATCACCGATCACGAGGGAAGCGTCTGGGAGATCGTGCAGACGCGACTCGCCCCGGTCTCGCCCGATCCGGCCGGCGATCCATGGTACGGCGGCCTCGCGATCGACACGACGGAGCACGGCACGGCGCACCGCGGGCACCCGGGCGAGCCGCAGAACGTCTGCGCGATGTGCTCCTGGGGCTGGGCGGACATCTGGAAGAACGGCGCGAAGGTGGCCTTCAGCGCGCCCCTGCACGTGATGCTGTCCTCCGACGCCCACGACGAGGCGAACGACTTCAAGTACTTCAGCTACGACGTCAGGCAGAACCCCATCCGCGAGGTCCACGTCCTCGTGGACCCCAGCGCAAATCTGCCGGCGCCGGGCGGCTACCTGCACGTCATGTTCGAGAACGCGGAGTTCACGCGAGGGACGCCCGACGAGATCGCCGAGCAGGCCGAGGGGCAGTTTCCGAGCTGGACCGACGTGACGCTGAACGCGGTCCCGGCCCTCCGTTGGAGCGACACGAAGATCGACTTGCCGGCGGGGAAGACCGTGCGCCTGATCCTGAACAACATGGATCCCTCTTCCTTCCACGCCTTCAAGCTCCGCTCGCCCGAGGGCGAGGTCTTCATCCCGCTGCCGCAGGGCGACCAGTGGACCACGACGCTCGCCTTCGACCAGCCGGGGGAGTACGAGTACTGGTGTCCGGTGTCGAACCACCGGGACCGCGGAATGTACGGCCGGATCGTGGTGAGCGAGGGCGTGCCCGGAGGGACGGAAGGGCCACCCGGGGAGGGTGGCAATTGAGCCCCCCCTCCGTATCGGTGACTTCCGGTGGAACACCGCCGACCCTCGCCGCAACCGCGTCCACGACACCCACGAGGCCATCCATGACGAGTCGTTCGATCCGAGCCACGGCGGCGGCAGGCGGCACGCGCGCCGCGCTGGCGCTCGCCCTCGCCGCCACTCTCGCGTTCCCGCTGGCCGGCCAGGAGGGTCTTCCGAAGCTGACGAAGAACCCGGTTGCCGGCCTCGCCTTTCCGCGTCTGCTCGAGGCGGCCGACGCGGAGCCGCAGAACTGGCTGACGTATGGAGGCGGCTACGACAACCACCGCCACAGCAGACTGGACCAGATCAACACCGGGAACGTCACGGGGCTCCAGCTGGCCTGGACGAAGCAGTTCGGCAAGGCGAACGGGTTCGAGTCCACGCCGCTCGTCGTCGACGGCGTCATGTACGTGACGACCGGCGGCCACACCGCGGTGTGGGCGCTGGACGCAAAGACCGGGAAGGAGTTCTGGCACCACCAGCATTACGTTCCCGACGACGTCGCCGCCTGCTGCGACAAGGTGAACCGCGGCGTGGCGATCGCCGATGGGAAGGTCTTCTTCGTGACCCTCGACGCGCAGCTCCTGGCCCTGGACGCGATGTCCGGGAAGCCGATGTGGAAGGTGCGCTTCGGCGACCCGCGCGAGGCGCACACCGCGACCCTGGCACCCCTCGTCGTCAAGGACAAGGTCCTGGTCGGCATCTCCGGCGCGGAGTACGGGATCCGCGGCTTCGTGGATGCCTACGACGTGAAGACGGGGAAGCAGGCGTGGCGCTTCTGGACGATCCCCGGTCCCGGGGAACCCGGAAACGAGAGCTGGGGCGGAAACGAGTCCTGGCGCACCGGCGGCGGCTCCTCCTGGATCACCGGCGCGTACGATCCCGAGCTCGACATGCTCTACTGGACCGTTGGCAACCCGGGCCCCGACTACAACGGCGCCGTCCGGCCCGGGGACAACCTGTACACGAACTCCGTCGTGGCGCTGGATCCCGATGACGGAAAGCTGCGCTGGCACTTCCAGTGGACGCCGCACGACGTCTGGGACTACGACGGCGTCAACGAGGTGATCCTCGCCGACCTGCCGATCGGCGGGCGGACGACGAAGGCGATGATCCACGCCGACAAGAACGGCTTCTTCTACGCTCTCGACCGCACCAATGGGAAGTTTCTGTACGCGAAGGAATTCGCGCGACAGACCTGGGCGCAGGCGATCGACCCGGCGACGGGAAGGCCCACGATCAATCCCAAGGCGGTTCCAGGCTCCAACTACACGCCAGGCTGTCCGGGTCCCGCGGGCGCCAAGGAATGGAACCACATGGCCTTCTCGCCCGCGACCGGTATGGCGTACATCCCCGTCATCGAGAACTGCGCATTCTTCCGGACGGGGCAGGCCTTCTTCGGGAGAGGACTACCCTTCTGGGGCAGCTTCGCCACCGCCGACGCGTTCGGGCCGGGGGAGTCGCACGGCTTCCTCAAGGCGGTGAACGCGGCCACCGGTGAGGAGGTCTGGAAGATCGAATCCGATCACCCCGTGATGTCGGGCGTTCTCAGCACGGCCGGAGGGCTCGTCTTCTGGGGCGAGGCGGAGGGCACGTTCCACGCGACGGACGCCGAGACCGGAAAGGACCTCTGGACGGCGGGCGTCGGGAGCGGGATCCACGCTCCGCCGATCACCTACGCGATCGACGGACAGCAGTACGTGGCGCTCGCCGCGGGCTGGGGCGGATGGGTCGACGGCTTCGCGCCCGAGCTCCGATCGGCGCCGCGCGGCCACTCGCTGGTCGTGTACCGGCTGGGGGGCCCCGAGCCCGCGGCTACCCGTACGGCGGGAGCGGGCGCGCCGTGACGATGGATGGCCGTGCAGGGATCGGGATCGCCGCGATCGCCCTGGGGGCGGTCGCGGTGCCCGCGCCCGGCCCCTCGTCTCCGCGCCACCTTCCCGCGGTTTCCTCGCGGTCGGCGTCGTCCCTCCCGGACCCGCTGGTCTTCTGCTCCGAAACGGACAACCCGCCGATGTCACAGATCGGCGTCCCCCCCGGATTCGACGTCGAGGTCGCGGAGGCACTCGGCAGACGCCTGGGGGTTCGCACGCGGATCGTTTGGCTGCGGCCGCACGCCGATGTCCTCGAAGTGGCCCTGGAAGAAGGGCGCTGCACGGCCGCGCCCGGCGTGCTCGTCACGGACGGCCCCACGATGGCCGGGAGCGCGCCGGCGGGAGTCGTGACGACGAGGCCCTACTATTCCGCGGGGTACGTGCTCGTGCGGCGGCGGGACGGGCCGCCAGCCGCGACGCTGGAAGAGGTGCGCGAGCGGCGGATCGCGGTGGAGAGCGTGTCGATCGCGGCCTACACGCTGCGCCAGGGGGGCTACACCGTGCACGTGTTCCCGGATGCCGCGGGAGTCATCGAGGCCGTCGCGGAGCGCGGCGAGGACTTCGGCTATCTCTGGGAGCCGCTGGCGGCCTGGCTGCTCCGCGACCGTGACGACGTTATCGTCGAAGAGACGTTCGAGCCGGTCGAGCGCTGGAGCTTCGGTCTCGCCGTGCGGGAGACCGACGGCGCGTTGCGTTCGGCACTGGACGGCGCCATCGCCGGCGTCGCCCGCGAAGGCACGCTCGACGCGATCTTCGCGAGGTACGGTATCGCCCGCGGGCCACGCGCTCCTTGAGGCCGCGGCTGGAGTCTAGCGGCGCGCGACTGGACGGGGGCCGTGGCGGCCCCTCTTTTTTCGGCGAGCCGGGGAATCCCGCTTCCCCGCTCGAGCGCGATGCGATTGCGCATGGGTGCTGAGCCCCTCGCCGCGCCCGCGTGACACCAGGCAAAGGTCCGAGTGTCCCTTCAACGCACGCTCCTCGTCTTCACGGCCGTCGCGCTCCTCGCGGGGATCCTTCCGGCCGGCGTGGCGCTCGACCGCCGTCTCGCGTCCGAGCTCGAGGATCGCGCTCGGCGCGAGCTCGCGCTGGCCCCCCGCTTCCTCGCCGACCGGAACGAGGCGATCGCCGAGGGCCTGCGCATGCACGCCCGCGACGTCGCCCGGGCTCCCGGCGTCGTGGAGGCTGTCGCGATCGGCGATCGCGCCCGCGCGCTCCTCGAGCTCGAGGCGGCCCGCGGCTCGTACGGGGATCGGTCGATCCTCGTCGCGGCGGACGGCCGCGTCTGGACGGGGCCGACGCCGCCGCGAGAGCTCGTCGACCGAACGCGCCACGGAGAGACGCCCGTCACGGTGATCTCCGATGGCGACTCGCTCCACTCCGTCGCGCTCGCTCCGGTGCGCCTGGACGGGCTGTGGATCGGGGCCGCGGGCGTCGGGCTGACGGTCGGAAAGGGGTTGGCGGGCACGCTCGCTGGGATCACCCGCGCCGAAGTGGTGATCCTCGACGCGCGCAAGAGGATCGCGGCCACCACCGACACGACGGCCGCTGCCACCATCGCGAGCTCGCTGGCGGGCTGGCCGATGGCGAACGGGGTCCACGAGGCCCGGACGAAAGGCCGTCGCTATCTCGTCGCGCGCGTCCCCCTGGGCGACGTCGCGACCGTGGTCTTCGTTCGCGACCTGCAGCGCGAGTTGGCGGTGCTGCCCACGCTCCGCGGCGTCCTGGGCCTGAGCGGACTCGGTGCGCTCGTGCTGGGCCTTCTCCTGGGAGGCTTTCTCGCGCGGCGAGTGGTTGGCCCCGTCCGGTCGCTCGCCACGGCGGCCGACCGCCTCACGGAAGGCGACTTCGAGGCACCCCTACCCCGATCGTCCATCCGTGAGCTGAACAGTCTCGCGGGAGCCTTCGACCGGATGCGCAGCGGGCTGGCCGGCCGGTTGCGGGAGCTCGAGGAGGCGAACCGCGAGCTCGCGGACCGCCAGGAGAGGCTGGGCGCTCTCAAGGCGGAGGTCCTGCAGCGTGAGCGCCTGGCGGCGAGCGGCCGCCTGGTGACCGAGCTCGCACACGAGATCCGGAACCCCGTCGCGAGCCTGCGCAATTCCCTCGAGCTGATCCGGCGACGCATGAGCCACGACCCCGAGGGCCGCGACTTCGCGAATCTCGCGATCGACGAGCTGCGCCGCCTGCACGATCTCGCCGAGCAGATGTTGGACCTGAACCGACCGCGCGACCCGAGCATCTCGGTGTGCAGCGTGCGCGGGGTTGCGCTGGAGGTGGCGCGGCTCGCCATGGTCGGGGTCTCCGCCGGAGAGCTGGCGATCCGCGTGACGGGCGAAGCGGAAGCCGCGATCGCGCCGGATGCCCTGAAGCAGGTGCTGTTGAACCTCGTCGAGAACGCCCGCGAATCCAGGCCTCAGGCATTGGAGATCGACGTGGTGATCCGTTGGGATGGGCCCCGTGTGGTCGTGGACGTGCTCGACAACGGGCCCGGGATCCCGGCCGAGATCCTGCCGCGGATCTTCGATCCTTTCTTCACGACGAAGGGGTCGGTCTATGGAGTCGGCCTGGGACTCTTCATCGCGGAGGGACTCGTGCGCAGGCACGGCGGGATGATT
>JBHENL010000229.1:0-3362 GCA_046262075.1 Gemmatimonadota bacterium
AAGCGCTCGAGGCCGGCCAGCGCGAACCACTGGAGGACGATCGCACCGTCGGGCGCCGGCCGGAGGCGCCGCACCCAGAGGTAGGCGAAGATGGCGCAGGTCGTCACCGTCTCGTAGACCTGCGTCGGATGAACCTCCCGCTCGGTGGGCGGGGCGCCCTCGGGGAACGCCACCGCCCAGGGGAGCGCGGCGGGGGCCCCGTAGTCGTCGCCGACCAGGTAGCAGCCGACGCGGCCGATCGCGTATCCCAGCGCGAGAGCCGGCGCCATGCAGTCGAGGGCGCGCAGCAGGGGGATCCCGCGGCGCCGGACGTACCAGGCGAGGAGCAGCGTGGCGAGCACGAAGCCACCGTACCACGTGAGCCCGCCGCGCGAGGTGATCATCCCGCCGAAGTCGCGCAGCAGCTCCTGGTGGTGGTCCAGCAGGTAGTAGAGCCGCGAGCCGGCGACGCCGCCCGCCGCGGCTAGCAGGATCACCGGCTGCGCCGCGTCGAGCGGGAGCCCCTTGCGCGCCAGCTCGCGCGTGAAGAGGACCCACCCCACGAGAAAGCCCGCCACCATCATCACGCCGAACGTGGAGACCGTGAAGCCGCCGAGGTCGAAGAGGACCGGGTGCATGCCCGCGAACCTATGGACCGGGAAAGAGGGGGACAACGTCCCCTCCCCACGGGCCGGGGACGCGTCGGGGGGGGTCGCCCAGCAGGCGCGCCTCGAGTCCGAGCTCGTGGCGCAGGCGGTCCAGCTCCGCGCCCCACTCCTGCAGCAGGCGGGCGCGGCGGCCCTCGGGCAGGAGCGAGCACTCCAGGCCTCCGAGGAGCAGCGCCTCGAGCTCCACCTGGCCGAGGTCGAAGGTCTAGGCCACCGCGAGCAGCTCGCCCGGGAGCGTGCTGCCGAAGAGGGCCGGGTCGTCGGTGTTGACCGAGACCACGAGCCCCGCGCGCAGGAAGCGGCGCAGCGGGTGCTCCCGCAGGCTCGCGACCGCCCCGGTGCACACGTTGCTCGTCGGGTTCAGAGCCAGCGGGAGCCGCCGGGCGCGCAGGTGCGCGACGAGCGCGGAATCGGCGGCGGCGCTCACCGCGTGGACGAGGCGGTCGGGCCGCAGGTGCTCGAGGACCTCCCAGATCCGCTCGGGCCCACCCTCCTCCCCCGCGTGCACGTCCGCGGCGAGTCCCGCCGCCCGCGCATCGGCGAAGACGTCGGCGAAGGGACGCGCCGGCATCGCCCCCTCAGCCCCGGCCAGGCCGAGCGCGGGCCAGCGCGAGCGGGACAGGGGCCGCAGCACTTCGAGCACGCGCCCGAGCGGGTCGGGGCCGTGCCCGCGCACGCCGTCGGCGACGAAGCGCAGCTCGGGGCCGCCCGCGCGAGTGACCGCGGAGGCGGCTTCGTCCACCGCGTGCAGGATCTCCAGGAGCGGACGCCCGAAGAAGAGGAGCGCGCCGGCCGAGAGCGTGAGCTCGGCATAGCGCACGTTCGCCGCGGCGAGCGCGCCGGCGGCCTCGCGCACGGCCGCCGCGTAGTCCTCCGGCCTGCGGAGGTGCTCCTCGACGACCCACCGGAAGAGCGGGAAGAAGGCCTCCGCGGATCGCACGGGAAGCCGCAGCTCCAGCGCGCGGCGTCCCGCGAGAGACCGTCCGTGGAGCCGGGCGCGATCCGCCAGGAACGCCTCGCCGAGGGCGCCCTCGAGGTGGACGTGCACCTCGGCTTTCGGAGCCCTGCGCAGGAACTCCGCGATCGCTCCGGGTGGGGGTCCGGTCAAGCGCCGGACGCGACGCGCGGACCCTCGGAGCCGACCGGCGCCGACCCTGGCAGCCGCCGCAGGAGCCGGCGGATCAGCGCCTCGAGCCGCGGGGCCGCCCGCGCCCCCGCCTCGAGCACCTCCTCGTGGGTGAGCGGGCCGGGCGAGAGGCCTGCCGCGAGGTTGGTCAGGCAGGAGAGCCCGAGCACGCGCAGGCCGCGCTCGCGCGCGACGAGCACCTCCGGCACCGTGGACATGCCGACCGCGTCTGCGCCGAAGCGGCGCAGGAACCGGACCTCCGCGGGAGTCTCGTAGCTCGGGCCGCTCACGGCTGCGTACACCCCCTCCACAAGCGGGACACCCAGCGCCAGCGCCGCGTCGCGCACCAGCTCGCGCAGCTCGGGGTCGAAGGGGCGGGACATGTCCGGAAAGGGGTCGCGCACCTCGTCGGGGCTGCGGCCCACGAGCGGGCTGCTCCACAGGAGGTTGATCTGATCGTCCAGCAGCATCAGCGTGCCGGGCCGAAAGCGGGGGTTCACGATCCCGGCGGCATTCGTGACCACGAGCACCCCGGCGCCGAGCTCGTCCAGGAGGCGAATCGGTGCCGTCGCCTCACGCGGCAGGTAGCCCTCGTAGAGGTGGAAGCGGCCGCGGAAGACGCAGACGCGCCGCCCCTCGAGCGTGCCCAGCACGAGCCGGCCGGCGTGGCCGGGTGCCGTGGCGCGCGGGAAGCCCGGCAGCTCGGCGTAGGCCGCCCCGAGCTCCGGGACCACCGCGTCCGCCAGCTGCCCGAGGCCGGAGCCGAGGACGAGCCCGACCTCGGGAACGAAGCTCGTGCGGGCCCGGATCCAAGCCAGCGCCGGCTCCACCCTCAGGGGCGCTCCTCGCCGACCACCTCCTCCAGCTCCCGTGCCTCGGGCGGGACCCGCCGCGCCGCCAGCGGCACCGCCGCAGCCTTCCGGCGCTGCTGCACGAACTTGACGATGCCGGGCAGGATCGAAGCGATCACGACGACCACGATGATCAGGTGGACGTAGCGGTCCACGTCCGGGATGACTCGTCCCAGGAAGTATCCGAGGAGCGTGAGCGACCAGACCCAGAGCACGGCGCCGAACACGTTGTAGGCCAGAAAACGCGGGTAGCGCATGCGGCCGACGCCGGCCACGACGGGGGCGAACGTGCGCACGATCGGCATGAAGCGGGCGATCACGATCGTGAACGGTCCGTGCCGCTCGAAGAACTCGGCGGTCGTGAGCAGGTGCTTGCGGTTGAAGAACAGCGAGTCCTCGCGCTTGAAGATGCGCGGGCCGCTCTTGGCGCCGAACCAGTAGCCGACCGTGTCGCCGACGATCCCGGCGGCGCTCAGGACGATCAGCAGGCTCCAGAGGTCGAGGACGCCGGTGGCCGCGAACAGCCCGGCCGTGACGAGCAGCGAGTCGCCCGGGAGGAAGAAGCCTGCCAGCAGGCCGGTCTCGGCGAAGACGATCAGCGTGAGGGCCGCGAGGCCGCCCAGGCGGATCCAGTGCTCCACGTCGTAGACGCGGTGCAGCAGGTCGAGCAGGGAATCCAGCACGCGGCCTCCCGGAAGGATGTTCCG
Source organism: Gemmatimonadota bacterium (assembly GCA_046262075.1). Lineage (GTDB taxonomy): Bacteria > Gemmatimonadota > Gemmatimonadetes > JACCXV01 > JACCXV01 > JBHENL01. The sequence continues at coordinate 3,332 of JBHENL010000229.1, forward strand.
ATTACTCTCTACGGCACCGGCGGGACGGCCC
>JBHENL010000230.1:0-2733 GCA_046262075.1 Gemmatimonadota bacterium
ACCGCGCAGGATTCGAAGCTTCACCTGAGCCGGGACCGCCAGAGCGAAGGAGAAGGGAAGCTTGTCCAGCCGCCCGTCGCCGTTCGGCGAGAAGGCCTTGCGCGCCGCGACGAAGCGGGAGAGCGTGCGGTTCACGAAGACCGACGCGGTCGCGCTCACCGCCCTGCCGTTGGATCCGACGGCTGACAGGATGATCTGGTACGTGCCGTCGGGCACGCTCTCGGCGCCGAAGACAAGGGTGTGCAATCCGGCCGGCTTCGACCCGGCGAACAGTGTCGCCAGCGTTACCCCGGCAGGGTCGGTCAGCGTGGCTGTCACCGTGGCCGGCGCGCCTAGCGTGTAGAAGATCTTCGTCGTGTCGTCGCGGCCGTCGGCGTTGGGCGTGACGGCGGCGGGCTCCGCATAGACGCGTGTGAGCGTCAACGCCGGCGCGACTACTCTCCTGCCCAGCGTCCCGGTGGCCGGCCGGGCGCCGGAGGCCGAGATCGACCAGGAGTAGCCGCCTGCCGCCGCACCGGTCGAATCCCACGTCCAGCTGATCGCGGGGCCTATGCCCGAGCCGGTCGCAACGGCCGCGCCGAGACCATCGGTGACGCTCACGGTCCACGGCACGGCGGAGGAGAGGCGACCGCCAAAGCGCACCGGGCCGCCAAGCGCTCCGCGCACCGTGGGGGCGTAGAGCTTCGGGAGTCCGCTCACCGAGACCGCGCGGGACAGATCTCCCAGCGCCACGTAGATCCGGTCGCCGGGGCACGCCGTGAAGCCCGTATCGCGATGGCCGACCACCGCGCGCAGGAAGACGGGTATGCCGCGCGGAAAGCGCGGGTTGCCGCCGGAAATCCAGTTGAAGGTCGAGAGCGGATCGACGTGCGCCAGGTCGAGACGCCACGCCAGCGCCCGCACGAGCGCGTCGCGTGCAGCGGTCGAGAGCGGCGCTCCCTCGTAGTTCCCGAGCACCGCCACACCGAACGAGCCGGTGTTGAACCCCTGGGCATGCGCCCCCACGACGTTCCGCTCGATGCCGCCGAAGCGGCCCTCGAACACCTGCCCGAAGCGATCGACGAGGAGGTTGTAGCCGATGTCGTTCCAGCCGTTGCCGCGAACGTGGTACAGCTGGATCGCCTTGACGATTGCCGCCGACTCTGCCCGTCCGTACGTGCTGGACCCGGCCGTGTGGTGGACGACTGCGAACCGGGTCGCGCTCGCGTATGACGGCGGGGCGCGCTTGAGCAGCTCGTTCGCGCCCCACGACAGGCGGGGGACGATGGGAGGTGCGCCCGCGAGTGAGAGACGGCGAGCCGGATTGGGCCCTGGAGAGCTCCAGACGAAATGCGCGCGCAACCGCTTGACCACTCCGTGCAGGCGGTACTCGATGCGATCCGAAGGACCGGTCCAGTAGGGGTTGCCGAGGTGCCAGCCGGCGCGGTCGAGACCACGCTCGCCGCTCGCGCGGTCCGGCCCGTCCTCGGCTTCCGGCGCGGCCGGGCGCCAACCGCTCCAGCGGCCGCCCACACTCCGCGTGCGGAACGTCACCCCGCCCGACCCTCGCCAGTGCAGGCCTACGAGCGTGAAGCGCGGTGTCGCGCCCCTCGCCGCGAGCGAGCGGTCGCCAGCGACCGGGAGATCGCGCGAGACGATGGTGGCCGGCTCGGCCCTGGCGAGCGCAGGCGCCACAAGCGCGGCAGCAAAGAGGAGAGCGGCGAGCTTCATGGTTGCGGCCTCCGGCTAGGGTCGCAAACCCCAGCCTTCGCGAACAGGGGCGCGATGCCTTCCCTGATAGAATTCTTACAGGTGGAAATGCGACTTGAGCGGGCACTTTGCTTGCTGCTCGCAGCTGTCGCTGTCCTCTTTCTGGCCCCGGCTGCCCTGGGCGCGACACCGCGTGTCCTGGCCGTCGAGTTCGAGAACGACGTCAACCCAGTCACCGCCGACTACCTCACCGGCCAGATCAAGCGTGCAAACGAGGAGCGATTCAACGCGGTCGTCATCCTCCTCGACACCCCCGGCGGGCTCGCAGACTCGATGCGGAGGATCTACCGCGCGGAGCTCGCCTCCAGGATTCCCGTGCTCGTCTACGTCGCTCCCGACGGCGCTCGGGCGGCTTCGGCCGGCGTGTGGATCGGCCAGGCCGCGGACGTGCTCGCGATGGCCCCGCAGACGAACCTCGGCTCCTCCACGCCGGTGGCCGCCGGGGGCGGCGAGATCCCCTCCGACCTCAAGCGCAAGGTGATCAACGACGCCGCCGCCTCCCTACGCGCGCTGGCCGAGGAGCACGGTCGCAATGGCGACTGGGCGGAGCGGGCCGTGCGACGAGGAGCGAATCTGACGGCGCGCGCAGCGCTGCGGATGAACGTCATCGACGAGATCGCCCCCACGCTGCCCGCGCTCCTGAACCAGGTCGACGGCGAGCGCACGCAGCCGAAGGGCCGCGTGCTCCAGACGGCCGGCGCGAGCATCGAACGGGTCGAGATGGGCCTGTGGAAGCAGATTCTCGACACGTTGATCGACCCGAACATCATCACGCTGATGCTCTCGCTGGGCGCACTCGGGATCGTCGTGGAGCTCTGGAGTCCCGGGCTCATCTTTCCGGGCACGGTCGGAGGCATCTCGCTCGTGATGGGCCTCTACGGCCTACAGGTGCTGCCCGTGAGCTTCGCAGGGATCCTCCTGATGCTGCTGGCGGCGGGCTTCCTCGTAGCCGACCTCTTCGTGCCGAGCCATGGCGCGCTCACG
>JBHENL010000231.1:0-2786 GCA_046262075.1 Gemmatimonadota bacterium
CGGCCCTCGCGCACGATCTCGACCACGTTCACGTCGGCGGCGGAAAGCCCCGAGTCCGCGAGCCGCTGGCCCACGAGCTTCGAACCGGACGTCACCACCAGCTCGCTCAGATAGTCGCCGAGGGCGTAGTCGGTCGTGAGATCCGCGCTCCGGCGGTCGGGCAGCAGGCGCTGCCCCAGCAGCAGCATGTACGCGATGCCGGTGCCCACCAGCACCAGGCCCAGCGGTGCGAACTCGAACATCCCCAGCGGCGCGATACCGTTCTGCACCGCCAGCGAGGCGACGAGGATGTTCGTGCTGGTGCCGATCAGCGTCACGACGCCGCCGAACTGCGCCGCGTAGGAGAGCGGGATGAGCAGCCGGGACGGGCTGATCCGGCTGCGGCGCGAAACCGTGAGGGCGATGGGGAGGAAGACGGCGACGGCCGCGGTGTTGTTGATGAAGGCCGAGACACCGCTGACGAGGGACATCATGGCGCCGAGCAGCACGGTGCGTCCGCGCTCCGCCGCCCGCGCGAGGAGGCCGGAGAGCGCGTCCAGTCCCCCCACCCGCTTGAGGGCGCCCGAGAGCACGAACATGGCCGCGACCGTCACGGTCGCCTCGTTGCTGAACCCCGATACCCCCTCCGCCGGCGTGACGAGACCCAGGACCAGGAGCAGGGCGAGGACGATCAGGGAGACGAGGTCGACCCGCACCCTCTCCGAGACGAAGAGGAGCAGCGCGAGGAGCAGGACCCCGAGCACCTCGATGCGCTCCAGCGGCATGGTCCGGCGGACGTGAGAGGGTGCGAGCGGGGCGTACGATGCTTCTGCGGCCGCCGTCGGACAACCACGATCGCGAGGTCCACGCCGACGACGCGCGGGATGACAGGCGCGCTCACGTGCGTAAGGTTGCAGCGCGGCGCGGCCGGTCTCGCCGCTCGGAACTTCTCTGTCCCTCAACCGGGAGGCGTCGCATGGCCCAGTTGCGCGAGATCGCCTGGAACCTGCTGCGGATCGTGGCGGGCTTGCTGTTCATGCAGCACGGGGTGCAGAAGCTCTTCGGGTTGCTGGGGGGAGTAGACGGCGAGGGCGCGACCGTGGAAACGCTCTCGCAGTTCTGGTTCGCGGGCGTGCTGGAGTTCGTCGGAGGGCTGCTGATGGTGCTCGGGCTGTTCACGCAGCCGGTCGCGTTCCTGCTCTCCGGCGAGATGGCGGTGGCCTACTTCACGGCACACCTGCCGCGCGGGTTCTGGCCGATCCAGAACGGCGGTGAGCTGGCGGCGCTCTACGCGTTCATCTGGCTCTTCTTCGCGGCACACGGCGCGGGGGCCTGGAGCCTGGACCGGCTGCTGCGGAGGGGCCGGCGGCGCGACTGAGGTCCCGGTCCGGCCGTCGGGATCCCTCCACGTCTCGCGGCCGAGGCTACTCCCGCAGCTTCTCGCGGCCCCAACCCGACGAGCCATCCGGGAAGGTCGCGCACGAGCGGCATGCGCGTGAGGAGGCGCGCCAGCCGCGGCAGGCGAATCGGCGCGGCGGGCTGCAGCGCGGGTGCCACGACCCGCCGCTGGACCAGCGACTGCAGCGCCTGGATCGCGCGGGTCGGCCGCTCGCGGCGGCGCTGCACGTTCGCCAGGTGCCGCAGCTCGAGGCGGCCCGTCTTCAACGGCTCGCCCAGGACCTCGAACGCCGCGACGGCGTCCTGCACGGCGTAGTTGATCCCCACGCCGCCGACTGGCGACATCACGTGTGCCGCGTCGCCGATCAGCAGGAGCCCCGGCACCCACCAGCGGGGGAGACGGTCGGACTCCACCTGCAGGAACGAGACGTCCGACCACTCGCGCAGCCGTCCGAGGCGTCCCTCGAACCAGGGCGCGATCTCTAGCACCGCGCGATGCAGCGCCTCGATGCCGCCCCGCCGCAGGTCGGCGAAGCTCCCCTTCGGGATCACCAGGCCGACCTGCCAGCTCTCTCCCCGATCGAGGAGCACGAGGATGCGCCCGCCCGCGAAGCCGGCGGCAGCCCCGGGCGGGCCGTCCGAAGGAGCGCGCGGCAGCCGGAACCAGAGCACGTCCATCGGCGGCGAGGTGCGGATCGGCTCCAGCTCCAGCAGCCGGCGGACCTTGGAGAAACGTCCGTCGGCCGCCACCGTCAGCGGCGAGCGCACCTCGCGCCAGCCGCCTTCGTCCGGGTAGCGCACGCCGGCGACGCGCTCGCCCTCGCGAACCAGCTCCTTCACGTTGGCGCCCATACGCAGCTCGAAGGTCGGATAGCGCGCCGCCTCCCGGGTGAGGAACTCGAGGAAGCGCGTCTGGGGCAGCATCGTCACCCAGGGGAAGCGCGTCCTCAGGCGCGTCATGTCCAGGACCGTGACCGGACCGTCGGCGGTCTGGATCGTGCCCCGGCGGAGCTTCGCGTGCGGGATCTCGAGCAGGCGGTCCGCGAGGCCGATTGCGTCGAGCAGTTCCATCACCGACGGATGGATCGTGTCGCCGCGGAACTCGCGGTCGAAGTCCTGGTGGGCTTCGAGCAGCACCGTTTCCACTCCGGCGCGCGCGAGGAGCAGCCCCAGGAAGGCGCCCGCCGGTCCGGCGCCCACGATGCAGCAGCCGGTGCTACGGACCTCCAGGGCTTCGGGGTGGGTCAAGCTCGGGTCAGCAGAAGACCGACCGCCGGCTCAATCCCCCGGCGACTCGCTCAGCCTGCGTCCCCCTGCGCGTAGCGCGCCCAGGCCGCCGCGGGCGCGCGCGCCCACCCACTCGGTCGCGTCGTCCACGAGCGTGTAGACCACGGGGATCACGAACAGCG
>JBHENL010000232.1:0-8828 GCA_046262075.1 Gemmatimonadota bacterium
TCGCGCTGGGCGTCCTCGCGCTCCCCGAGGAGCAGCAGGGCGCGCGCGCGCCGCAGGCGGCCTTCCGCGGGCGAGCCCGCCGGCAGCGACGTGTCGGCCGCGGCCGACCAGGCGCGCGCAAACGTCCCGGGGGGCGGCGCGTCCTGCCCGAACAGCGAGGCGACCGCGGACTCTCCCCCGCCGCCGAGCCGCCGCCGCGCGAGCAGCGCGTAGTAGTCGCCGGCCCCGGGCTGGAGCAGGTCGGACAGCAGCTCCCGGGCCTCCCCGGCACGCCCCGCCTCCTGCAGCGTGCGCGCCAGCCAGTAGCGCGTCTCGCGCCGGTCCTCGCTCCCGGGATAGCGCCGCAGGTGCTCGCGATAGGCGCTCTCGGCCCGCACCCATTCCCGCCGTGCGAAGCGCAGGTGCGCCAGACGGAGCAGCCCGCGCGGAGCCAGCGTCGAGCCGGCATGGCGATCCACCAGCCGGCGGAACCAGGTGGCCGCGGAGTCTGCCGCAGGCGGCGAGAGCGCGGACTCGTCGTGGAAGGCGTCGGCGATCATGTACGTCAGGGTGGCCCCGCCGCGTGCGCCGCCCTCCGAGTACATGCGCTGATAGATGGAACGCGCGCGCGCCGGCTCGCCGCCGCGGCCGTAGGCCTTCGCGAGCTCGAGGCTCAGCGCGGCGCTCGCCCCACCTCGGGCGATGGCTTCCTGGAAGTCGCGCGCCGCGGGCAGGTACTCGTCGTTGCGCAGCCGGATCTCGCCCCGCAACGCGAGCAGCGCGGGGTCCGTGGTAGGCGTCAGTGCCTGCACGGCGTCCCGAGCCCGCCCATGGGCCGCGAGCACGCGCGCGCTGTCGCGCGCGGAAAGTCGGAGCCGCGACCCCTCGCCGGCGAGCTGCGGCGCGAGCAGCGCCAGCGCCTCCTCGGAGTCGGGATGCCGCTCCACGATCTCCCGCTGCCGCTGCTCGCGAGAGGCGGGCGACGCCTCGACCCGCGCCAGCCGCAGGAGCAGCGCCGGGCGCTCCGCGCGCGGAGAGCGGGAGACCAACGCGGCCAGCAGCGAGCGAGCGCGCGGCGCCTGCCGGGCGCGCTCGAAGAGCCCGGCTCGAGCCAGGTCGGCGGAGCGCACCACGCCCGCGGGCGGGTGCAGCGCGAGCAGGTCGCGGTAGAGCGCCTCGGGATCGGGCCCCGTGGCCGGGGCGACGCGCGGAGTGGATTCGCGCGGCGCGTCCACGGCCGAGCCGCGCGAAGCCGCCGCGGAGAGCTCGACCGCCTCGATGGACCAGAGCAGGACGTAGTCGGGGATCTCGGGCAGGGCGGCGCGCAGCGCCGCCAGCTGTGCGAGGCTGCCGGGGAGATCGCCCGAGGTCGCCAGCTCTCGCGCGGCCAGGCGCAGAGCGGGCGCGCGACACGGGAGCGGCACGGCGGCGGCGGTGAAAGGCTCGAGGAGAAGCGCGGCCTCCGGCCGGCCGCCCGCCGCCGCCGCCCAGGCGCGGAGGTAGGTCGCCTGGGGCCCCGACCCGACGTCGGGCGAGGTCAGCACGCTCCATGCCTCCTCGCCCCTGCCGGCCAGGAGCAGGGCGCGCGCGCGCTCCTCCGTTCCCAGCGCGGGAGCGGCCTCCCGGGGCAACACCGCCGCGTGCCAGGGGAACAGCGGCTCGGCTCCGCCGCCGGTCGTCATACTGGCGCAGAGCTCCGCATCCGGGCCTGCGGTCGGGAGGATCTGCCGCCCGACCTCCCCCGCGGGCGCGTCGGGTCGCGCCACCTTCGCCGACGGTCCGGCGCGCCACGCGGCCACGCCGAGCTCCCCCCGGGGGCGCAGGGCGCCGGCGGTCAGGGAGCCGATGGTCACGAACAGGAGCAGGATGGCGGGACGGATCACGAGCGTCGCACGTCGGGGGAGCGGCCCCTCGATTCGGCCGGCGCCGAGCGGAGCGGCGGCGGAACGACGGGCTCGACTCGAGAGAGGAGCCTTCCGGAGGTCATACCTTGATGCAGGCCACCCAGTGCCCTCCCCCCACGTCGCGCAGCTCGGGCACCACCTCGGCGCACTCGGGCCCGGCGATGGGGCAGCGCGGGTGAAAGGGGCAGCCGGGAGGCGGCTTCGCCGGGCTGGGGACGTCGCCGCCCAGCACGATCCGCTCCTTGCGCACCTTGGGATCGGCGATCGGCACCGCCGAGAGCAGCGCTCGGGTGTAGGGATGCAGCGGGCGGGCGTAGAGCTCGTCGGAATCCGTGAGCTCCACGATCCGGCCCAGGTACATGACGGCTACCCGGTCGGAGATGTGCTCCACCACCGAGAGGTCGTGGGCAATGAACAGGTAGGTCAGCCCGAAGTCCGCCTGCAGGTCCTGGAGCAGGTTGATGACCTGGGCCTGCACCGAGACGTCCAGCGCCGAGACCGGCTCGTCGGCCACGATGAAGCGCGGGTTGACCGAGAGCGCGCGTGCGATGCCGATGCGCTGCCGCTGCCCGCCGGAGAACTCATGCGGGGAGCGCGACGCGTGGCTCGCCGAGAGCCCAACGACCTCGAGCAGCTCGCGGGCGCGGGCCTGTGCCTCCTTGCCGGCCGCGAGCCCGTGCACCCGCATCGCCTCCGTGAGCATCCCACCCACGGTGATGCGCGGGTTGAGCGAGCCGTACGGATCCTGGAAGACGATCTGCATCTCGCGCCGGAGCGCGCGCAGCCGCTCGGCGTCCATGGCGAAGACGTCCTCGCCGCGGAAGAGCACCTGCCCGCCGGTGGCCTCGAGCAGGCGCAGCACCATGCGGCCGGTCGTGGTCTTGCCGCAGCCGGACTCTCCGACGAGGCCCAACGTCTCTCCCTCGCGGATGTCGAACGAGACGCCGTCCACCGCCTTCACCGCGCCCACGGTGCGCGAGAAGAAGCCCTTCTTGATCGGAAAGTGCTTCACCAGGTCGCGCACGACGAGCAGGCTTCCCGCCGCGGAGCCGAGCGCCAGCTCTTGATCCATCCGCTCCTCGCGGTGCGGCGCCTCCGCGAGCTCCTCGGGGGTGGGTGGCGCCGTGACGCCGTCGCCGGGACCGCCGGCGGAGCGGATCATGCCGCGGCTCCCGCGCGCGGGGCCGCCGGCGGGTCCGCGCTCCGGGTGGGCTGGCTCGCCGGGCGCCGGCCGTCGCGTGTGCCTCCCCCGCTGGAGACCGAATAGAGGTGGCAGCGCACCCAGTGGCCGGGGACCACCTCGCCGAGCAGCGGGAACTCCGCCGTGCAGAGGTCCATCACGTAGGGGCAGCGGTTCGCGTACGGGCAGCCCGGGGCCCGCTCGAGGGGGTTCGGCACCGTCCCCGGGATCGTCGCCAGGCGCGGCGTGCGCTCCGTCAGCTTCGGGATCGAGTCCAGGAGCCCGCGCGTGTAGGGATGCTTCGCCTCGTCGAAGAGCGGCACGACGTCGGCCTCCTCGACCACCAGCCCGGCGTACATCACGACCACCCGGTGGGCGGTCTCCGCGATCACCCCCAGGTCGTGCGTGATCAGCATCACCGCCATCCCCAGATCCGCCTGGAGCCCGTTGAGCAGCTCCAGGATCTGGGCCTGGATCGTCACGTCGAGCGCCGTCGTGGGCTCGTCGGCGATCAGCAGCGAGGGGTTGCACGAGAGCGCCATGGCGATCATCACCCGCTGGCGCATGCCCCCCGAGAGCTGGTGCGGGTACTCGTCCACGCGCGTCTCGGGGCTGGGGATCCCGACGCGCTTGAGCATCTCGACCGTGCGCGTGCGGGCTTCGCCGCGCGAGACGCCCTGGTGCAGCAGGATCGCCTCCGAGATCTGATCGCCGACGGTGAATACGGGATTCAGCGACGACATGGGCTCCTGGAAGATCATCGAGATCTCGTTGCCGCGGATCCGGCGCATCTCGCCTTCCGAGAGGTGCACGAGGTCGCGTCCCTGGAACAGGATCTCGCCGTCGACGATCCGCCCCGGCGGCTGCGGGATCAGGCGCAGGACGGAGAGCGCGGTGACGGACTTCCCGCACCCCGACTCGCCGACCACCCCCAGGGTCTCGTGCGGCCGGATCGCGAACGACACGCCGTCCACCGCCCGCGCCACTCCCTCCTCGGTCGTGAAGTGCGTCTTCAGGTCGCGGACCTCGAGCAGCGACTCGGGCACGTCTCAGCTCCTGAGGCGGGGGTCGAGCGCGTCGCGTGCCGCGTCCCCCAGGAGGTTGAAGCACACCACCGTGAGCACGATCGCGAGCCCCGGGAACGTGGCGATCCACCAGGCGTTGATCAGCGCGTCCCGGCCGCCGGCGACCATGTTCCCCCACGACGCCGTCGGCGGCTGCACCCCGAGGCCCAGGAACGAGAGGGCGGCCTCGTAGAGGATCGTGTTGCCGATGTTCAAGGTCGCCACGACGAGGATCGGCGCCATCGCGTTGGGCAGCATGTGGCGGAAGATGATGCGCGCATCCCCGAAGCCCAGCGCGCGCGTCGCCTGCACGAACTCCTGCTCGCGCAGGGCCAGGAACTGCCCGCGGACGATGCGGCTCGTTCCCATCCAGCCCGTGAGCCCCAGCACGACGATGATCAGCCAGATCTTCGGCTCGAAGAGCGCGATCACCGCCAGGAGCAGGACGAGCGTGGGGAACGAGAGCAGCAGGTCCACGAGCCGCATGAGGACGTCGTCGATACGACCCCCGAAGTACCCGCTCACGGCGCCGACCAGGGAGCCGATCGTAACGGAGATCGCCACCGCGATGAAGCCGATCGTGAGGCTGATCCGCGCTCCGTAGATCACGCGCGAGAGGATGTCCCGCCCGAACTTGTCGGTCCCCATCGGGTGCTCGGCCGAGGGCGGCAGGTAACGCGTGAGGACGATGTCCTCCTGCGCGTTGGGATCGTAGGGCGCCAGGTACGGAGCCATCAGCGTGACGAGGTAGATGAACACCATGATCCCGAGCCCGATCATCGCCAGCCGGTTGCGGCGGAACCGGCGGCCCGCGATGGCCCACTGGCTGATCCCCTGCCGCCGTGGCGGGCGCAGCAGGCCGATGGCGACCTCCCACAGCGCCTTGCCCCACACCGCCACGAGGTAGATCAGGAGCGAGCCGGCCGCGATCAGGTCCTCGAGCGGCGCGCCGCCACCCAGCGTGCCCACGTCGGAGCGCACGAGCCACAGCAGCCCCAGTCCCATGCCCCAGAAGAGGAGGAGCCAGAACCCGCGCGAGAAGCGGCCCAGCAGCAGGTGCCCGGCTCCGGGGAGGATTGCCGAGAGTGCGAGCGCCAGCGGGCGGCGAGCGGCACGCGGAGGATCGGCCGCCGCCAGCGCGGCGGCGCGCCGCTCCCCCGGCGGCGCTTCACGGTCGTCGCCCGCCGGCGGCGCTTCGACGAGCACGCCGCGGCCGGCCAGCGGCGTGGCCTCGAGCTCCGAGGCCGGGATCCGATCCACCGGCGCGTGCGCCGCGGCCGGCGCCCGTGCGGTCACCGGCCGGTCCGAGAGCGTCCGGCCTCCCCCCGGCGCGTCGGCGCCCGGGCCCCCGGAAGAAGAGACGCGGCGTGGTGGACGCTCAGTCATAGCGGATCCTGGGGTCCACGACCGCGTACAGCATGTCGGCCACGAGGTTGCCGAGGATCACGAACACCGCGAACAGGAAGCTCGTCGCCATCACGACCGGGTAGTCGCGCTGGAAGATCGCCGTGACGATGACACGCCCCATGCCGGGCCAGGCGAAGATCGTCTCCACCAGGACGGAGCCACCGAGGAGGAAGGGGATGTAGAGGCCGAACAGGGTGACGACCGGGATCAGCGCGTTCCGCATCGCGTGCTTGAAGATGACCGTGCGCTCCGCCAGCCCCTTCGCGCGCGCGGTGCGGATGTAGTCCTGCCGGATCACCTCGAGCAGGCTCCCGCGCGCGTAGCGAGCCACGGCCGCCGCGGTGCCGATGCCGAGGGCGACGGCGGGCAGCACGAGGTGCTCGAGGCGGTCCACGAGCTTGCCGATCGTCGAGAGGTATTCGTAGTTCACCGACGTCATCTGCGAGGCGGGGAGCCACTGCACCTTGTAGGAGAAGAGCAGCATCAGCATCAGCGCGAACCAGAAGGACGGCATCGAGTAGAAGAAGAACGACGTCACGGTGGCGAGGTTGTCGGCCAGCGAGTACTGCCGGACCGCCTGGACGGTGCCGACCACGAGCCCCACCGAGAAGATGATCACGAGTGCGACGGCCGAGAGCAGGAGCGTGTTCGGCACGGCCTCCTTCAGGATGTCGGACACCGGCCGGCCCTGCGCGAACGAATGGCCGAAGTCGCCCTGGGCGAAGCTCGAGAGCCAGCGCCAGTACTGGACGTGCAGCGGCTGGTCCAGTCCCAGGTTCCGGCGCATGAGCTCGATGACCTGGGGGTCGATGTCCGGGCTGAAGTAGATCGAGGTGGGGTCGCCGGGGGCCAGGTGCAGGAGCAGGAAGAGCAGGGTCGCGACCCCGAGCAGGAGCGGGATCGCCTGGAGGAGGCGCCGGAGGATGAAGACGTGCACGCCGGCCCCGTCAGGCGGCGCCGGAGGAGCTCACTCCTCCAGCCACCACGTGCGCACCTGCCGGATGTGCATGCGCGCGTCCATGGGCTCGACGCCCTTCACCTGGCGCGAGATCCCGACCCGCTCGCGCACGAGGTAGCACCAGGTGTAGGGCTGCTCCTCGGCGAGCAAGCGCTGAAAGGCCGCCCAGACGGGCTTGGCCTCGGCCCGAGAGGTCAAGGTGGTTCCGAGATCGATGAGGCTGTCGGCGGCCGGGCTCGAGAACGACACGAAGTTGTACTTGCCCTCGATGGCCTCGCTGTGGAAGAGGTCGCGCGGATTGTACGTGAAGTCCGGCACCCAGCCCAGCACGAACGCGTCGTAATCCTTCCGCTGCGTCTCCTCGAGCAGCACCGTCCATTCACGCAGTACGGGGTTCACGTCCACGCCGATCTTGCTCAGATCGCTCTCGACCAGCACCAGCATGTCCTCGCGCAGGTCGTTCCCCTCGTTCGTCATCAGGTCGAACTCGAAGCGCCGGCCGTCCTGGTCGAGGATCCCGTCGCCGTCGCTGTCGCGCCAGCCCTCCTCGGCCAGCATCCGCTTCGCCCGCTCGGGGTCGTAGGGCAGGGGCTCGAGCGAGCCGTCCCGCGCCCAGGAGTCGAGGAACGTGTGCGTGGCCGCCAGGTCGCTGTAGCCGTAGAGCAGTGCGTCCACCATCTCCTGCCGGTTGATCGCCATCGTCATCGCCCGCCGCTCCTTCGCCGTGTCGAAGAGCGGCAGCTCCGGGTTCCAGGCGATGTAGACGTACTGCCGGGATGGATAGACGATCAACCGCGCGACGTCGCTCTCGGCCACGCGCTCGGCGGACTGCGGCGGGACGGCGCGCATCAGGTGGCTCTGTCCCGAGAGCAGCATCGAGACCTCCGTCGTCTGCTCGGGCACCACGCGGTAGACCACCCGATCGATCCAGGGCCGGCCGCCGAGGGAGGGCGAGAAGCCGTCGTTGGCTTCGAGCACGAACTCCTGGTTCGCCTCCCACCGCACGAACCGGTAGGGGCCGTTGCCGACCGGGACGCGGTTGAACGCCGCGTTGCGCATCTCCGCGCCCGCGGCTCCCTCCAGGAGGTGCTTGGGAGCGATCGGCAGCAGGGCCAGGTTCTCGACGGGCTCGCCGAAGGGCTGCGAGAACGTGAAGCGGATCGTGTACGGGTCGAGGAGCTCCGCGTCCGCGTAGTACTCGAAGGTGGCCACGTTGGGATAGGCGAGCTCCGGCTCGACCGCCCGGCGGTAGGTGAAGAGCACGTCCTCGGCCGTCGTCGGCGTGCCGTCGTGCCACTTCACGTCACGGCGGATCCTGAACGTCAGGCTCAGGCCGTCGTCGGCCACCTCCCAGCTCTCGGCGAGATACGGCTCGACGTTCAGGTCGTCGCCATAGGTGACGAGCGTCATGAACAGGAGGTGGCGCATCGCCTCCATCGCGTCACTGTCGGTGGAGACGAGCGGGTTCATGCTGTCGAAGTCGCCGGGATGCGTGATCACGAGCGTGCCGCCGCGGCGGGGCTCGCCCTCGGGCTCGTCCCCGGCGCCGGATCCGCCTTCGCCGCCGCCGCCGCAGCCGAGGAGCGCCAGGAGCGCCGCTGCCAGGAGGGGCGTGCGGCGCAGAATACCTCGAGTCACGAAGCCTCCTCTTCTCGCGTCGGCCCGGCGGGGGAGTCGGCGGCGGGACGCCGGGCGTTCAAAGGCGGTACAGGAACTCCTCTCGGCCGTACCTCTCGCGCGCTAGAAGGCCCGCGCGCTCCTGCTCGGCGGGCGTGAGAGAGCCGGGCTCCAGCGCCACGTCGAACACCGCCTCGAAGCCGGCGCGCAGCGCGCAGGCGGCCTCGCGGGCATCCACCGCGCGACCCGCCGCCTGACGCAGCGTCGCCGCCTCCCCGGGGAGCGGCGCGTCGAGCCAGAGCTCGCGCAGCTCCGGCCGCTGGCCGTCCAGCAGCAGCGAACCGTGCTGGAGCAGGGCACCGGCGAGCCGTCGTTGTGCGCTGCCCACCAGCTTCCTGCCGCGCCACGCCAGCTCGGAGGGGCTGGTCTGCGCGAAGCAGGCTCCCGCGGGGGAGACTCGAGTCCGCCTCGCAGGCCCGCGCCCGGAGCCGGATGCCGCCCGCTCGGCCGCCGGGGGCCCACCTCCACCCCCGTACCCCGCAGCCGCCGCGAGGAGCCGCCGCGGCGCCTCGCGCGCCAGCTCGAGCCCCTCCACACCCAGCTCCTCGAGTCCCCTTGCGATCGCCTCGTGCACGCGTGCGCAGAGCCGGCGCGCTCCGCCGGCGGCCGTCGCGCGGCTGGCGGGGAACACGGCCGCATAGGTCAGCTCGTCGTCGTGG
>JBHENL010000233.1:0-16711 GCA_046262075.1 Gemmatimonadota bacterium
GCGCGTGCCGCTGCCCCGCCGGTCCCCGCAGAGGCAACTCCGCCGCCGGCGCCGCCGGAGCCGGAGATCGCTCCCGTGCCCGTCCGGCTCGTGTCGCGCACGACTCGCCTCGGGACGTCGTTTCCCTCCGCACTCCCGGCGGCTCCTCGTTTCTCGCTTGCCGCGGACGCCGCCGCGACCCGCGGCCATCGCCTGGAGCTCCTGCGCAGCCCGTACGAGGACCTGGCGGTGAAGGCCGCCGCGCAGTTCAGCCGCGTCACCGGGATCGCCGCCCGCGTGAACCAGTCGGGGCGGGTCTACATGGTCCAGGTCGGTCGCGACCTCACGCTCGCGGAGGCCTGGCGGCTACGCGAGGAGGCGCTCGGCGAGGGCTACGATGACGCGCGCGTGCGGGATGCCGGCGGCCGCGAGGTCGCGGCACCCGCGCTCTCATCCCGCTGACGACCCACTCCACGAGCCACCCACCCGGAAGGTTCCCATGACCCCGCCCGACGCATCCGCGCTGGCCGAGTCGGCCACGTCCGTCACGAACGAGTTCGGCTCGGAGGAGGACTTCGAAGGCGTCATCACGCGGGCCGTCAGCGAGGTCTCCGGCGCCGGCCCGCGACAGGAGCCCGACCACCCGCCCCTGCCCAGCCGGTTCGAGGACACGGGCCTGACGGAGGATCTGGTGCTCGAGCTGCTGATCAAGGCGCTCTACTCGCAGGGCGAGCTGACCGCCGTGCGGATCTCGCAGGACGTCGCGCTCCCGTTCGTGATCGTCGACCCCCTGCTCGAGCACCTCAAGCGGGAGCAGGAGGTGGAGGTGAAGGGGGTGGACGGCAACGGCCGCGCGTTCTACCGGTACGCGATCACCGGTCATGGACGGGAGCGCGCGCGGGAGGCGCTCGAGCGCTGCCAGTACGTCGGTCCCGCGCCGGTGCCGCTCCAGGTCTACGCCGAGTGGGTGCGCCGCCAGACCGTGAACACCACCCGCATCTCGTGGGAGGACATGACGCGCGGGTTCTCGAATCTGGTCCTGTCCAACCGCTTCCTGATGATGCTCGGCCCAGCGGTGAACTCCGGCAAGTCGCTCTTCCTCTACGGGCCCGCCGGCAACGGCAAGACCCTCGTGGCCGAGACGATCGGCTCGCTGCTGGGAGGCTCGATCTGGGTCCCCTACGCCGTGGAAGTGGGTGGGCAGATCATCAAGGTGCACGACCCCGTCTATCACGCGGAGCCGCAGGAAGAGGAGGAGGAGGGAGCCGGAGGCCGCGGCCTGTGGCGGGACCGCCGCCAGTCGGTGGATCCGCGCTGGGTCCTGAGCCGGCGGCCCACGGTCTTCACCGGCGGCGAGCTCACGCTCGACATGCTGGACCTGCGCTACAACGCGATCGCCAAGTTCTACGAGGCCCCCTTCCAGGTGAAGTCGAACGGAGGGGTGTTCATCCTCGACGACTTCGGCCGGCAGCTCGTGAGCCCGGTGGAGCTCCTGAACCGCTGGATCGTGCCGCTGGAGAAGCGGGTGGACTACCTCACGCTGCACACCGGGAAGAAGTTCCCGGTGCCCTTCGATTGCCTGCTGATCTTCGCCACCAACCTCGATCCCGACTCGCTCGTGGACGAGGCCTTCTTCCGCCGCATCCGCTACAAGGTCAAGGCCGAGGACCCCACGCGCGAGGAGTACGGCCAGATCTTCTTCAACTACTGCCGCCAGAAGGGCGTCAAGTTCGTGCCCGAGGCGGTGATGTACCTCTTCAAGCGCTACTACGCCGAGGGCCGCATCCAGCCGCGCTCCTGCCATCCGCGCGACCTGATCGACCACCTCATCGACTTCGCGAACTTCTACGGCGTGCCGCCCGTGCTCTCGAAGACGCTGATCGACCGCGCCTGCCAGAGCTACTTCGTGGAGGGGAAGGCGCCCGGGAACGGGGTGGAGTAGGCCGCAGGGTCGCCCGCTGCTGCGGCGGAGGGCGGGCGGCTTCGGATTAGATCCGCGCCTCGTCGCGGCAGGCAGGATAGGTCGCGCGGCCTCCGGTGAGCACCGCTTGCGCCAATCCGGCCTTGGTCCTCCGCGGCTCTCCCAAGTCCACTGCTCAGAGGGCCCGCCGGATCGTCGAGACCTCCTCGACATCCCGAATCTCCTCGTGGCGCCTTCTCCCTCCCCGTGCCAACGGCCAGGCAGGCTGCGCCGGGCCCTCCCACAGGAAAGGGTAGCGGGGGTCCGCGTGGCGGAAGCCGATCACGTCGCCGAGGAGCCCGCCAGCGCACGCGCCAGCTCTCGGAGGATCCGCGGGCCGGGGTCGATCGGCCACGTCGTCCGGGGTCTGGCGCGGGTCCGAAGGACCTTCGCACTCGGCCTGGCGTACGCAAGAAGGACCGCCGCCTTCTTCGCGTATATTGAAGACCGACGGCTCGTCGGCCGCCACGCCAGATACGCGTCTTCCGGTGCGCTCCGCCCATGCCTCGTCGCGACTCCACCGCCTCGCCCTTCCTGCTCTCGCTCGTCCTGCACGGACTGGCCTTCGCCGTGATCGTGACGGGGGTGATGGCGCCCGACGGCAGGAGCGATGCGGCGGCGGCGCTGCTGCAGCCGCCGCAGACCATGACGTTCAGGCTCGTGGACACGCCGGAGGGGCTCGAGGCGGAGCCGGATCGCCTCACGGACCTCGTCTCGGAGCGCGACACGCGCGCCGCGGATCGCGGCCCGAGCGACCTGCCGGAAGGGGCGGCTTTCAGCCGGGGCCGCACATCGCTCCCGAATCCCACACCCGGCGAGGGCGGCCGCGCAGCCGGGTCCGCGGAGCCGCCGCCCGCCTCGGGTGGTGATCCCGGGACCCGGTCCGCCCCGCCTCGAGGCGCCGGAGAGCGGCGTGCCGCCACGGGTGAGATCGCCGACGTGGCCGGGAGCGCGGACCGGCGAGCGACACCGCGACTCACTCCGCTGGGCGACTCTCGCCTGGAGCTGCCGCGGCGTGAGACCCGCCCCACGCCCCGGCGCCCGCCCGGTCTGGGCGGCCGGCCCGGTCTGCCGCAGGTGGACAGCCGGCTCAGCCGCGCGTCGTACCGCGGCGACTTCAGCCTCAGCACCTACGCCTGGGACTACGCCCCCTACATGCGCCGCCTCAAGGCGCAGATCGAGGAGTACACCTGGACGATCCTGCCGAGCGCCTTCTGGTACGGGATCGCCGCCTGGGCGACGCAGGTCAGGTTCGTGATCCTGCCCGACGGGAGCGTGGAATCGATCGCGATCACCGGGCACGACGGCGTCCTCGAGCTGCGTCACGTGGCTCCTGACGCCGTCACGGGAGCCGCTCGCTTCGAGCCGCTCCCTCCCGGTTTTCCCGACGAGGAGCTCACGGTCACCGGCAACTTCTACTTCAACGTGTTCCCGCCGGGGGACGGCGCCGAGGAGGAGGGCGGCTCTCCCTGAGCGCCGTGAGACTCCCCGCCCGCCGCCGGCCGGGACGTCTGCCGCCCGGCACTCCGGACGTGGCGCTGCGGCTCCTGCCTCCGCTCCTCCTCCTCCCCGCGTTCGTCTCGCCCGCCGCCTTCAGCCTCGGCCTGGCCATCGCCGCGCTGCCGCTGGCCTACGTGGCGGCGCGGCGAGAGGAAGGGGTCCTCTCGCGCGCCGGACAGCTGCTGGTCAGCGCGGCCGTCGTCCTGCTCCTGCTGCACAACGTCCCGCTGCTGCGCGGGGGCGGCGATCGCACCGAGGGGGCCGCCGAGACGCTCTCGCGCGCGGTCGGCGAGCGGCTCGAGCAGGACGTCGCGCTGCTGCGGGGCGTGGCCGCGAGCCTGGGGCCGCGGCTCCCGGTCGCCCGCGGGGCGGAGGCGTTCGACCTGCTGGCGAGCGCCTTCCGCGACTCCGACGCCGCCGGCCGGGGCCTGAAGCTCTTCGCGCCCGAGGGGGCGCTGGTCGCCTGGTACGGCAAGACGCTGGACGGACTGGATCGGGCGACCCTCGTACCCGTTTCGGCGCGTGGCGTGAGCGGCAGCGTCGCGGTCTCGCCGGACGTGGCCGGGGCCGTCCTGCGCACCGAAGTCGGACGATGGAACCTGGTCCTCGACGATCCATGGCTGCGACTCTCGCCGGTGGAGGCGCTGGGCCTGCCCCACACGGGCTGGCTCTCCACGCTGGAGGCCCGCCTCGGCGTGCGCGTGGACCTGGAGCGCGCCCGCGGCGCGGGCTCGGCGGCTGCGAGCTCCTCGGTCGCCGGCGCGCCGCCGGGATCGCCGTTGCGCCTGGGGAGCCATGTGCTGGGACGGGTGCGAGTCGCCGATCCCACCGCAGAGGAGTCGGGTGGCTGGCTGAGAGCGGCGGCTCTGTGCCTGCTCCTGGCCCTGACGCTGCTCATGCGAGAGGGCTGGTGCGCGGCCGATCGGTGGGCGCGGAGGACCGCGCGCGCGAGCGGAGCGCGGGCGGAGCTGGCCGGCCTCGGCATCTTCGTCCTTCTGGCGGTGGCCTTCCGCTGGATAGTGGAGCTCGGCGGCCTGCTTTCCGTCCTGCTCCCCGGCTCGCTCTCGTCGCCCTCGTCGTTCGCCTCCCGCGCGTTGGGACCGTTCACGAGCTCGCCGGCCGACCTGCTGCTCACCGCTGCAGTCGGGCTGTTGGTGGCGCTCGCCGGGTTTCGCTTGGCCCTGCGCCTGGTGGAAGCCGGGCACGGACCCGCGTCGTCCGCCGGCGCGGCAGCCGTGGGCGGCCCAGCGGCGCGCCTGACGGTCGCACTCGTGGCGCTGCTGGCGCTCGGCGTCGCCCTCCAGGGGCCGCTCGCGCGCGCCGGGGCCCTGCTGGTGCGCGACACCTCCACCGAGCTCCTCTTCCGCGCCAACTTGTACTCGAGCGTCCCTGGAGGCGTGCTGTTCGCCGGCTACGCGGCCATCGTCGCGGTGCTGGTGCTCTCGATCGCCGCGGCATGCATCCTCGCCGAGGATCTCGAGGGCGCCGGGAGACGTGCCGGTCCCGCGGTGCGGACGTGGCCCTGGGCCGCCGGCACCGCGCTCCTCGCCGGCGTGACCGCGGCCGTGCACCTGAGGCACGCCGGTCCGGACGCGTCCGCGCCGGTCCTCGGCCTCCTGCTCTGGGCGCTGGCGCTGGCGGCCGGGCTGGCGGTGGCGGGGCTGGCTCGCGCGCCGGGCCTGCCGGGGGGGGCCTGGAGCCGCCGCATTGTCGGTCCCGCGCTGCTGGCGGGCCTCGCGGCGGGGCTGGCGGTGACCACCGCCCACGGTGCGGGGCGGCTGCGGGGACTGCGACAGTTCATGGCGGATCGGCTGGAGGAGGTGGCTCTCCCCTCGAACCAGTGGCTGGAATACAACCTGCGCATCACCAGCGAGCGCCTCACCGGCTCGGGGGAGCAGGCTGAAGACGTGGTCGAGGGATCGGAGACGGCGGCGTTCCTGGCCTGGACGCGCACGCCCCTGCGCGACCTCCCCTTTCCGTCCGCACTGCTCGTGACGGACGCCGAGGGCGCACTGCTCAGCCGCTTCTCGCTCCTGCCGTCGCAGGACCTGGACCTGCTGCCCCGGATCGCGCGCGCGGCGCTGCGCGCGCCTCCCGAGCAGATCGGCCGCGTGCAGACGGAGACGGGTCGCATGCTGTTCTTCACGTCGGTGCCGCTCGGGGGGGTGCGCGGACGCGGCCTGAACGCCGTGGCGGTGGCCTCCGAGGCGCTCGAGCCCTCGAGCACGGACGAGGCCGCGGCGTACGTGCTGCGCAACGTCTTCTCCACGGGTCAGGCCGAGCCGTTCCTGTTCGCGCTGCACCGCGGCGCGACGCTGCCCGCCGCCGATCCCGCGCTGACGCTCGCCTCGGGCGAGGAGGGCTCCAGGATCTGGATCTCGGTCCCGCTGGAGCCTTACGTCCCCGACGCTCTCGACTACCTGAGCCTGTGCCTGACGCTCGTCCTCGCGGCACTCGCGCTCTTCCTCGCCTACGAGCTCCTCTTCGGCGCGGGCGACGTGCCGTGGCCCACCGCGTGGCGCAACCCGCTGGGGAGCTTCCGCGGGAGGGTCTTCGGCGTGCTGCTGGCCTTCGTCGTGCTCCCGCTCGTGGTGTACTCCTGGATCAGCTTCCAGACCACGCGCCACGAGATCGACCAGGCCACGCGCGCGCTCGCCGAGGAGGCCCTGCGTGCCGCCGCGGCCTTCCTGGAGCCGCGGCTGCAGGCGGGGGGCGAGGCCGCGCTCGAGGCGATCCTCCCCGAGGCGGCGCGGCTGGTGGGGCAGGACCTCGTCCTCTACGAGGACGGCGTGGCGCAGGCCTCGAATCGCCCGGAGATCTTCCTCGCGAACCTCTTCTCGCGGCGAATGCCGGGAGATCTCTACCGGCAGCTGGCCTTCGGGGGCGAGCGGCTGGTGACGGAGCGCGCACGGCTCGGGGCTCGCGAGGTGTTCGTGGCGTACCTGCGACTGCCCGCTTCGGCGGGGCGGGCGTACGTCCTCGGAAGCCCGCTGCTCCTGCGCGAGGTGCACATCCTGCGCGACCAGCGCGAGCTGCTGCAGGTGCTCTTCGTCATGTTCGCGCTCTCGCTGCTGGCGCTGGGTATCTTCGGCTGGCTCGTCTCGCGCCAGCTCTCCAGTCCGCTGGGGGCGCTCAAGGAGGGCGCGGACCGGATCGCGCGCGGCGACCTCGCCCACCGGCTGCACGATCCCGAACGCAGCGACGAGTTCGGGCGGCTGTTCTCGGCCTTCAACACGATGGCGGCGGGTCTGCAGGTCTCGCAGGGCGAGCTGCTGGCGGAGAAGGGCAAGGTCCAGGCGATCCTCTCGAGCATCGGCACGGGCGTCGTGGCGCTCGACCGCGAGGGGCGCGTCCAGCTCGCGAACGCGACCGCGCGCGAGCTGCTGGACCTCTCCGCGGATCCCACGGGCCGCCGCCCGGCCGAGCTGCGGCCGGCGGAGTTCTGGGATCGCGCCGCGCGGGCGCTCAAGGTGGGCCGGCGGCGCGAGGAAGAGCTGCGGCTCGCCAACGGCGAGGCTCAGCGCACGCTGCACCTCACCTTCGCGCCCCTCGTTGGGGAGGGCGGCGAGCGGCGCGGCCTGGTGGTCGTCTTCGAGGACCTCTCCGGTGTGCTGGCCTCGCAGCGGGCGCTCGCGTGGGAGGAGATGGCGCGCCAGGTCGCGCACGAGATCAAGAACCCGCTCACGCCGATCAAGCTCGCGCTGCAGCACCTGCAGCGCCTGCAGAGGAAGCCGCCCTCCGACATGCCCGAGCTCCTGGAGCGCAACCTGGACCTGGTGCTCTCCGAGATCGGCCGGCTGGAGCGGATCGCGGGGGAGTTCAGCCGCTTCGGCAGCGACGGTCCGGGTGCCGACGCCATCGATCCCGAGCCGGCGGTGCGCGAGGTGGTGGACCTCTACGCCCGCCAGGACGGCGACCTGCGCGTGCAGCTGGACGTGCGAGGGACGGCTGCGTCCGTCTGCGCGGAGCAGGACGGCCTGAAGAAGGTGCTCGTGAACCTGCTCGAGAACGCGCGCGAGGCGATGCAGGCGGGGGCACCCCTCGGCGAGCTCGCGGCCGGCTCGCGTGACGGGTCGGGGAGCGACGGCTCGCCGGGTGCGGGGACGCGCGAAGGCGGCGGCGGTGGCCGGGCCGTGGACATCCGGCTGGACTACGACGCCGGCCCGGAGCGGGCCCTGCTCACGGTGCGCGACCGCGGGCCGGGGATCCCTCTCGAGCACCTCGAGCGTCTCTTCGAGCCCTACTTCTCCACGAAGACACGCGGGACCGGGCTGGGCCTGGCGATCGCCCGACGGCTGGTCGAGTCCTGGGGGGGTGCGATCGAGGCCAGGAACTGGGACGGGGGCGCGGAAGTGCTTCTCTGGCTTGAGAAAAGGCCGCTTCAGCTTGACACCGCCGGAGGTCCCCGGTAATCTTGCCTACCCCCCAGGTCCGTAGGGTTTGGAACTACAAACTCCGTCAGGACCGGAAGGTAGCAGCGGTACGTAGAGCTCCTCGCCGCTACGCCAGCCTGGGGGGCTTCTCCGTGGCGCGGACGGCCCGTCGCGGCCCGCCCCAACCCTCCTCCGTGGTCCGACCCTCCCCGATCCCACGATGAGCCGCACGCCGCTGGCGCTGAAGTACCGGCCTCGCACGTTCAGCGACGTCGTGGGGCAGGAGCACGTCACGGACACGCTGCGCAACGCCCTGCGCACCGGGCGCGTCGGCGCCGCCTACTTCTTCGCGGGGCCGCGGGGAAGCGGCAAGACCACCACGGCGCGCCTGCTCGCGCGCGCGGTCAACTGCACGGCGTTGCGCGAGGGCGAGCCGTGCGGGGAGTCCGAGCTGTGCCGGGTGATCCTTGGCGGGCAGTCGCTCGACGTGATGGAGATCGACGCCGCCTCCAACCGCGGCATCGAGGACGTGCGCGAGCTCCGCGAGCGCGTGGGCTACGCGGCCGCGCAGGGCGAGAAGAAGATCTACATCGTGGACGAGGTCCACATGCTCTCGAAGGACGCCTTCAACGCGCTCCTGAAGACCATCGAGGAGCCGCCCCCACACGTCGTCTTCGTCTTCGCGACCACGGACCCGCAGAAGGTCCTGCCGACCGTCCTCTCGCGCTGCCAGCGCTTCGACTTCAAGCGCATCCCGCTGCGCGAGATCGAAGCGCGGCTGCGCGGGATCTGCGACGAGGAGGGCCAGGCGATCACCCCCGAGGCGACGTTCCTGCTGGCCAAGAAGGCCGATGGCAGCCTGCGCGACGCGATCTCGATGCTCGACCAGGTGCTCTCGTCGACGGCGGGCGAGGTGGGGGCGCAGGCCGTGCGCGACGTACTCGGGCTGGCGAGCCTGGAGCTGTATCTGGCGGCGACGGATGCGATGCGGCGCCGCGATCCCGCGGCCGCGATCCGGTTCGTGCGCCGGCTCGTCGCCGACGGCGTGGACCTGCTGGACTTCTACGGCGGGCTCTACGACCACCTGCGAAACCTCCTGCTCTTCGCGCTCCCGGGGGGCGAGGAGTCGGCGGAGGTGCCGGACGACTTCCGTGCGGCCTATCGCGACGTCGCGGCCGCGATCGGCGCCGAGGACCTGCTGCGGGCGACGGCACTCCTGACCGAGCACGAGTTCGCCTTCCGTGGCACGTCGCACCCCGAGTCCATGCTGGAGTTCCTGCTCCTGCGCATGGCGCTCCTGGACCGGACGACGGACGTCGCGGCGCTGCTGGACGAGGTACGCTCGGGCGCCCCCGCCGCTGCCGCTGCGGCTGCGGCGCCGCAATCGGCGCCGTCCGCGGGAACGACGGAGATGGCGGCCGCGCCTCGCGCCGCTTCGGCCCGCCTGGAGGATGCCTGGGAGGCCGTGCTCGACGGCGTCTCGAGACAGAAGCCCGTGCTCGGAGGGATGCTCGCCCAGCTGGAGCGGCCGTCGATGCGCGACGACCGGCTGGTGCTCCTGGTGCCCGGCGAGCAGGGCTTCGTGGCCGACTCGCTGCGCGACCCCCGCAACCGCCGGCTCGTGGAGGACGTCTGGGCCTCCGCCTGGAGCGGGCCGCCGCTGCGCCTGGAGGTTAGCCAGGGCGCCGCGCCGGCCGCCGAGCCTGCGGCCTTCCGCAGGCTCGACTGCAACGATCCCCTGGTCCGCCGGGCGCTCGACGTGTTCGACGCGGACCTCGTCAACTGAGGCGCGCGGCCCGGCGCGCCCGTCTCCGTTCCGTCCACCCGAAGGCCGAAGGATGCGCACGATGAACAACTTCCAGAACCTCCTGAAGCAGGCGCAGAAGATGCAGGCCCGGGTGACGCAGATGCAGGCCGAGCTGGCGGAGCGAAAGGTCGAAGCCACGGCAGGCGGCGGCATGGTGACCGCGGTCGTGAACGGCCGGCAGGAGCTGGTCGGCCTCAAGCTCGAGCGCGAGGTGGTGAACCCCGACGACACCGAGATGCTCGAGGACCTCGTCCTGGCGGCGGTGAACGAGGCGATGGCGCGGGCGGGGGAGGTGGCCGCCGAGGAGATGCGGAAGATCACCGGCGGGCTGAACCTGCCTGGGTTGCTCTGATCTCTTTGCTCCGTTGCGCGTGGCGTCCGGCGGCGGGCAGTTCCCCTTCGCTGCCTGCTCCCTCCGCCGCGTGTGAACATCTGAGGCGGCTCCGGGAGTGTGGGAGACGGCAGCTCAGAGGACTGCCTGCCTCCGGCCGCAGCATTCGCAGATTCTCCCTTCCCAATCTGGCACTCATCTCGCCGGGTGATCTCCGGGTGACTACATTCTTGGATTTTGACCGGCCGGAGGATGAGGTGCGTGTGCGTCCGGCCGGGGGGGAGGCGGCGTGGCCGATCCGGTCGAGGCGCTGATCGAGGAGCTCGCGAGGCTCCCCGGGATCGGCCGGAAGACGGCGGCGCGGTTGGCCTTCTTCCTGCTGAAGAGGCCCGCGGAAGAGGCCCTGCGGCTCTCCCGCGCCATACAGGACATGACGGAGAAGGTCGTCTTCTGCTCCCGGTGCGCCAACGTGTCGGAAGCCGACGTGTGCCGCATCTGTCGCGATACGCGACGAAACCCGCGGCTCATCTGCGTCGTCGAGGAAGCCAGCGACATCCGGGTCATCGAGAAGAGCGCCGGCTTCCGCGGGCTCTATCACGTCCTGCACGGGCGCCTCAGCCCCCTGGACGGACGTGGACCCGAGACGCTCACGCTGGAGCTCCTCGAGCGGCGCGTGGCGGAGGAGGACGTCGAAGAGGTGATCCTGGCCACCAACCCCGACGTCGAGGGCGAGGCCACCGCGCTCTACGTCCTGCGGCGCATCCAGCCGCTGGGCGTGCGGGTCTCACGGATCGCGCGCGGCATCCCGATGGGCGGCGACATCGAATTCGTCGACGAGGTCACGATCGGGGAGGCGCTGGCCGGGAGGCGGGAACTCTGAACCTGCTGGAGCGGGATCGCCCATGAGCGCCGGAAACTGGTCCTTCCTCGAGGACGACTACAAGCGCATCAGCCGCCCCCTGAGCACGCTCGTGCGCGACGCGGTCGCACGCACGACGCTGCTCGTGGACCGCAACGGGCAGATGATCGCCTTCTCCGGCGAGGAGCCGCAGTTCGACACCAACGCCTTCGCCACGCTCTCGGCCGCGGACTTCGCGGCCAACGACCACCTGGCCTCCCTGATCGGGGAGCCGGACTTCTCGTCCCTCTACCACCAGGGCGAGAAGGAGAGCATGTACCTCGCCGACATCCGCAAGCGCGCGATCCTCGTCGTCCTGTTCGACGGGCGCACGACGCTCGGCCTGGTCCGGCTGCGCGTGAAGCAGGCGGTGAAGGAGCTGGACGCGATCTTCGGAGAGATCTTCGCGGGGCTCGAGCGCGCGGGAGGGCGGGCCGGGCTCGGCGACGGTTTCGCGGCCGAGGCGGAGGACGAGATCGACAACCTGTTCCGCGAGTAGGCGAGCCGTCCGATGTCGATGATCAACTATGCCTCGCGCGAGATCAACTGCAAGATCGTGTACTACGGCCCGGGGCTCGGCGGCAAGACGACGAACCTGGAGTACATCTACGAGCGGGTGAACCCCACGACGCGCGGCAAGCTGATCTCGCTCGCCACCGAGACCGAGCGCACGCTGTTCTTCGACTTCCTGCCCGTGAACCTGGGCTCGATCCGCGGCTTCAAGACCCGCTTCCATCTCTACACCGTGCCGGGCCAGGTCTACTACAACGCCAGCCGCAAGCTCATCCTGAAGGGGGTCGACGGAGTGGTGTTCGTGGGGGACTCGCAGATCGAGCGCATGGACGCCAACATCGAGTCCATGTACAACCTGGCCGAGAACCTGCACGACCACGGGTTCGACCTCCAGAAGCTCCCGTTCATCATCCAGTACAACAAGCGCGACCTCCCCAACATCGCGCCCGTCTCCGACCTCGAGACCGCGGTGAACCCGCTCGGCGTGCCATCGTACGAGGCGGTGGCGATACACGGCGACGGGGTCTTCGACACGCTCAAGGCCGTGAGCAAGCAGGTGATCAAGAACCTGTCGTGATCGTCGAGCTTGTGTTCCCCCGCACTGGGGGGAATCTTCCGGGCGCGTCACCTTCCAGTCCAACTCTTCCCGGGATAGCGCCCGCGTCCTCTTCCGGTCCGGTGTGATGCGCCGTATTTCCTCCTTCGGCCTGGCGCTGGCCGTCGCTCTGCCCGCCTGCAGCGCTCCCATCTCCACCCGCTCCAGCCCCGCACACCCCCGCGTCGTCGAGATCTTCAATACCACCGACGAGTACCGCCTGCTGGAGATCCTTCCCGCCGCCAACCAGGCGCTGACCGCGCCCACGACCTTCAAGGGCACGCTCAGGCCGGGCGAGACGAAGGTGCTCTACCTGTACAACGGGTTCACGTACCGAGTGCGGATGCGCGATACGCATCGCGGCGGAGCGGCTCTGGTGTCCGACATCCGGGTGGACGAGAACATGCGGCTCTCGTACGCGGGCGACTCCCTCGCGCGCGTCGGCGAGCCGACGGTCGAGGTGGGGCCGGCGCGCGCCGTCCGGTCGGAGGACGCGCGCGACCGCGTGCGGCTCCTGCACGGCGAGCCGGACCGGCTCGTGCAGCGCAGGCTCGAGTCGGCCGTGGACGCGCGGTACGTGGGCCAGCCGTTCGAGGTCTGGACGTACTTCGCCACGGGCTACAAGTACGTCTTCCTCGACGAGCATCGCAGCGGGCGCTACGTGCTGCTCACGAGCTCGGACCCGCAGGAGCAGGGTCGCCCGGGCTGGGAGGAGCGCCTGCCGGCGGAGGTCGTGCAGGACATCCTGCGCGAGTGAGCCGGCGCGGCGCGAGCCGCGGCGCAGGCGCACCACCGTGCGGGCCTGCTTATCTTACCGCCCGTGAACCTGCCCAATGGGATCACGGTCGCGCGGATCAGCGCCTGCCCGCTGATCGCCGCGCTCATCCTGCTCGATCCGCTGGCGGCGCGGATCGCGGCCTTCGTTCTGTTCCTGCTGGCGGCCTTCTCGGACGTCTTCGACGGCCTGCTGGCGCGACGCTCGCGGCGCATCACGCGCTTCGGCAAGCTCTGGGACCCGCTCGCGGACAAGCTCCTCGCCGCGGCGACGTTCTTTCCCCTGGCCCTGGTCCACGAGCTCCCGCTCTGGCTGGCCTTCCTCGTGCTCGGCCGGGAGCTGCTGATCACGCTCTTCCGCCGCTACGCGCTCGCGCGGGGCCGGGTGATCGCAGCCTCCCCGCTCGGCAAGGCCAAGACGCTCAGCCAGAACTGGCTCGCCGGCACGGCACTCGCCCTGCGCATCCTGGCCGCCGCCCTCCCGCCGGAGGGCGTGGCCGGCTGGGCGCGGGCGCTGGACCGCGCCGGGCGGGTCAGCGCGGACCTGCTGGTGTGGGTCGTCGTGGTCCTCACGCTCTTCTCGCTGGCCGACTACCTGTACCGCAACCGCGCGCTCATGGCGGGCGAGCCGGCGTGAGGGTCCGGGACGCCCGGTCGGTCCGGCGCCGCTCCGCGCGCTTCTCGAATCCAGCCGTCCTCGCCGCCACCGTGCTGGGACTCGGCCGCTGGCCATGGGGGCCGGGGACGCTCACGTCGGCAGCGGTCGCCGCGGGCGTCTTCCTCGTGGCGCCGGCCGCGAGCCCGTGGCTGCTCCTGGGCCTGGGCGTTCTCGTGGCGGGCGTCGGCATACCGCTGGCGGGCCGCGCCGAGCGCGAGCTGGGACAGGACCACCCGGCGATCACGCTCGACGAGGCAGCCGGCATGCTGATCTCGCTCGCGGCGGCGCCGCGATCGCTGGCGGGGGTCCTGCTGGCGTTCGGGCTCTTCCGCGTCCTGGACGTGGTCAAGCCGCAGCCCGCCGCGGCGCTCCAGCGGCTCCCGGGAGGCCTGGGTGTCGTCGCCGACGACGTCGCAGCCGCCGGCTACGCCGCCGCCGTGCTGCTCGTCCTCCGTCTCTTCCGTCTCGACCTGCCGTGGCTCTTCGGAACTTCGTAGAGATCGTCACCGTGGGGGACGAGATCCTGCTGGGCGAGACGCTGGACTCGAACGCCGCATTCCTCGCGCGCGAGAGCGCGCGCGCCGGTTTCGAGGTGCGCCGCGTGACCACCCTGCCGGACGATCCGGTGCCCCTTCGCCAGGGGCTGGTCGAGGCGCGGGCCCGGGGCGGCACGGTGCTCGTCACCGGCGGGCTGGGGCCGACCCGCGACGATCTCACCCGCTGGGCCGTCGCCGAAGCCTTCGGCCGCCGGCTCGCGCTGCGTGCCGACCTGCTCGTGGCGATCGAGGAGCGCTTCCGCGCCTTCGGCTACGCGGAGCTCCCCGAGGGCAACCGCGCGCAGGCGGAGCTGCCCGAGGGCGCCGAGGCGCTGCCCAACTCCCGCGGCACCGCGCCCGGGTTCGTCGTGGAGGACGGGACGTCCACGATGTACGCCATGCCCGGCGTGCCCGCCGAGATGGAGGCGATGTTCGCTACGAGCGTCCTGCCGCGGCTTTGCGCCGGGGTGGGAGAGGGGCTGGTGGCCGTGCGGCAGCGAGTCGTCCGCACCGCCGGGATCGGAGAGTCCGCGCTCGCGGAGCGGATCGCCGACCTCCTCGGGGCCGAGAGCGCCCTGCGCGTCGCCTTCCTGCCGGGGATGGGGAACGTGGACGTTCGACTCACCGCCGCGGGGCTCGGCGACGAGGAGGCGGAGCGTGCGCTCACCGCACTCGAGGACGCGATCGCCGCTCGGCTGGCGCCGTGGGTGTTCGGCCGCGATGGGGACACCCTGGCGGAGGCCGCGGGCCGCGCGCTCGCCGCGCGGGGGCTGCGCCTGGGGCTGGCCGAATCCTGCACGGGCGGGCTCGTCGGCGACCTCCTCACGGACGTGCCGGGGAGCTCCGCCTGGTTCGCGGGCGGGGTCGTGGCCTACGACGACGCGGTGAAGCGCGACCTGCTGGGAGTCTCTCCGGAAACGCTGGCGCGCCATGGGGCGGTGAGTGCCGAGACCTGCGCCGAGATGTTGGCTGGCGCCCGGGCGCGCTTCGGCACCGCGTGCGCGCTGGCGGTGACGGGGATCGCCGGGCCGGGAGGCGGGAGCGCCGAGAAGCCGGTCGGGCTGGTGCACGTGGGGGCACGCGTCGGCGACCTGGTCCGGCTCGAGCGGCGGCAGTGGCCCGGCACGCGCCGGGAGATCAAGACGCGGGCCGGGTGGGCGGCGCTCCTCCTCCTGCTGCGCGCGGTGGAGGCGGCCCTCCCCGCCGCCGAGCCGGTGCCGCGGTGAGGGTCCGGGCGGAGGAGCTCTATTTCAAGTCCGACGGCGAGCGGCTGTTCTTCCGCGCCTGGGAGACGGCGGTCCCCCGCGGCCACGCCGTCCTGCTGCACGGTCTCGGCGAGCACTCCGGCAGGTTGGCGCGGCCGGCGGGCGTCCTGCAGGCGGCCGGTCTCGACGTCGCGGCCTACGACCTGCGAGGCCACGGCCGCTCGAGCGGGGGGCGCGGCGACCTGGCCGGCTTCGACGCCCACCTGCGGGACCTGACCATTTTCCTGCGCGTGCTGGAGGACCAGGGCCGCCGGGGCCCGCGCTTCCTCGTGGGCCATGGCGTGGGCGCGCTGGTCGTCGTGCAACAGCTGCTGAAGCGGCCGGAGACGGAGTGCGCCGGCGCGGTGCTCACGTCCCCCGCGTTGCGGCTGCGGGTGGAGCCGCGCGCGGCCACGCTCGCCGCGGCGAGGGTCCTCGCCCGCGCGGCCCCCGCTCTCGAGCTCCCCACCGACGTGCGGCCGGCTCACCTCACGCGCGACCCGCGGGCCGCGAGGGAGGTAGTGCGGGACCCGCTCGTGCACCGCCGAACGACGGCCCGGGCGTTTCTCGCCACCCTGGCCGCGATGGAGGAGGCCCGGCGGCTCGCGAGCCGCATCACGCAGCCGCTGCTGGTCCTGGGCGGCCTGGAGGACGCGCTCGTCTCCCCCCAGGCCATGCGCGAGTTCGTGGCGGCGGTCGGCTCACGCGACCGGCGGCTGGTGCTCTTTCCGCGGCTCTATCACGACCTGTTCCACGAGGTGGACCGGGTCGTGGTCCTCGAGGAGGTGGAGCGCTGGGTCAGCGAGAGGATCTGAACCCGCGGCTGCGAGCGTTCCTGGCCGTGCCGCTGCCGCGGGCCCTCCGCGCCGCCTATGCCGTCACGCAGCGGGCACTCGCCGGACCCGGCGTGCGGCCCGTGCAGCCGGAAAGCCTGCACCTCACGCTCAAGTTCCTGGGCAGCCTGGAGCTCGTGCGGGTGGAGAGGGTGTGCGAGGCGCTCGCCGACGTGGCGTCGTCGGCCGAGCGCGGCCTCCTGCGCGCGGGACGCGTCGGCGCGTTCCCCTCGGCGCGCGCGGCGCGGGTGCTCGTGGTCGAGCTGGAAGACGCCTCGGGCTCGGTGACGCGTCTCGGCCGCGCCCTCGAGCGGGCGCTGGTCCCCCTCGGCTTCTCGGCGGAAGAGCGCGAGCTGCGGCTGCACGTCACGCTCGGCCGGGTGCGGGAGGGCAAGCTGGACGCTCGCTCCGCCCTCGCGCGCGCGCCGGTTCCCGCGGGCGAGTGGCCGGTGGACGCTTTCGCGCTCGTGGAGAGCCGGCTCGGCGGGGGGCCGCCGGTCCATCGAGTGCTGCGCAGGTTCGCGGTGGGAGAGGCGGCCCCCGCGGGGCCGCTGGCGCGGGGGAGCGCGCAGTCGCTCAGGCGCTGAGCGCGGCCTCCGCGCTCGGGCACGTCCCGGAGAGACGCGGCTGGCGCGCCAGCCGGAGGAACCCCCACGAGATCAGCCCGACCGCGACGACCGCGATCGCCGGGACGGAGACGGGATCGGCTC
>JBHENL010000234.1:0-3855 GCA_046262075.1 Gemmatimonadota bacterium
GGAGGCGCAGGCCGCCGCGACCGCGAGCGCGGCCGCCAGCCCCACGCGCAGCGCACGCCGCTCAGCCATGCGCGCCGGCCCCCGCCGCGGCTCCGCCGTCCAGCAGCGAGCGGACGGCGTAGTACAGCAGCGGGATCAGGATCTCGTGGTGACCGGTCAGGTGCACCCCACGCCCCCCACCCAGGACGGGGCGGCCGATGACGTTCATGGCCGGGCGGTAGTGGCGGATCATGTCGAAGTCGACGGCCGTGAAGCCTCGCGCCTCGTGGCCCAGGTTGCGCGCCACGGAGAGCGCCTTCACGAAGACCTCCGGCAGCACGACCGCGGAGCCCAGGTTCAACACGATCCCGCCCGGGCCGAGGCGCGTGAGCGAGTGTGCCAGGACGCGGAAATCCCGGTGCGTGGTGGCTCCCACCGCCGCGCCGTCGCAGGTGGGGTGCTGGTGCGTGATCTCCGCCCCCACCGCGACGTGGACGCTGACCGGCACGCCACGGCGGACGCACGCCGCCAGCAGGCTGGCATCGCGGTGGGGGGCCCCCCCCTCCTCCAGTGCCCACCCCAGCGCCTCGCCGGCGCCGCGGCCCCGCGCCGCGGCGAGCGCGCCATTGAACTCGCGCCCCGTCTCCTCGGACATGCCGAAGCTGCCGTCGGCCAGGTTCTCGGCCACGTCCTCGGACGTCTCGCCGAAGCGCGCGAGCTCGAAGTCGTGGATCGCAGCCGCGCCGTTCAACGCCAGGTGCGTGATCGCGCCGCGCCCGATCAGGTCCACGAGATAGGGCGCGCAGCCGGCCTTCACGACGTGGCCCCCGGCCATGACGACCGCGCCGCCTCCCCGCGCGGCGCCGGCGAAGGCCCGTGCCACCTCGCGCAGCTCCGACGCGGCGAGCAGGTTCGGGAGGCTGCCCAGCAACGGCCGCAGGTCGGGCGGCGGCTCGAGGATCCGCGCGACGTCGGATAGGCGCACGAGGTTCCGGCGCCGGTGGAACGGCACGGTGCGGACGCGCGAGAGGTCGACGGCGGGGAAGAGCGGCTCGGTCCCCTCCACCGTCACCGGGACGTGGAGAGCGCCGCCGCGGGGGAAGCCTGCCGCCCCGGCGTGAGCTGCGTCAGCACGGCGCTGAACGAGCCGACCGAGACCTTGCTCTCCAGCTTGGTCAGGATCCGCCGCGGGTCCTTCGTCATCCAGACCTTCACCTCGCCGCCCTGAGAGAAGACCCCGCTGTCGGTGTGCACGTCCAGGCGCAGCACGAAGCAGTCGAACCTGCCGGCGGGCACCTTCACCGGCTCGCTGCCGACGACGGTCACGCGCATGGGGTTGTCGTCTGGATCCATGAGGTTGTTCAGCGTGAAGCGCTTCCCCTCCTCGAGCGGCAGCGTGCGGAGGAAGTAGAAGATCGAGAGATCGTCCTGCGCCCCCGCCGGCATCGGCTTCTCCTCGCCCGTCTGGTCGTCCACCCGGACGCGCCGCGTCTGGTCGAGCGTGTAGCTGCGGTCTCGCCGCTTGCCCTTCTCGACGGACTCCTTGATGAACCGCACGGAATGCAGGCGCTCCACGTCCATCCAGCTCTGGAGCAGGTCCTTGAGGCTGTAGATCGCCGAGATCGCCGAGTTCGTCTGCGCCTCGAAGCGGAGGTGGTAGGCGGGTCGGCCGTCCACCTCCTCGACCCCCTCGACGGCGAGGCGCATCGTTCCGGCGTCGAGGAACGCGTACGAGATCGTGTACTCCAGGGCCTCGCCGACGCGGAAGGGCACCGTCACCGGGCTCGGTGCCTGGATCGGAGCGTCGCGAGCCGCGGAAGTCGCCTGAGCCGCCAGGCCCGGGGGGAGCGCCCCCAGGAGCAGCAGGAGTCCCAGCGTGGGAGCTCTCACCGGGCGCCGCCGGGGCTGGGCGCGCTGCCGAGCCTCCAGTGCTCGCGCACCGACTTGCGCAGCCGGAAACGGCTGGGACGGGTGCGGATGTCGTAACGGCTCTTCACGGGGATCTCCTTCACCGCCGGGGCCAGCGCGCCGAGGCGCAGCAGGAGCTGAGCTCCCGCGGCGCGGCCGGGGCTCGATACCAGCCCCTCCTGGAACTCGCGCAGCCCGCGCTTGAGCAACGCGATGCGGTAGGCGCGGAACGAGGATGCGTAGTCGGCCACGCCCCCGACGGGCTGAACCGAGCGGTAGATCAGCGGCAGCACCTTGGAGAACATGCGCGAGCGGAGCGGCGCGCGCTCCGCCTTGCCCTGCGGAGCGAGCGTGGAGCCGATCACGAGGTCGGCGCCGGCCTCGATCTCGCGGATCATCTGCGGCACGGGCTCAGGATCGACCGTGAAGTCGGCGTCGAGCGTGATCGCGACGTCGCGCTCGGGCACGCGCGACATCCGGCACGCCTCGCGGATCAGCCGATCGAGCGCGACCCCGTAGCCTCGGTTGGAGCCGTGGCGGAACAGGAGCACCGGGACCAGCCGCTTGTACGACTCCACGTGCTCCGCGGTGCCGTCGTTGCTGCCGTCGTCGAGGACCAGGACGACGTAGCGGCGCCGCACGTCCTCCATGACCTTGCGGAGCTTGTACAGGAGGAGCCCGACCGTGCGCTCCTCGTCGTAGGCCGGGATCAGGAAGAAGACCATGGTCGCTAGTACCCTGCCCGGCGCGGGTGAGGTTCCTGGCCCGGGGAGCATCCGCGGCCCGGCCGGCGCGGCTCGAGCTCAGCCGGGCTGGCGTGCGAAGGAGGCCGGGCGCAGGACCTCGGCGTTGGGATGCCCCAGTGCCGCCCGATAGGCGGCGAGCGTGGTGTCCACCGTCGCCTCGAGCGTGAAGGCCTCGGCGCGGCAGCGCGCCGAGGCCCCCAGCTCCCGCCGCAGATCGCCGTCAAGATACAGCCGCCGCACGGCGCCGGCCACCGAGCGGGCGTCTCCGGCGGGGACGAGCAGGCCGTCCCGCTCGTGGCGGACCATTTCGGAGATGCCCCCCACGCGCGTGGCCACGATGGGTACGCCGGCGCCGAGCGCGTCCAGCGCCGCCCCACCCAGCCCCTCCGCGAACGAGGGGAGCACGAGCACCTGCACCTCGCCCATGTGGCGCGGCAGGTCGGGGATCTGACCGGCGAGCACGACGCGCTCCGCCACGCCCAGGTCCTGGGCCAGGCGCCGCAGGAACGGGGCGTCGGGACCCTCGCCGGCCACCACCCAGCGCACCGCCCCCAGATCCTCGACCAGGGCACAGGCCTCGATGAACGTGCGCTGCCCCTTGGCGGGCTCGAGGCGGCCGGCGGCGAGGACGAGGAAGGCGTCGGCCGGAACGCGGAGGCGTCCGGCGAGCGGCCGTCCGGCCGCCGGCTGCGCCGCGGCCCCGGGGGCGACGCCCGACGGCACCAGAAGGATGTGCTCGCGCGGCACTCCGGCGCGCGCGAGGCTCGCGCCGGCGGCACGGGAGACGGCGAGCCAGCGGCGCACGGCCGCGCGCTTGAGGCGGCTGCCTGGATCGCGGCGCGCGCGGAAGTCCACACGCCGGCTCGCCACCACCGGGACGCGCGGCCAGGCCGCGGCGAGGGCCAGGCCCACCGCGTGCGCGTCATGGGCGTGGAGGAGGTTCGGCGGCCGCCGGCGCAGGGCTCGCCGGAGCCCCCACGCGGCGGCGAGGTCCCACTCCCCGCGCGGCGCGAAGGGCAGCACCTCGAGGCCGGCCGCCGCGGCGGCGCGCGCGAGCGGCGCGTTCGCGCGGAACGCGCAGAGGCACTCGTGGCCGCGCTCACGCAGGGCCTGCGCCAGGAGCAGCGCCTGCCGCTGGCCTCCGCGCCAGACGCGTCCCGTGTCGACGTGCACCACCCGCAGCGGCGGGTTCAGCCGGAGCACCCCGCGCGCCCTCCGGTCG
>JBHENL010000235.1:0-10122 GCA_046262075.1 Gemmatimonadota bacterium
AACGAGCCGCCCGCCCCTCTCCGCACGCCGGTGCTCGCGCAGACCTCCTCGTTCGCGCTCCTCGGTATCGACGCACTCCCCGTCCGCGTCGAGGTGGACGTGGTCCCGGGGCTCCCCACGTTCACGGTGGTCGGCCTGCCCGACAGCGCCGTGCGGGAGAGCCGCAACCGTGTGGCCGCGGCACTGGCCAACGCCGGCTTCGAGTTCCCGCTGCGCCGGATCACGGTGAACCTCGCCCCCGGCACCCTGCGCAAGGAGGGCTCCGCGTTCGACCTCCCGATCGCGCTGGGGATCCTCGCGGCGACGGGGCAGCTCCCCGAAGAACGGCTGCGGACCTGGGCGAGCCTCGGGGAGCTGTCGTTGACGGGCGCGCTCCGGCCGGTCCGCGGGGTGCTCTGCGTGGCGCTGGCCCGGCGCGCGGGCGCGGAGGCCCCGCTGCTCGTGCCCGCGGCGAACCTCGTCGAGGCACGGCTGGTCGCGGGCTGCCGCTGCCACGGCGCGGCCGACCTCGCCGGCGCCGCGGAGGTGGTCCGAGGCGGCGGCGCCGGCTGCCTCGCGGGGCGGGCGGGAAGCCGCGGTCGGCCGACGTCCGCAGAGCCGGCGCAGGCGGAGGCTGCCCAGATCCGGCGCGGGACGGAAGATCCGATCGACCTCGCTGAGGTGCGGGGGCAGGCGCACGCCAAGCGAGCGCTCGAGGTCGCGGCCGCGGGCGGTCACAACCTGCTGCTGGTGGGTCCGCCGGGCTCGGGCAAGTCGATGCTCGCCCGCAGGCTGCCGGGGATCCTGCCGGTGATGTCGCCCGACGAGGTCCTGGAGACCACGCGCATCCATTCGGTGGCCGGCATCCTGAGCGGTGGGTCCCCGGTCGTCTCGAAGCGCCCCTTCCGCGGCCCGCACCACACCGCCAGCGCGGCCTCCCTCGTGGGCGGGGGCTCCCTGCCGCGTCCGGGAGAGGTCAGCCTCGCGCACAACGGGGTGCTCTTCCTGGACGAGCTTCCCGAGTTCCACCGCGCGACGCTCGAGGCGCTGCGCCAGCCGCTCGAGGAGGGCAGCGTCACGATCTCGCGGGCACGCTCCACCGTCACCTATCCGGCGCGCTTCGCGCTGGTGGCCGCGATGAACCCTTGCCCCTGCGGCGACGCGACCCATCCCGCGCGCGCCTGCCGGTGTTTCGAGCCCGAGATCCGGCGCTATCGCGCGCGAGTCTCCGGGCCGCTCCTCGACCGCGTCGACCTCCACGTCGAGGTGCCGCCCGTTCCGGTGTCGGACCTGGCGATCGGCGCCGCGGCGGCGTCCGCCGCGGAGTCACCCGCGGCGCGCCAGCGCGTGGCGGCCGCGCGCGAACGGCAGCTGGCGCGCTACGACACACCCGGCATCCACTGCAACGCGCAGCTCCGCTCGCGGCAGGACTGGCGAGGGCTGCGACTGGAGGAAGGGGCCGAGGAGCTGCTGTCGCGCGCATCCGTGGCGCTGCGCCTGAGTGCCCGGGCGTACCACCGGACGCTGCGCGTCGCACGCACCGTCGCGGATCTCGAAGGTGTCCGCGACGTGGGGCGCCGCCACGTTTCCGAAGCGCTGCAGTATCGCGCCGGCTCGGGCGCGGGCCCGGCGCGGAACTGAGCCTGGCCCGGGCGCCGGAGCCGAGCGGGCGGCTCCCGATCCGGGAGAGCCTCGTGCCTGGCCACTTCACGTCTTCATCGTGACATCGAGCGCGGAGCGGCCTTGCGCCGCGCACGGGGTGCCCCGAGATTTGCCCCGACCCCGTGGCCCCCAAAACGGACGGCGGAAGCTCCAACTCCATACGGAGGTGTCTCTTGAGGCAGCTGCTCGGGATCGCGTTCGTCTACACCACGCTCGCCTTCGCGGCCTGCCAGCAGACGCAGGAGGCCGATGAGGACGCCGATGGCACCACGGTGATCGAGGAGGAGACGGTCGTGCAGCCCGCGCCGCCTCCCGCCGACGAGCCGGACGTTCAGATGGACGTGGAGGTGCAGGGTGGCGAGGAGGGGGCCTCGGGCGAGGTGCGCGTCGAGGACAACTGAGCCGGACGACTGCAGCACGCGAACGGGGGGGCCCGGCGGCCCCCCTGTTTTTTCTCCCGCTCGCGCGGGAGGGAGACGCGACCCCGCGGCCGCTGGATACGGCGTCGAAGCCGGTTCCCGCGGACGGGACCCCCGCGCTGGAGCGGCTCCTCGCAGCCTGCGGCCGGCTCTCGTCGGCGGCGGTGGGGTTCTCGGCCGGCGTGGACTCCACGGTCGTGCTCTGGGCCCTCGTCCGGGTGCTGGGTGCCGAGCGGGTGCTCGCCGTCACGGCCCGCTCGCCCACTTTTCCGGCGCGCGAGCTGGAAGAGGCGCGCGCGCTGGCCCGCCACGTCGGGGTCCGGCTGCACGTGATCGAGTCGGACGAGATGGCCAATCCCGAGTTCCGGAACAACCCCGGAAACCGCTGCTTCTTCTGCAAGACCGAGTTGTACGGCAAGCTGCGGAGCGTCGCCGACCTGCAGGGGCTGGCGGAGATCGTCGACGGCACGAACAGGGACGACGAGGGAGACTGGCGTCCGGGGCTCGCTGCCGCCGCCCAGCACGGGGTCCGCAGTCCGCTGCGCGACGCCGGACTGACGAAGGCGGACGTCCGCGCAGTCGCGCGTGAGGCCGGGCTTCCCAACGCGGAGAAGCCGGCCTTCGCCTGCCTCTCCTCCCGCATCCCCTACGGCGAGGTGATCACGGTCGAGAAGCTCTCGCAGGTCGGTCGTTCCGAGGAGGCGCTCCGCGCGCTCGGGTTCGGCCAGCTGCGCGTCCGCCATCACCGCGACGTGGCGCGGATCGAGGTGCCCGCATCGGATTTCGCGCGGGTGCTGGAGCTCGCGGACGTCGTGGTGTCCGCGTTGCGCGAGGCA
This sequence comes from Gemmatimonadota bacterium, assembly GCA_046262075.1. GTDB lineage: Bacteria > Gemmatimonadota > Gemmatimonadetes > JACCXV01 > JACCXV01 > JBHENL01. Next base: position 2,897 of record JBHENL010000235.1, read on the forward strand.
GGCTACCGCCACGTAGCCCTGGACCTCGCGGGCTACCGCCCGGGCAGCCTCAACGCGGCGCTCCCGGGGCCCGCCGGGGCGGGCGGGGGGCTTCGAGACGGGGAGGCGCGGCCGCGCGTGGCCGGCGAGGCGTGAGCCTGCGACCCGACGCCTGGATCCGACGCCGCGCCGCCGAAGGCATGATCGAGCCGTTCGAGGAGCGTCAGGTGCGGGCGGGCACGATCTCCTACGGGCTCTCGTCGTACGGATACGACATCCGGGTGGCGGACGAGTACAAGATCTTCACGAACGTCAACAACTCGCTCGTGGATCCCAAGGACTTCGACCCGCGGTCGTTCGTGGACGTGTGCGGGCCGGTGTGCATCGTGCCGCCGAACTCGTTCGCGCTGGGGCGGTCGGTGGAGTACTTCCGCATCCCGCGCAGCGTGCTGACGCTCACGGTCGGGAAGAGCACGTACGCGCGCTGCGGGATCATCACGAACGTCACGCCCTTCGAGCCCGAGTGGGAGGGCCACGTGACGCTCGAGATCTCCAACACCACGCCGCTGCCGGCCAAGATCTACTCCAACGAGGGCATCGCGCAGGTGATCTTCTTCGAGAGCGACGAGATCTGCGAGGTCTCCTACGCCGACCGGCGCGGGAAGTACCAGGCCCAGCGTGGCGTCACGCTGCCGCGGCTCTAGCGCGCCCGGGGGCCGGCGCGCCCGCACCGCGGGGAGGCCGGAGCCGCGGGCGCTGGCCGGCGCGCTCGCCGCGGCCGCCCTCACGGCGGCCGGCTGCGTGGTGGGGACGCCGCCGTGAGTGGCGCCTTCGGTGCGGCTCCTCTACACCGCCGACGGTGGAGGGCGGGCGGGGATCCGCTTCCTGGTGGCGCGCGAGGGCAACGAGATCGCCCTCACGCGCGGGAGCGCCGACGCCTCGCCGGTCTACGACCCCGCGTCCGGCTGGGTCGTCTTCGCCTCGCGCGAGACGGGGAGCTGGGATCTCTGGCGGGTGCGGCTCTCGGGGGAGGAGCGGACGCGGCTCACGAGCACGCCGGGGGTGGACGAGCGCTGGCCCGCCGTCTCGCCGGACGGCCGAACCCTGTTCTTCACCTCGACCGCCGGTGGCGCGCCGCAGATCCACCGGAGCGCGCTGGACGGCTCCGGAGCCTCGCCGCTCACGAGCGGGCCCGCGCCGCACTCGCGCGCGGCCCCCGACTCCTCCGGGGCGCGGCTCGCCGCTCTCGAGGGCGGCGGCGGCGAAAGCGACGGGGCCCGGCTGGTGTGGGTGGACGCCGCCTCGGGAGCGGTGAGCCCCGTGCCAGGCACCGACGGCGCGCCGCCGCTCGGCCGGCCCGCGGTCCGGCGCGACGGTACCCTCGCCTACGCCTGCCCGGGAGAGGGGGGGGCCGACGTCTGCGTCGTCTCCGGGGGAGAGAGCGCCGGCCGGCTGGTGGGCGGGCCGGGCGCGGAGCGGGACCCCGCGTGGTCGCCCGACGGGGCACGGCTCGTCTTCAGCTCCGATCGCGAGGACGGAAACGTGGAGCTCTACACCTCGCGCGCGGACGGCTCGGACGTGCGCCGGCTCACGGAAGAACGGGGGATGGACGCGGAGCCGTTCTGGGTGCCCTGAGCGACGACGGCGGCTCCGGGGGGAGCCGCCGCGTGGAGGGCGAAGCGCAGGGGTGCCGCGGCGGGCGCGGGCGTCGTTCTCAGACGCGCACGGCCTTGCCGTTTCGGATCACGGGCACGGCGGGCTTCGGGCGCGCGTCGCCGTTGCTCTTGGCCCGGCTCTTCCGAGCCTTGCGCTGCTTCGTCATGGTCTCGTCGAGCAGCCCCTGGGCCTCGTCGTAGTTCAGGTCCTTGATCAGGGCCAGCTCGCTCACCAGCAGGTCCTGCGTCTTCTCGAAGAGCTTCTGGTCGGAGTTGGAGAGCTCGTTCGCGTGATAGCCGCGGTACATGTAGCGCACGATCTCGGCGATCATCAGCGTCTCGCCGGTGTCCAGCTTCTCCTTCAGATCCTTCATGCGCCGATTGAAGTTCGTGGCGAGCGTGACCGGCGCGGCGAGCAGCACCTCAACGATCCGCTTCATGTCGGCGTGCGGCCGGCGGATCTTGGAGAAGGGCAGGCTGGACTTCGGGACGTAGACCTTCCGGTCCCGGGAGACGCAGCGGATCGTGAGGCAGCGGACCTGCTCGCCGCTGATCACGATCGTCTCCTCGCCCGAGATGTAGCCGCCCCCGAAGAGGGGGTGCACGACCTTCTGGTTCTTCGTGAAGTTGACGGCCATCCGCGTCATGGAATCGTCCTGCTGAGGTGAGGTGCCCCGATCAGGCGCTGCGGCGATTGCGATTGCGGAGCTTCCGCTGACGGCGCTCGCTCGGCTTCTCGTAGTGCCGCTTGCGCTTGAGCTCGGAGAAGATGTTCGACTTCTTCACCTCCCGCCGGAAGCGCTTGAGCGCGTTCTCCAGCGACTCGCCGTCCCTGACGTGGATCTCCGCCATTCCGCTCCTTGAGAAGTGGCTCGGGGAAGAGGGGCTCGCCGATGTGTGCAAAAAAATGGTAAGCTTCGTAAGTTACGGCTGGATCAGCGCTTTGTCAAGTCGGCCCAGCTCGAGCGCGTCTGAGAAAAGGGTACGTATGCACGTTGCGGGCAACGAGATCGGGCGGGAGGTCCTGCGCGGCATCCTGCCGCCGGCACGGCGGCCGATGGGGAAGCCGGCGTGAAGATCGCCCGCGACGCGTTGCCCTACCTGGGCGGGCTGGCCGCGGCCGCCATCCTGAGCTTCCTGTTCATCTCGCCCTGGCTGGCGCTGGTCTGGGTGGCGCTCCTCTCGTTCGTGGCCTTCTTCTTCCGCGACCCGCACCGGGTCTACACCGGCACCGAGGGGGCGGTGCTGTCTCCCGCCGACGGACGGGTGGTCCAGCTGCGTGAGGAGGAGGGGCGGCGCACGCTGAGCATCTTCCTCTCGGTGCTCGACGTGCACGTGAACCGCGCCCCCGTGTCGGGTCGCATCGAGAAGGTGGAGTACCACCGCGGCCGCTTCCAGGCGGCGTTCCGTCACGGCGCCTCGTCGGAGAACGAGCGCAACGTCATCACGATCCGCTCGCCGGTGGGCCTCGTCACGGCCGCCCAGATCGCGGGGCTGCTCGCCCGGCGCATCGTGTGCACCGTGCGCGAGGGCGACGAGGTGCAGGCCGGCGAACGCATCGGGCTGATCAAGTTCGGGTCACGGATGGACGTGAGCGTCCCGGCGGGAGTCGCGTGGAGCGTCGAAGTCGGGAGCCGTGTGCGGGCGGGCGTCACGGTCCTGGGACGTGCCCGGGAGCGGGGGTGAGGCGCCGCCTGCGGGGTCGCGGCGGACTGCGGCGTCCGCCGTTCCACGTGCTGCCGAACCTGTTCACGGTCGGCAACCTGTTCGCCGGCTTCTTCTCGATCACGGCCACCCTGCGCGGCGAATACGACCAGGCGGCGGTCGCGATCGTGCTGGGGGCGGTGCTCGATGCGCTGGACGGTGCCGTCGCGCGGCTCGTGCGCTCCCACACCGTCTTCGGGGTGCAGCTCGATTCGCTGGCCGACGTCGTCACGTTCGGGATCGCTCCGGCGGTGCTGGCCTACGGCTGGGGGATCGCGGGCCTGAACCGGGTGGCCGTGCCGTTCGTGCAGGACCTCAAGAACCTGGGATGGATCGCATCGTTCGCGTTCCTCACGGGTGGGGCGCTTCGGCTGGCGCGCTACAACGTGGCGCGCCAGGCGCCGGAGGCCGCGGGCGAGGCCGCGCCCTCGGCCCCTCGACCGCGCCACTTCAGCGGCATGCCGATCCCCACCGGGGCCGGGACGCTGGCGGTCGTCGTGCACTACTTCAAGGACCCGATCGGGAGCTGGTCGCTCGGGGCCGCCTGGATCGCCCTCGTCTTCTCGCTGGGGCTCCTGATGGTGAGCACGATCCCGTTCGTGAGCCTGCGCCACTTCCTCACGCGGCACCGTCGCGGACACCTGGTGGTCGGCGTGGCGGGAGTCCTGCTGGCCGCGGCGTGGTTCTACTCCGAGATCGTGCTCCTGGCGTTGCTGCTGGCCTATCTCACGTACTGCGCCTGGTACAACGTCTTCCCGGCGGTGCGCCGGTGGGAGGACCGGCCCTCCCAGCACGAGCGCTTCGTCTCCGAGACGGAGGACGTCCCGGCGGGCTAGCGTCCCATGCCCGACGTCCCGGCACGTCGGGTCGAGGCGACGTGGCGCGGCGGAGCTCATCCCTCGAACAGATCGCGCTGTACCGCGGCCGCCTCGGGGCTGGCAGCGGCACGCCTGGGCCCGCGTCCCTCGGGCCGGGAGGGCTCCTCGGTTTCGGCGCCGCCGCGCTGCGGCGTCTCCCAACCCGGTCCTTCCGGGCGCTCACGAGTGGCCACGGCCGCCAGGCGCGGATACGTCCGCACGAGGAGCGGGGGCAGCCGGCGTGGCTCGCCGCGCACACGCGCGGAGAGCTCGGCGAGGTTCGCCACCGCCTTGCCGCGGTAGTGATTGTTCGTGACGACGACCAGCTCGCGGAAGCCACCCGCCAGCGTCTCGATCCGGCGGGCGATCTCCTCCAGCTCGTCGTCGTCGTACAGGTAGTCGTAACGCGCGTCCCGCCCGGCGTCCGGCCGGAACCACTCGGCGGCGTTGCGCCCGTGCAGGCGCAGGTATCCCGGCTCCCCGGTCGCCGCCGGCGAGGAGCCGAAGTCGTTCCCGCCCGAGGGAAGGTCCAGGTTCGCCGTGGAGAAGCCCAGGCCTCCGGCGAAGGCGAGTGCTTCGTCCGCGCGCCAGCTGCCGTGGCGCACCTCCAGCACGAGCGGGAAGGCGGCGAACGCCGCCGCCAGCTTCGCGAGCCGCTCGCGCGCCGCCGGGCCGTCGCGGAACGAGAACGGGAACTGGAAGAGCAGGGCGCGCAGCCGCCCGGCGGCGCGAATCGGCTCCAGGCCGCGCGCGAACGCGCGCGCCTCGGCACGTCCCCAGGGTCCCGGCTCCTCGTGGGTGAAGGAGCGGTGGACCTTGGCGCTGAAGGCGAAGTCCGGCAGGTCCGCGGTGCGCTCGAGCCAGCTCTCGGCGGTCTGCGGGGGAATGAAGCCGTAGAAGGAGGCGTTGACCTCGATCAGGTCCACGAACCCCGCCAGGTAGCGCAGCCGGTCGCGGGTGGCGGGCGGGTACACCACGCCCTCCCAGTCGGGATACGACCAGCCCGCCACGCCGAAGCGGAGCCGGCAGCTGCCGAGCGTGCCCGTCACGGCGTGAAAGTAAGGCGCACGGGCGGTATTATCGCGAGCGAGTGCCTCGCCGCGATCCACTCCGGCTCTCGCCCTCCCCGCCCGATCCTGTTCCGGAGGCGCACCATCCCCGAGCTCCTGCACGTGCCGATCTTCCCGCTGCCCGACGTCGTCTTCTTTCCGAAGACGGTCCTGCCGCTCCACGTCTTCGAGCCGCGCTACCGCCGGCTCGTGAACGACGTGCTGGGCGGCGACCGCCGCTTCGCGGTCGTGCTGCTCAAGCCCGGGCAAGCGCCCGAGGAGCAGCGGGCGGCTCCCTTCGACGTGGGCTGCCTCGGCGAGATCGTCCGTGCCGACGCCCTGCCCGACGGCCGCTTCAACCTGCTGCTCGCGGGGATCGTGCGGATCCGGATCCGGGAGTTCGTGACGGAGGTGCCCTACCGCGTCGTCGGTGCGGCGCTGCAGCCCGACGAAGGCGCCGACCGTCTGGAGCCCGCGGCCGAAGCCTTCCGCCACCTGGTGCAGCGCTACTTCCGCGCCGTGCTGCGACGTCCCACCGGACCCGAGCTGCGCGAGCAGGAGCTCGACTGTCTGGTGAACACCGCTGCGGCGAACCTGCGCGGCGAGGCGCTCGAGCGGCAGCGGCTGCTCGAGACGGGGAGCCTCCCCGAACGCATGCGCAGCGTCGCCGAACGGATGCGCGAGCAGCTCGAGACCCATCGCGTCCTGCGGCTCGCCGCCGACACGCGGCCCGCCGACCCGCGGGTCAACTGACGTGCGGCCGGGCACGGACGCCATCGTCCTCGGAGCGGGTGCGGTGGGGCTGGCGGTCGCCCGCCGGCTGGCACGGGCGGGACGCCGCGTAACCGTGCTCGAGCCGGAGCTGGAGGGCGGCGCGGCCTCCCGCGCCGCGGCCGGGATGCTGACGCCGCAGATCGAGGCCACGGGCCCGGACGCCTTCTTCGCGCTGGGCCGCGCGGCCCGCGACGGTTATGCGGCCTTCGTCGACGATCTGGACGCGGAGACCGGCGTCGCCCTCGACTTCCGTCGCGACGGGCTGCTCGCCTGCGAGCCCCACGTGGATGGGGAGACGGAGCTCGCGCGCCGCGCCGAGTGGCAGCGGGCGGCGGGGCTTCGCGTGGAGGAGCTGGAGCGGGAGGAGGTGGCCGCGCGCTGGCCGGCGCTCGAGCTGCCGGCACCCCTCGCCGGAGCTGCGGGCGGCGACGGGCGGACCTTCCACTTCCCGGACGAAGCGCAGATCGATCCCGTCCGGCTGCTGCGCGCGCTGCTCGCCTCCTGCCGGGCGGCGGGCGTCGAGCTCCGTCTCGGAGAACGGGCGCTGGGGCTGCTGCGCGGCGGAGATCGCGTGGCCGGCGTACGCACGGCCCGGGGACCGGTGGCGGCGGACCTCGTCGTGAACGCGGCCGGCGCGTGGGCGGGGATCGTGGGCGGCTGGGCCGGCGAGGCGCTGCCGGTCGAGCCGGTGCGCGGAGAGATGCTCGCCTATGCCACGGAGCTCACGCCGCCGCGGCCGATCGTCGTGTCGGGCGGCGCGTACGCCGTCCTCCGGACGGGCGGACGGTTGCTCGTCGGGGCGACCGTCGAGCGCGCCGGCTGGGCGGCGCGGACCACGCCCGAGGGCGAGGCCTGGCTGCGGGCGGGCGCCGCCGCGATCTTGCCGGCGCTGGCCGGCGCGGCGCCCCTGGAGTCGTGGGCCGGTCTGCGGCCCGGCACGCCCGACGACCTGCCGATCCTCGGCGCCTCGACGGAGGTGGCAGGCCTCTACCACGCCACCGGACACTTCCGCAACGGCATCCTGCTGGCCCCGCTCACCGCCGAGATCGTGAGCGGCGAGATCGCCGGCGAGGCGTGGGCACGCGAGGCGGCGGCGCCCTTCCGGCCGGAGCGCTTCGTCGCGCGTCCCGCCGAGGCGGCGCGGTGAGTCTGCTGGAGGCCTTCGCGTGCCCGTACTGCGGTGCTGCGCTCCTGCGCGAGAGCTACTA
>JBHENL010000236.1:0-6833 GCA_046262075.1 Gemmatimonadota bacterium
CTGCACGGCCCCATCGTGGCCGCCTTCCACCGGCTGCGGGAGGGCCGGGACGTCGTCGAGCCCAGGCCCGAGCTGGACCTGGCCGCCGGCTTCCTGCACCAGCTGAACGGAGAGCCCACCTCGCCCTCCGAGGCGCGCATCTTCGACGTCTGCCTGATCCTGCACGCCGATCACGGGTTCAACGCCTCGACCTTCGCGGCGCGGGTCACGTCGGCGACGCAGTCGGACCTGTACTCGGCGATCACCTCCGCGCTCGGGACTCTGAAGGGCCCGCTGCACGGCGGGGCGAACGAGGCCGTGATGCGGATGCTGCTCGACGTGGAGCGGTCCGGCCGCTCCGTCGAGGACGTGGTTCACGAGCGCCTCGAGCAGAAGCAGAAGATCAGCGGGTTCGGCCATCGCGTGTACAAGACCGAGGACCCCCGCGCGACCCACCTGCGCGAGTTCTCGCGCGAGCTCGCCTCGCGCGACGACGGCGGCCCGTGGTTCGAGATGTCGCGGCGCATGGAGGACCTGATGCGCGCCGAGAAGGGCCTCCACAGCAACGTGGACCTGTACTCGGCCAGCACCTACTACGAGCTGGGGATCCCTCCCGACCTGTTCACCCCGATCTTCGCGATGAGCCGGGTCTCGGGCTGGACCGCGCACGTCCTCGAGCAGATGCGCAACAACAAGCTCATCCGGCCGCGCTCGGAGTACGTCGGCCCCCGCGACCTGCGCTACGTGCCCCTCGAGGAGCGCTAGGCTTTCGCGGTCCACCGGACCGAGGCGCTCTCCTCCCGCCGTCGGATGTCCGCCTTCGCGCCACCGGAGTAGGCATCCTCGGTGCGGCGCTCGGAGCGCTTCCGGCCGCTTCCAGCGCCCCTCTTATCACAGCCATTAAGCCCGATGCCCGGACTCTCCGGCTCTGGACGTCCGGCGCGCCCCGCACGCGCGGCGGGCGAAGGGTTCCCGTCGCGTGGAGCGGCGGCGGCGGCTAGAGTGGTGCAGCGGAACCTGTTGTAATCCGGCGAGGCGGCGTCGCAGCGGCGGCGCACGCCCCGCGAGGCCTGGGCCCAGGATGAGGAGGACGGCATGACGGTCGACGCGACGGTGGCGGCGAAGGAGGGCACCTACCCCGCGGAGCGCCTGGCCGCGCTCTTCGCTCCACCGGACACGGAGGCTCCCTCCGAGAAGTTCCGCCGCCTCCTGCGGGAGGCACAGGCCCGCGGTTCTTACGTGGCTACCTGCGGCGCCTATGACGCGTTCACCGCCGCCATGATGACCCGCCTCGGCTTCCCGATGCTCTACGCCAGCGGCTGGCAGCTCGCCGCGACCAAGAGCCTCTTCCCGGACATCGGGGTCTACGGCTCGCACGACATGGTGAAGCTGGCACTGGAGCTGTGGCACGGCATCGAGGGCGCGCGCCACGCGCGCTTCTACGACACGGACGGGGCGGAGCTCCTCGAGGCGCCGCCGATGTTCGTGGACATCGAGGCGGGCTTCGGTGGGCCGACCCAGACCTTCGCGCTCACGCAGGCGCTGATCCGGGTGAACGTGGGAGCGGTGCACCTCGAGAACCAGGACCCGGCGAACCGCACGTGCGGCCACATCATGAACGTCGGCAAGCAGAAGCGCGCCAAGGTGCTCGTTCCGCGCGAGCAGTGGATCGCGAAGCTGCGCGCCGTCAAGGCGGCCGCGCAGGCCGCGGGGGTGAACGTCGGCCTCATCGCCCGCACCGACTCGATCGACGGCGCGCTCCCCGGCCGCGGGCCGGCAGGCGTGCAGGCCGCGATCGAGGACGCCTGGGAGGCGGCCGAGCTGGGCGTGGACGTGATCTGGCCCGAGTTCAACAACACAGAGCTGGACCAGCCGCAGGAGTTCGCCGAGGGCGTGCGCAAGCACTACCCCGACCAGATGCTGGGCTTCAACCTGTCGCCCTCGCTCTACTTCGGCCGAGCGAAGAGGGAGGGGCGGCTGATCACGAACCAGCAGCTCGCCGACCTCGGCTACACGCTGCAGTTCTCGACGCTGTTCTGCTTCCGTACGGCGGGGATGGCGCTGGAGCGCGGGCTCAGGGAGTTCCGGGAAGGCGGGCTGGACGCGCTGGCGGACCTGCAGAACCGCGAGGACGAGGAGCCCGGGGGGCCGCCGAGCACGAAGATGCACCAGAAGTTCGCGGGCATGGACCGCTGGCTCGTGCTCGAGCAGATCCTCAGCGAGAGGAACGGTCCACCGGGCTGCTGATCCGCGACGGCGGCAACCCTGGCCCTCACCCGCGGAAAGAAACCGACAAGGGCGCCGTCAAGTCGAGGAACTGCGCCGTGAAATGGCGACGTCGATCGAAGATTACTTGGAATGGTGCTCCGAGAGAGGCAAGGAGCCGGAGAAGCCGTATTCGGGGCGGCTGCTCGTTCGGGCGACCCCGAGTCTGCACCGCGCCGTGGCGGGGGCTGCTGCCCGGGAACGTCAAAGTGTGAATGCGTGGGTGACTCGTGCTTTGGAGCGTGCCACTGGCGCATCCGAATCGCAACGAGGAATGGTGGGTCCACGCGACAAAGGCCTGCCGCGAGCAAAACGAACGGGGAAGAGACGATCTGGTAACTGATCAATAGATCGCGGCGCGAAAGTTCTTGATGGATGGGAGCCCGCGACGGATCGTGCGCTACGCATCCGCAAGCGAAGGCGCCGAAACGAGAGGAGTGAGCCCGAGTCGCTCGTCGGTCGCGGGCGCGATCTGACCGTCCGCCGTCCACCCTCGCGCCTCGTAGTAGCCGGCGATCATCTCCCGCAGGTCTTCGCGCGAGAGCCTCGTCCCCGCCGCCACGCCGCTCGGCAGCGCCTCGGTGAGGCAGCGCTCGGGGAGCGTGTCGTCCGCCGGCCGCCAGCCCTCGCGCAGGTTGAAGGCCTTCTTCAAGTTGGTCGTCCGCTCGGCGGCGAGCGCCAGCTCGGGCCCGCTCACGTCCCAGCCGGTCACGGCCGCGAGCATCTCGGCCGCCTCGTCGGAGAGCTCCTCGAAGCACCCGCGCAGGAACTTGCACACGACGAGCGAGTCCAGGAGCGCCGAGCGGTCCTCGCTCTCGGCGGCGAGACGGCCGCGCCCGCGCTCGGCGCGCAGGCGATCGACGCCGGGGGAGAAGTCCGCCTCGTAGGCGCCCGAGCGGTTGTGGCAGGCCCCGCGCGATCCCACCGCGAGGCCGACGGCCATCGTCTGCAGGCTGCGCGGCTCGTATCCCGGCAGCTCCATGCCCTTCACCTGCATCGCGAAGGCCTCCGATCCGCCCTCCACCGCACGGGCGGCGCGCAGCGAGCCCCCCGCCAGCAGGTCGCCGAGTCCCTCGCGCCGCGCCACGAGCCCGATCAGGCGCGCCACGGCCTCGGCGTCGCCGAAGCGGGCGTCGAGCCGCCCCAGACCCGCGGCCGCGAAGAGGCCGCGTTCCTCGGCCTCGAGCGCCCAGGCGATCGTGCCGCCGGTGCTGATCGTGTCCAGGCCCGCCTCGTCGCAGAGCTGGGCGCAGCGCAGGACGGCATCGGGGTCGTCGACGCCGACCAGCGGCCCCAGCGCGAAGAGCGTCTCGTACTCCAGCCGCCCGGCACCTCCCGTCGTCCGCGAGCGAAAGACGTGCTCGCAGCCCACCGTGCAGCCGGCGCACGAGAGACGCTTCACCCGCCGCTCTGCCGCCAGGCTCTCGCCCGTGAGGCGCTCGGCGCCCTCGAAGGTGGAGCGGCGGAAGTTGTAGGCCGGGAGCGCCGCCAGCCGGTTGAAGAGCGCCACGTTCGCGGTCGGGCCGAGCGTGCGGTACTTCGCGGTGGCGGGTCCCAGGCTGCGCTCCCGCAGCCGCGCCGCGAGCTCCATCAGCCGCTCGGGGTCGGCCACGCCGGGCTGCTGGCCGGGATGCACCGCGAGCGCCTTCAGGTTCTTGGCACCCATCACCGCACCCGCGCCGCCACGGCCGGCGTGGCGCCGGTCGTTGGAGATCGTGGCGAAGCGCACCCCTCGCTCGCCGGCGGGGCCGATCGCCGCAACGCGGGCGCGCCGCCCGGTGACCGCCCGCAGCGCCCGGTCGGTCTCGGCCGCGGAGAGGCCCCACACGGCGCTCGCGTCGTGGAAGCGCACCTCACCCCGCCGGAGCTCCAGCCAGGTGGGCCCCTCGGCGGCGCCCGTCACCACCACGGCGTCGGCCCCGCAGCCCTTCAGGGCGAGCGCGAAGAAGCTCGACGAGAGCGAGTCGGTGATGAAGCCCGTGAGCGGCGACTTGGTGAGGACCGTGTACTTCGAGGTCGTCGTGAGGGGCGTGCCCAGGAGAGGGCTCGTCACGAGGAGCAGGGGGTTGGCCGGATCGAGCGGGTCCACGCCGGGCGGGCACCAGCGGTGGAGCAGGGCGGCCCCGAGGCCGGCACCGCCGATCGTGACGCGCAGGAGCTCTTCCTCCAGCGGCAGCAGCTCCCAGGCGCGCCGCGTCAGGTCGACGTGCAGGAGCTTCTTCCAGTATCCCCCCGGCAACGACTCGCCGGTGGCGCGGGAGAGCCGGCCCGCGCGCGCCCGCAGGCGCTCCTCGAAGAGCTCCTGCAGCGCGGTCACGTCAGCCGCCCGCGGCGGAGCTCACGAGGAGCAGCCGCGCGCCGTCGGCGACCTCACGGTCGAGGTCGAGCGTGAACTCGCGCCCGTCGAGGCTCACGAGGAAACCCGGCGCGGGCGCGCCGCTGGCGCGCAGCACGGTCCCGACGAGCGTGGGCGTCGCGCGCGCGAGCGCCGCCAGCGCCTCGCGGAGCGTCGCCGGAGGCGGGACGTCCACCCCCGCCTCGGGGCGGCCCGCCAGGACGCGCGGCTGGCCGAAGAGCTCGAAGGTCACGCGCACCGGCGCAACGGCCAGAGCGGCCGCGTACTCCTCGGGAGTGTTCACGCTCTGGAACGAGAGGCCAGTGGGGTCCACGTCGCGCAGCTCCTCCTCCTCCACGACACGGGTGCGCACCGCGTCGAACAAGAACGCCGGGCGCAGCCGCTCCGCGTCCAGGAGACGGCGCACCGCGGGCAGTACGGCCGGGTCGTAGACGGCTGCGAGGGGCTGCAGCCTGCCGCCCCAGCGCGGTACGGCGGCCTCGAAGCCGCTCGCGAGCTCGAGCATGCGCCGGACGAGCGCGGGCTGCAGCCACGGCGCGTCGCACGAGGTGGCGAACGCCAGCCCCGTCACGGACGCGAGGCCGACTTCCAGTCCACCCAGGGGACCACGTTGCGCACGCAGGTCGCGAACCACCCGAGCTCCCGCCTCGGGGAGCTCCTGCTCGGCGGAGCCGACGACCACGACGTCGTCCACGACCTCGCGCAGACGATCGACCACGCGCTTCAGCAACGGAACGCCCCGGAGGGGAAGCAGCGCCTTCGGCCGCCCCATGCGCGAGGAGAGCCCTCCCGCCAGGACCAGCCCGGCGTGCCCCGCGCCGGCCGCCTCCTGTGGCGGCGGCCCCGCGACGGCCCCTAGTATCTCGTCGGCTGGATGCGCTCCCGTAGCTCGTAGCGCGGCACGCCCTCGCGTGGCAGGCCCTCGATCAGCATGTCGATCGTCTCGCGCAGGCCGGCCGTGGTGAAGTAGTTGCGCTGCGGCGTCCCGCGGTGGACCGTGGCGGGGTCGGGCCGGTGGCCGGCCGGGGCGTCCAGGAAGGGAGCGGCGGGGCGCACGAGGATGTCGAGCGACAGGAGGCGGTCGCCGAAGGCGGGATCACTGAGGTGGACGCAGACCGGCGTCACTCTGTCCTCCGGCGGGTAGACCTCCGCCATGCGGCGGCTGCCGCGCTCATCCACCCGGTGGATCTCGGTGATGGTAACGGCCACGCGTCCAAGCTACGCTCCGCCGGAGGGAGGGGAAAGCCCGTGGGATTGCTGCCCTACCTCCACCCGCTGTGGCAGGCGGGCGCGCTGGCACTCGCGATCTGGGCCCTGGCGATGGGCTTGCGCATGCGCGGCCTCCGCCGGCGCGGGACCTGGTCGGCGCGCGCCGCGCTCGTCGACCGCCACGCGCGCATCGGGCTCGCCTTCGTGGCGACCCTGGTCGTGGGGCTCGCCGCTGGGCCCCTGATCCTGGCCCTTGCCCGTGGCGAGCCGGCGCTGAGCAGCGGGCATGCGTTCTTCGCCGCACTCACGCTCGCTCCGCTCCTGCCCGGGGCCGTCCTGGGCTGGCGCCTCTGGCGCGGCCGCGCCCGACCGGACGACCGGGACCTCCACGCGTTCTGCATGGGTGTGGGCCTGTTCCTCGGCATCATCACGGGAATGCTGGGGCTCGGCCTCCTGCCCTGACGGCCACGCGCCCGCGCGCCTTGCCCCCTCCAGCGGCGAGGGCCATTCTTCGCTCCCGCCATGGGCCGACGCTCCACCTACCGCAAGGATCCCTTCGCGCTCCGAGACCCCTCGACCTGGCGAGGCGCGCCGCGCCTGCCGGCCGGGCTGGCCCTCGTCGCCATGTGCCTGCTCGGGATGGTGGCCCTGCCGAACTGGTCCGCCAGCCAGAGCGGCCGGCTCCACGAGGAGATCCGTGGAACGCTGACGCCGCTCGAGGTCACGCTGGAGCGGCTGCACCGCGAGGTCCTCGACCTGGCCAACGACCTGCGCGGGTATCTCCTGACCAGCGACCCGGTGTTCCTCGTCTCGGTCGACGTGCAGCGCCGGCGCATCGAGGCCGATCTGGCGCGGGCGGGAGCGTTCGCGGCTCGCGCGGAGCCCGCGCTCGCCGATGGGCTGGGGCGTGCCCGAGCCGCCTACGAGGACTGGCTCGTGCACTCGCGCGTGGCGATGTCGCTGGGCCGCCAGGGCGACCTGCCGCGCGCTCGTGAGCGCGCGCTCTCCGCGGCTAGCCTGCGCC
>JBHENL010000237.1:0-4278 GCA_046262075.1 Gemmatimonadota bacterium
CCCCCCGCCGCGACGGGTACACTCGTCGGACTCCAACCCCCGCGGGCGCCGACTTGCGCCATCCTCTCCCCTCGTGAGCCGGCCACCCCCCGTACACGAGCGCTTCATTCAGGGGGTGCGCGAGCGCATCGCCGAGAAGCGCGCGCGGTTGGCGCCCCGACTCGAGGCCCCCGAGCCCGATCTCGCCTTCGAGGAGAAGTACCGCTTCCTCGTCGAGGGGCTGCGGCGCACGTTCGAGGGCGTGAACGAGCCCGGTCTGGAGGTGGAGGGCTTCGGCTCCTCGGGGCTGCGCATCGCGTTTCGCGTCGGCGACCCCCAGCGCGAGGACGCCTCCGTCGTAGATCGGGAGATCCGCGTCTCGCGCGTGGACGCGACGGAGGAGGTGCACCTGGTCTTCGGCTCCTTCCAGCGCGCGGAGCGCCACGCGACGTTCAAGCTGTCGCGGCCCAACCTGCCCCGCGTGGAAGAAGCGTTCGTCGAGTTCCTCGTCGAAGGCATCGAGCCTCGCTGGCTGACGCGGCGCCGCAGGCGCGACGCCGAGGAGGCCGCGGCGGAGCGGGCGGCCGCCGAGGACGAGGCGGACGAAGGCGGCCAGGGCACCCTCGAGCTCCCCTTCGACTGAGGACGCACCGCCCGCTCGGCCGGCGACGAACCGCGGCGCCGCAGCGCTCGGCCGATCGGTTCGATGCTACCGGACCTCCACCTCGATCACCAGCCGCTCGTAGTACGGGATGTCCTTGCGGGAGACGCGGTGCACCCGCGCGAGGGTCGGACTGCCTCCGTCGATCAGCGGCGCGAGCCAGCGCGAGATCTCGGGCGGCAGGTAGCCGAGCTGCTCCACCCGCGGGTCCATGACGCGGATCGCGTTCGCATCGATCCGGCTGCCGTGCTCACGCTGCAGGTAGAGCGGGTCGCCCGCCGCGAGCTCGCCGAGCTTGCGGTAGCGGTTCTCGAAGCAGACGCCGTGCACGGTGCAGATGAACTCGGAGGCCGCGCGTTCGGCCGGGGCGCTGTCGGGCGCCGTCCGGCCCGCCCCGGTGGAGGGCTCGAAGGGAAGGGAGCGATCGGCGTGGGCCATGCCACCTTTTCCGGGAGGGGGTGCCCGGAATATCTGCTCCGCCCTCGGGAGTCGCCAGAGTCCGCTCACCCCGCCGCAGGCTCGCCCAGCAGCAGGGTCAGCAGGAACACGCGCTCGATCCCGTGCCGCGACTCGCGCGGATCGAACCACTCGTGCGGGCTGTGGGCACGCCCGCCCACGCCGCCCCCGCCCAGGCTCACCGCCGGGACCCCGAGCGCCAGCGGCACGTTCGCGTCGGTGGAGGAGACGCTCAGGACCGGCTCGACCCCCAGCGCGCGCGTGACGGCCCGCGCCGCCCGCACCAGGAACGACTCCGCCGGAAGCGCCCCCGCCGGCCGGTCGCCCACGAGCTCGACCTCCAACTCCAGCTGACCCCGCTCGTCCCCACGCGCGGCGCGCTCCTCGCGCAGCGCCGCCACCAGCGCGTCCATCGCGGCCTTCTCTACGCCGCGCAGGGCCTCGGCGTCCTCGGAGCGCAAGTCCAGCTCCATCCAGGCCTCCCTCGGAATCGAGTTGATGGACGTGCCCCCGCCCACGCGGCCCACGTTGAGGCTCGTGCGCGGATCCTCGGAGGGTGCGAGCCGCGCCAGGCGCGCGATGGCGAGCCCGAGGGCGTTCGCCGGGTTCACGAGCCCGAAGTCGTTCCAGCTGTGGCCGCCGGGGCCCTGATAGGCGACCCGGTAGCGGCGGCTCCCCAGGGCGCGGTTCACGATGCGGTCCATGCCGGCGCCGTCGAGATTCAGCACGTAGCCGACGTCGCGCGCGGGACCCCCGGACGCGAAGAGCGCCTTCGCCCCCCGCAGGTCTCCCAGTCCCTCCTCGCCCACCGTGCAGGCGAACAGCACCGGGCCGTCGAGCCGTGCCGGGCTGCGCGCCAGGGCCTCGGCGACGCCGAGCAGGACCGCTACCCCACGTGCGTTGTCGTGGACCCCCGGGCCGACGAGGCGCTCCCCCTCCACGCGCACTTCGAGCGGCGTTCCCAACGGGAAGACCGTGTCCAGGTGCGCCATCAGGAGCAGCCGCGGCCGCGATCCGGGTCCGGGCCGCACCGCCAGCACGTTTCCGGTCTCGTCGATGCGGATCTCCCCGAGCCCCATGATCTGGAACTGGCGCTGCACGTATCGCGCCCGGGCGCCCTCCTGCCCGGTGGGGGCCGGGATCTCGGCGAGCGCGCGCTGCCACGCCAGGACCTGCTCGTCGCGGCGGGCGATCTCCTCGAGGGAGCGCGCCACGTCGGCGCGACGGATCAGGCGCGCGACCCGCGGGTCGAGGTCCTGGGCGCCGGCCGAGGCGGCGCTCACGGCGGCGATGACCAGCGCGTGGAACAGGAGCGCGCGCGCACGCCGCGGCGCGAGGTTGCGCGCGCGCTGACGGCGCGGCGACGGGGCGGACGCGGCGCGCGACCGGTGCGGCGCGCGAGGAGAGCGCATGGAGCGATGGGCGCGGGCAGCGCGATCGTGGAGGGTGGGAGCTCGGCCGGGGACGGGCGTTGCGCGAGGCGGGAATATCGCGGCGCTCCCGCCGGCTCGCCAGCGTGGCGGACGGGACCGCCGGGCGCGTGCGGCGTCGGCGCCGGTCGTCGCCTTCGGCGAGGACCACTCGTTCCCGGAGCCGGGCTGGGCAGAGGCGCTGCTGCAGGCGCACCGCGGGCCGTGGGCGGCGGTGGGGCCTTCGATCGTCAACGCCAATCCGGCCACGGCCGTGAGCTGGGCCACGCTGCTGACGTCGTTCGGCCGCTGGCTCGAGCTCGACGCCAGCGGGCCCGCCGACGCCATCGCGTGGCACAACAGCGCGTACAAGCGCGAAGTGCTGCTCGGCCTGGGCGACGAGCTGGAGCCGCTGCTGGAGGTGGAGGGGCTGCTCCAGGCCGAGCTGGCGGCGTGCTCGGCGATCGTGAACGACGCGCCGCACCGGAGTCGCGCGCGGGTGGCGTGGTCCGCGCGGCAGCGTGCCGAGGTGGCGCGGCGCGCCGCCGCCTTCCCGTGGCTCGAGGGCTACTCGTTCGAGCGGTGAGGGTGGAGGCGGGGGACCCCGACGGGCCTCGCCTTCACGAGGAGGGCTCCTCCAGCGTCGGAGTGGCACGCCCGACGGCGGTGCCGCCCTCTCCATCCGGCTCCTGGCGCGACTCCCCCGCGCGCTCGGCCTCGGCGTGGGCGCGGCGCAGATCCTCGAGGGCCCGAGCCCGCCGGTCGTAGAGCCGGCGCGGCTCACGCGGCGGGCGCCTCGTGAGCGCGTAGGCCGTGAGGATGGGCAGCGCGATCGTCGTGTCCGTGTAGACAACGACGGCGTCCGGCAGGCGCGTCGGATCCACCTTGCCCCACGAGACGGCCTCGCCGGGGGTCGCCCCCGAGAGGCCGCCCGTGTCCTGCCGCGCGTCGGTGCACTGCAGGAAGTAGTCGTGCCCCTCCTCGGCGATCCCCAGCACCTCCTGGATCTGGGGCTCGGTCTGCAGCACGAAGTTCTTCGGCGAGCCACCGCCCAAGATCACCACGGCGCTCTTGCCGCCCGCGCGCTTGCGGTCCAGGACGAGCGCCGCGGTCTCGTTCACGTCGATCGATGGGTTGATCCGGCAGGCGTTCCCGGTGAGCTCGAGGGCGGCCACGTTCATCCCGATCGAGGAGTCGCCCGGCGAAGACGTGTACACCGGCACGCCGTGGCGCCAGCACGCGGCGAGGAAGCTCGCGTCGCGCAGCCCGAGGGCCTCCTCCCGCGCCGCCACGTAGCGGCCGACGAGGTGGTGGAACTCGGCCGTTCCCATCTCACGCTGGAACTCGGGCCGGCGCACGACCTCGCGGAAGAACGCGTCGGTCGAGAGCAGCACCTCGTAGTCGAAGAGCACGTCGTAGATCCGCACCACGCCCTCCCGGCGCAGCAGCGTGTCGTCCAGGAACGGCGAGCCGCGGTGCATCTGCAGGCCGATCCCGAAATGGGTGTCGTGGTAGAGGTTCGCCCCCGTCGAGACGATCCAGTCCACGAACCCCGCCCGGACGAGGGGGATCAGGCAGGAGCGCCCGAGGCCCGCGGGCGTCAGCGCCCCGGTCAGGCTCAGCCCCACGAGCACGTCGTCCTCGAGGATCTTGGTCGCGAGCAGCCGGCAGGCGTCCCGCAGCCGGCCGCCGTTGTAGGCCAGGCACGCCTCGTCGATCACGTCCGCCAGTGTCTCGCCTCCCCGCAGCGGCTCCGGGAAGATCGGCGCCCCG